>NZ_JBVIQN010000002.1:0-457114 GCF_055577005.1 Streptomyces sp. NPDC033221 | reverse complement strand
TCAAAGGAACCTCATCCTCCGGCTGCTGCCGGTGGACGGGGTATCAACATATCTGGCGTTGACTTTTGGCACGCTGTTGAGTTCTCAAGGAACGGACGCTTCCTTTGTGCCTGTTTCACCAGGCTCTCCGGGCGCTTCCCTTCGGTCTTGCGTTTCCGACTCTATCAGATCCTCGCGGTCCTGATTTTCGCCGGTGCGTTTCGGCCTTTCGGCTTCTTCGCGGTTCCAACCTTACCAGATCCGTTCGGCGTTTCCGCTTTCCGTTTCCGGCTCCCTGCTGGAGCGGGGCGGCCGTCCGGCTTTCGCTTTCCGGCCTTTCCGACTCTATCAGATCCGTTTCGCGATCCGTTGCCGGATCGAATTCGTTTCCGATGCCCCGCCGGCGGGGCGTGTTACGCCTTTCGGCGTGATCACTACTTTAAGCGAATTCCCGTGCGGCGCATAATCGCGCCGTGGCGGCCTCGAATTTCGGCAAGCGAAATAAGACCCCGCCGGGGGTGATCGTTCGTAGGTAGTGGGTTTGCGTCGCTCGGCGGCCCGCGCAGACAGCGCTGCCCGTGTCAAGCGGCTCGGGCTACGTTAGGCGGTCCGGCGGGCAGAGTCAAGCAGCCCTGCTCCGGCGCTTGCGCGGCACGTGGGCGCGGTACGGGCTGACGGTGGGATCACCGTCGATCCAGAAGCGCCACGGGTGCACGGCGCCCTCGCCGCTGATGCCCGTACGCGGGCCGTTGAGCACGTCGGTGGTCTCCGCCGGGTGGCCGTGCAGGACGGTGAGCGGCTGGTCCGGGGCGGTGGAGCAGATGTCCGTACCGTCCAGGGAGCGGTCGATGTCGAGGGCGGTGGCGAGCCGGGCCGGTCCCTTGGCCAGTTCGCGGGCGTTGCGCGCCTTCGGGCGGCGTTCGGCCGCCTGCTCCGTTCCGGTGAGCACTTCGCCGGCTCGCAGCAGGACACCGCTGGCGGTGTCCTGCTTGTTGCAGACCAGGTTGAGGCTGAACCACATGCCGTAGATGAAGTACACGTACGCGTGGCCGGGCGGTCCGAACATGGAGGCGTTGCGCGCGGTGCGTCCCCGGTAGGCGTGCGAGCCCGGGTCCGAGGATCCGTTGTAGGCCTCGACCTCGGTGATGCGCAGTTCGATCGGCCCCTGGGGGGTACGGCGTACGAGGGTGCGGCCGAGCAGCTCAGGCGCGACGTCCAGGACGGGACGGTCGAAGAAGTCCCGCGTGAGCGGTCGGCGGTCCGGTGCGACGATCATGCGGATCAAGGGTAACGGAGAGCGACGCGAACCAGCGGGTGGGCGACTGGCCACCGGGCGTCCCGGTTGGGAAGGTGTGGCTCACGGAACCGGCCGGCGCCGCCCGGCGTGGGTAGCTGACGGACCGGGCCGCGATCACGGCGCATCACACGAGGTACAGGCGTCTGCCTGGGGAGGAACGAGCATGGGGTTCAAGAAGCTGCTGGCCAGCTTGGGGGCCGGAGGCGCGTCGGTGGAGACGGTGCTCTTCGAGGAGAACGTCGTTCCGGGCGGGGTCGTGCAGGGCGAGGTGCGGATCCAGGGCGGTTCGGTCGCCCAGCAGATCGAGAAGCTGTCGGTGGGCCTCCAGGCGCGGGTGGAGGTCGAGGGCGGCGAGCAGGAGTACAAGCGGGACGTCGAGTTCACCAAGCTGCAGCTCGGCGGGGCCTTCGAGGTGCAGGCCGGCGCGGTGCACACGGTGCCGTTCGGGCTGGAGATCCCGTGGGAGACGCCGGTGACGACGTTCCTCGGGCAGCAGCTGCACGGGATGCACGTGGGGGTGACGACGGAGCTGGCGATCGCCCGTGCGGTGGACTCCGGCGACCTCGATCCGGTCCAGGTGCATCCGCTGCCGGCGCAGCAGGCCCTGCTGGACGCGTTCGGCCGGCTCGGGTTCCGGTTCAAGAGCGCCGACCTGGAGCAGGGGCACATCCGCGGCACCCGGCAGCGGCTGCCCTTCTACCAGGAGATCGAGTTCCACGCGCCGCAGCAGTACCGCGGGCTGAACCAGGTCGAGCTGTCCTTCGTGGCGGACGACCGGGAGATGGACGTGGTGCTGGAGATGGACAAGAAGCCGGGGCTGTTCAGCGAGGGCAGCGACACGTACCGCTCGTTCGTCGTGCCGCTGGACGGCTATCAGGCGACCGACTGGGCCGCGTACCTCAACCAGTGGCTGGCCGAGGTCGGCGGCAAGCGGAACTGGCTCTAGAAGCCGGTCCCCCCACCGCCCCCGGCCGGACGCCCGCCGCCCGGCACACAGGCTCTAACCTGGCCGGACAGGTGTCCATTCGCGATTCAGGAGGTGCCCAGGTGTCCGAGCTCAAGCGCCGGCCGCTCCCGCACGATTTCCATCCGCCGGTGGCCGGGTTCACCGTGGTGAGTGACGAGGTGACCGACGGCGGGACGCTCCCGTCGGCGCAGGTGCAGGCGGCGGGCAACACCTCGCCGCACCTGCGGTGGGAGGGCGCGCCGGAGGGGACCCGCAGCTACGCGGTCACCTGCTTCGACCCGGACGCGCCGACCGGCAGCGGCTTCTGGCACTGGTCGGTGTTCGACATTCCCGCGTCGGTCAACGAGCTGCCCGCGGGTGCCGGCAGCGGTGACATGAAGGGGCTGCCGGAGGGGGCCGTCCACGTACGCAACGACGCGGGGTCGCGGGACTTCACGGGTGCGGCGCCGCCGCCCGGTGACGGGCCGCACCGTTACGTCTTCACCGTGTACGCGGTGGACCAGGACAAGCTCGGCCCGGACGCGGACGCGACGCCGGCCGTGGTCGGCTTCAATCTGCGGTTCCACGCGATCGGGCGGGCGCAGCTGATCGGCGAGTACGAGGTGCCCGCCGGGAGCTGAGCAGTGGGCCGGTGTCCGGACCCCGGCCGATTCGGGCCGGGGACCGGACGCCGGCCTTAAATCCGTTGCGCCCCGGCGCTTCCGCTCGCACAGTGGTGCATGGCTGACAAACGGCTCGCGGTACGGCCGTCGGGCAGCCGGCACCGCAGCGGCGGAGGCGGCGGGGCGCAGGTGTGTCGCCGGCCGCCTGCCGGAGTCCGCTCTCGTGTCGGACGGCCGCGTCGGCTGCCATACGCTCCGGGGTCCCGGCGAACGCACGGGGGTGGGGCCCCGGAGCGTGCCGCCCGTTCCGCGCCGTGGCGTGCTTCCTTCCGCCCCCTTGCCCGCACCCGTTCCTTCACTTGCCCGTCATCTCCCATCTCCCTTGTGGCGTGCGGAAATTGCGTTGTCCAGGGGATCACTGGAGCTGCACAGTGGAGCCACTTCGCCGAGCGGCGAACGGGGACCGGGAGGTGGACGGGATGCGCGAGACACTGGTGCTCAACGCGAGCTTCGAGCCGCTGGCGACGGTGTCGCTGCGGCGCGCGGTGGTGCTGGTCATGCAGGACAAGGCCGTGGTCGAGCAGGCGCATCCGGGGCTGCGGATCCGGGCCGCGGCGGTGGAGGTGCCGGTGCCGCGGGTGATCCGGCTCAGCAGGTACGTACGGGTGCCGTTCCGAAGACAGGCGGCGTGGTCGCGGCGGGGTGTGCTGGTGCGTGACCAGCACCGGTGCGCGTACTGCGGGCGGCGGGCGACGACCGTGGACCACGTCGTGCCGCGGTCGCGCGGCGGTGGGGACACCTGGCTGAACACGGTCGCGTCGTGCGCCGAGGACAATCACCGCAAGGCGGACCGGACGCCGGAGCAGGCCGGAATGCGGCTGCTGAGCAGGCCGTTCGAGCCGACGCCCGCCGATGTGCTGGTGGCGGCGCTGGCCGGTTCCGTACGGGAAGAGCTCCCGGAGTGGCTGGGGCTGCCTGCGTAATGGCTCCGCGGGTCACTTCAGCAGCAGTTGGGTGATCGCCGCGATGCCGACCGCGACGATCACCCCGCGCAGTACGGCCGGCGGCAGGCGGCGGCCGATCTTGGCGCCGATCAGGCCGCCGAGGGCCGAGCCGGCCGCGATGAGGACGACGGCCAGCCAGTCGATGTGCGCGGCGAAGAGGAAGAAGAGCGCGGCGACGCCGTTGACGAACAAGGCCAGGACGTTCTTGATGGCGTTGAGGCGTTGCAGGTTCTCGCTGAGCAGCAGGCCCATCAGGGAGAGGTAGATGACGCCCTGGGCGGCGCCGAAGTAGCCGCCGTACATGCTCGCGAAGAAGAGTCCGGTCAGCAGCAGGGCACCACCGTCCGTACGGACGGTGGTGCCGTTGCGTTCGCGGCGGGCGCGCAGCGCGGCGGCGAGCCGGGGCTGGACGACGACGAGGACGAGGGCCACGGCGATCAGGACGGGCACGATGGCATCGAAGGCGTCGGAGGGCAGTACCAGGAGCAGGGCCGCGCCGATCAGTCCGCCGGCCAGGGCGGCGGCGCCGAAGCGCCGTATGCGGCGTCCCTGGCCGGCCAGTTCGCGCCGGTAGCCGAAGGCGCCGCTGAGCGAACCGGGCACCAGGCCGAGGGTGTTGGAGACGTTGGCGGTGACCGGTGGCAGACCGATGGCCAGCAGGACCGGGAAGGTGATCAGGGTCCCGGAGCCGACGACGACGTTGATCGCGCCGGCGGCGCCGCCCGCCCCGAAGACGGCGAGTGCTTCCCAGACGGTCATACGGGCTCCCTGGTGCATGATCGGTACGGTCCGGCCCGATCATGCACCAGGGCCCGCCCCCGGGAACAGCACTTTCGGCATGCTGCCGTGCTGCCGGGGGCGGGCCCTGGGTGGGACCGTGTGTCAGTCGATGGTCGGCTGTTCGCGGTGCGGGGCGGACTTGGTCATGCCGTGGCCGCCGGACGGGGCGCCGCCGCCCGTGGGGTTGAAGCTGTTGATGGCGCCGCCGAGGCCCTTGAGGGCGTCGCCGATCTCGCTGGGCACGATCCAGAGCTTGTTGGCGTCGCCCTCGGCGATCTTCGGCAGCATCTGGAGGTACTGGTAGGACAGCAGCTTCTGGTCCGGGTCGCCGGCGTGGATGGACTCGAAGACCACCCGGATCGCCTGCGCCTCGCCCTCGGCGCGCAGCGCGGCGGCCTTGGCCTCACCCTCGGCGCGCAGGATCGAGGACTGCTTCTCGCCTTCGGCGGTGAGGATCTGGGACTGCCGGACACCTTCGGCCTGGAGGATCGCGGCGCGCTTGTCCCGGTCGGCGCGCATCTGCTTCTCCATCGAGTCCTGGATGGAGGTCGGCGGCTCGATCGCCTTCAGCTCGACGCGGTTGACGCGGATGCCCCACTTGCCGGTGGCCTCGTCCAGGACGCCGCGCAGTGCCGCGTTGATCTCCTCGCGGGAGGTCAGGGTCCGTTCCAGGTCCATGCCGCCGATGATGTTGCGCAGCGTCGTGACGGTGAGCTGCTCGATCGCCTGGATGTAGCTGGCGACCTCGTACGTCGCGGCGCGCGCGTCGGTGACCTGGTAGTAGATGACGGTGTCGATGTTCACGACCAGGTTGTCCTGGGTGATCACCGGCTGCGGGGGGAAGGGGACGACCTGTTCGCGCAGGTCGATGCGGTTGCGGATGGAGTCGATGAACGGGACGACGATGTTCAGGCCCGCGTTCAGGGTGCGGGTGTAGCGGCCGAAGCGCTCGACGATGGCGGCGCTGGCCTGCGGGATGACCTGGATCGTTTTGATGAGTGCGATGAAAACGAGCACCACCAGGATGATCAGGACGATGATGATCGGTTCCACTGCGGCTCCCCGGTACCCCTCGGTTACTGGCTGCGGCGGCCTGGGCCGGCCCTGTCTTGATCGAGTCTCCCAGAGCGACGGGCCGGCGCGCTGGCGGTTCGCCTCATCCGTGCGCTCGTACGACGACTGGCTTGAACGCTCACATGACGACCGCGGTGGCGCCTTCGATCTCCACCACGTCCACCTTCTGGCCCGGTTCGTAGACCTGGTCCGCGTCCAGCGCGCGGGCGGACCAGACCTCGCCGCCCAGTTTGATCCGGCCGCCGGCCGCGTCGACCCGCTCCAGGACCGTGGCGGAGCGGCCCTTGAGGGCGTCGATTCCCGAGGCCAGCTGCGGGCGTTGACTGCGGTGGCGGTTGGCGATGGGGCGTACCACCGCGATGAGCGCGACCGAGACGGCGGCGAAGACGACGAACTGCATGACCGTGCCCCCGCCGAGTCCCGCGGTGACGGCACCGGCGACGGCACCGACCGCGAGCATCCCGAACTCGGGCATCGCGGTCACGACGAGCGGAATGCCCAGTCCTACGGCGGCGACGAGCCACCACACCCATGGATCCACGCCTTCATGGTAGATCCGCCGGACGGCCCGGGACAGGGGCCGTCCGGTCAGGAAGAGTGCGGCGGTGGCGGGCTCTTCAGGAGAGCGGCAGGCCCTGGGCGGTCCAGCGGTCGCCGTTGCGCTCGACGACCAGCGGCAGGCCGAAGCAGTGCGAGAGGTTGCCGGAGGTCAGCTCCAGGTCGAGCGGTCCGGCGGACAGCACCTTGCCCTGGCGGATCATCAGGACGTGGGTGAAGCCCGGGGGGATCTCCTCGACGTGGTGGGTGACCATGATCATGGAGGGGGCGTACGGGTCGCGGGCGAGCCGGCCGAGGCGGCGTACGAGATCCTCGCGGCCGCCGAGGTCGAGGCCGGCCGCGGGCTCGTCCAGGAGGAGCAGCTCGGGGTCGGTCATCATCGCGCGGGCGATGAGGGTGCGCTTGCGCTCGCCCTCGGAGAGGGTGCCGAACTTCCGGTCGAGGTACTCGTTCATGCCCAGGCGGTCGAGGAAGGCGCGGGCGCGCTGCTCGTCGATGTCCTCGTACTGCTCGCGCCAGCCGGCGGTCATGCCGTACGCGGCGGTGAGCACGGTCTGCAGGACGGTCTGGCTGCGCGGCAGCTTGTCGGCGAGGGCAATGCCGGCCACGCCGATGCGCGGGCGCAGGTCGAAGACGTCGACCTTGCCGAGGGTCTCGCCGAGGATCGACGCGGTCCCGGTGCTCGGGAAGACGTAGCTGGAGGCGACGTTGAGCAGGGTGGTCTTGCCGGCGCCGTTGGGGCCGAGGATCACCCAGCGCTCGCCCTCCTTGACCGACCAGGAGACCTGGTCCACCAGAGCCCGTCCTTCGCGGACCACGGATACGTCCACCAGCTCCAGCACATCGCTCATGAGCGCGTTGTCTCCCATTGCATATCGGTCGTCTCGTGCGCCTGTGGGCGCATCCCCCCTGCAAACCTACGCCACTCAATGTCAGTGCCTGTCCTTAGGCTGGGGACATGCTCGATGAACCTCGTTCGGGACGCCTGGCCGCGTGGGGAAATGCCCTCTTGGCCGGGCTTGTCTCACCTGATGAAGCCGCGCAGCGGATCGCGGACGACGACGCGGTGCACCGCGTGCGGGACCTGCCCGGGGAGCCGGGTCCGGTCGGGCTGACGCTCGCGCTGGGGCGGCTGCGGACGCTGGGGGCGACGGGCCTGCGGGTGGCGCTGCCGGTGCCGGGCCACCCGCTGGGGCTGAGCGGTCCCCCGGAGTTCAACGCGCGGGCACTGGAGGCCGAGGAGGCGGTGCTGGCGTCCGGGGCGGCGCTCGGACTCGTCCCCGAGGTGTGGGAGTCGGGCCCCGAGGGCGCCGGGGTGCCGCGCGAGGACGTGCATGTCGAGGTCGTCTGGCACTGCCTGCCCGTGCGGGACGCGCCCCCGGCGGACGTGCCCTCGCTCGGCGAGGCGGAGCGGGAGCTGGCGGAAGCGCTGCGGGAGGCCACCGAGGTGCTGTCCCGGCTGGACGTGGCGGGTTCGGGGCCGGTCGCGCAGGCGGCGCTGGAGGCGTACCGCGCGCGGGCCGAGGCGGGCCGGCAGGTGCTGGCGCCCGGCTATCCGCCGAGGGCGGTGCGGGTGCTGGAGCTGGCGCAGCGGGTCGGCGCGCTCATCGGCATCGCGCGGAGCGCCGGCGGGGAAGGGCAGGAGCACGGCGGGGCGGTGAGCGCGTCCGAGATGGCGGCCCGGGCCGAGGCGCTGCGCCCGGTGGAGCGGACGGCCCGGCGGGCGCAGGTGGCGGCGTACAACGCGTATGTGGAGGAGGCGGAGCGGCGACGGGGGTGAGTGGCGCCGATCGGCGGGGTCGGTGGGCGGGCCGGGCCGGTCCGCTTCCGTACTGAGGCGGGGCGGGCCCGGCCGTACGAAGGACCCGGCGGCACGAAGGGCCCTGCCGTACGAGGGCCCCGGCGTACCGAACCTACGGGGGCCGGACCTACGAGAGTCGGCCCCACGGGGAAGGCCCCGTCCGGCCGGGGTGCGGTCGGGCGGGGCCTTCAGCGGGACGCGGGTGCCGGCGCGGTCCGGCGTGTGCCGTGGGTCAGTGGTTCACGGCGGTGTTGTGGTGGGCCGGGTTGAGGATGCCCACGACGTTGACGGTGTTGCCGGAGAAGTTCACGGGCACGTCGACGGGGACCTGTACGTGGTTGCCCGAGAGGACGCCGGGGGACTTGACGGCCGCGCCGTTGGCGTGCGCGTGCCCGGTCGCGGCGGCGGTCCCGGCGGCGGCACCGGCGGCCAGTCCGGCGGTGGCGAAAACGAGAGCGGCCTTCTTGGCGGTGTTCATGGGAGTGGTTCCTCACGTGTCGGCGCGGGGCCGTGGGGTGGTGGTCATCGGGTGCTCGGCGAGGCCGGCCCGTCGGGGGTGGGTGGCCGGGCCGGCCCGTCGCGCGGAAGCGGTCAGGAGTTGTGGCTGCGGTTCCCGAAGGCCGGGTTGAGGACGCCGACGACCGAGATGCTGTTGCCGGTGACGTTGACCGGGACGTGCACCGGGACCTGAAGCAGGTTGCCCGAAAGGACACCGGGGGAGTTCACGACGTGGCCCTGCGCGATGCCCTGGGCGGAGGCGATACCGGCACCGGCGACGGCGAGTCCGCCCGTGGCGATCGTGACGGCCACGGCCCTCTTGATGTTCTTCACTTCTCTGACCTCTCCTAACGACGGCCGCGGTCGACTTCCGCGGCACGCCATGGAGAACGGCCGGACGCCTGACGGGTTGCGCCACACGGGTGACGTCCACCCGACGGTATGAATCTCGGATCGGATGACGGCGAACCGGCCCGCGCCCTGATAGTCGGATCACCGCAGGTGCCCTGGCCGGTCCGGCTCCCGGCCCGGCCCCGAAGCCGGTCCGTCAGGCGCCGATGCCGTGCCGGACCGCCCAGAGGGCGGCCTGGGTGCGGTCGGCCAGGTCGAGTTTCATCAGGATGTTCGACACGTGGGTCTTGACGGTCTTTTCGGACAGCACCAGCGCGCGGGCGATCTCGCGGTTGGAGCGGCCGTCCGCTATCAGGGCGAGGACCTCGCGCTCCCGGTCGGTCAGTGACGTACCGCGGCCCTGGCCGTGGTTGCCCTCCTCCTGGGAGAGCAGCGCGCCGGCCACCTCGGGCTGGAGCAGGACGTGTCCGGCGTGTACGGAGCGGATGGCGCCGGCCAGCGCGTCCGGGTCCACGTCCTTGTAGACATAGCCCGCGGCGCCCGCGCGGAGTGCCGGGACGACGGTGCGCTGCTCGGTGAAGCTGGTGACGACCAGCACCCGGGCCGGGTTGTCCAGTTCGCGCAGCTTGCGCAGGGCTTCGATGCCGTCCATGCCCGGCATCTTGACGTCCATCAGGACGACGTCCGGGCGCAGTTGCTCGGCGGCGGCGATGCCCTCGGCGCCGTCGGACGCCTCCCCCACCACCTCGATGTCGTCCTGGACCTCCAGGAACGTGCGCAGCCCGCGCCGGACGACCTGATGGTCGTCGACCAGCAGCACCCTGATGGTCCGCCCGTCGCCCGCCACCGCCCTTCGGTCGAAACTCCCCCGGGCTTCGCCCGCGGGGACCCCCATCGCGTTGCCCCTCTTGTCTTCACCCACCGGGCACCTCCATCTCCACAGCAGTGCCCTTGCCGGGCTCCGATTCCACGATGAGCCGGCCTCCGACGCCGCTCGCCCGGTCGCGCATCGACACCAGGCCCAGGTGGCGGCCCGCGCGGCGGACCGCGCGGGTGTCGAAGCCGCAGCCGTCGTCGGCGACCCGCAGCAGGGCGCCCTGGCCGTGCCGTACGAGGGTCACCTCGACACGGTCCGCGCCGGCGTGCCGCAGGGCGTTGTGCAGGGCTTCCTGGGCGACGCGCAGCAGTGCTTCCTCCTGGGCGGCGGGCAGCGCCCGTACTCCTTGGGCCTCGAAGGTGACGTGTGCGTGGTGGGCGCGGTCCAGGACCTGGGTCTGGGAGCGCAGGGTGGCGACGAGGCCGTCCTCGTCCAGGGCGGCGGGCCGCAATTCGACGACGGCGGCGCGCAGTTCGTCGGCGGCTTCCGCGGCGAGGGCGGCGACCTGCTGCAACTCGCCCTTGGCGCGCGCCGGGTCGCGGTCCACCAGGGCGGTGGCGGCCTGGGCGGTGAGCCGGAGGGAGAAGAGTTTCTGGGCGACGGCGTCGTGCAGTTCGTGGGCCAGCCGGGCGCGTTCGCCCGCGATGGTCAGTTCGCGGCTGCGTTCGTAGAGGCGGGCGTTGGTCAGGGCGATGGCGGCGTGCTGGGCGAGTATGCCGAGCAGCCGTTCGTCCTCGGAGGTGAAACCGCAGCCGCCGGCGGGCTTGGGGCACTTCTTGTTAGCGAGGAAGAGCGCGCCGAGGATTTCGTCGCCGTCGGCGACCGGCAGGCCGATGAAGTCGGACATGTCCGGGTGGGCGGCGGGCCAGCCGCCGAAGCGGGGGTCCGTACGGACGTCGGCGAGCCGCTCCGGGGTGGCGTTGTGCAGCATCGCGGCGAGGATGCCGTGCTGGCGCGGCAGCGGGCCGATGGCCTTCCACTGCTCCTCGCTGACGCCGTCGACCACGAACTGGGCGAAGCCGCCGTGGTCGTCGGGCACGCCGAGGGCGGCGTACTCGGCGTCGAGCAGTTCGCGGGCGGAGGCGACGATCGTCTTGAGGACGTCGCGCACCTCCAGATGCCGGCTCATGGCGAGGATTGCGCTGCTCACGGCGGGGATTCCGGCGTTCGGCCCGTCTCCCGGTCCGTGTCCGTCTCCCGGTCCGTTGGTCATGCCTTCACGGTACCGGCGGGCGGTGACAGCCGTATCGGACCACCGTCGGCCTTCGGCTGGGCCCACCGGCCTAGGGCGAAGTGCCCTGGCCGTCCCGCCCGCTGCCCGAGGCGGCCCGGGCCGCCCGGTTCCTAGCGTGGGCGGCAAGGACGCACATCGAGGCGGAGAGGCGGTACGGGCCCATGCCGGTCGCAGTCATCACGGGGGCATCGAAGGGGCTGGGGCGTGCGCTGGGCGCCGCGCTGGCCGGGCGTGGCTGGGATCTGGTGGTGGACGCCAGGTCGGCCGGGCCGCTGGAGGAGGCGGCGCGCGGGCTGCGGCGGGCGGGGGCGCGGGTGGTGGCGCTGCCCGGGGATGTGACGGACGCCGCGCACCGGGTGGAGCTGGTGGCTGCGGCGCGGGAGCTGGGCGGGCTGGATCTGCTGGTGAACAACGCGAGCGTGCTGGGCGCCGAGCCGTTGGTGCGGCTGGAGGAGCTCCCGCTCGACGGGCTGCGGGCGGCGCTGGAGGTGAACGCGGTGGCGCCGCTGGGGCTCGTGCAGGAGGCGCTTCCGCTGCTGCGGGCCTCGAAGCTGTTCGGGGGGTCCGTCTCGTCTCCTCGTGAGTCCACCTCTTCTCCCTATATAGGGGGTGCCGACGCCTCTTCTTCTTATATAGGGACGAGTACCGGCAAAGCGCCCGGCTTCGGCGGGGCCGTGCTCAGCATCAGCTCCGACGCGGCGGCCGAGGCATACGAGACCTGGGGCGGCTACGGGGCGGCGAAGGCGGCGCTCGACCAGCTCTCGGCGGTGCTGGCGGTCGAGGAGCCGGGGCTGCGGGTGTGGTGGGTGGACCCGGGTGACATGCGGACGGATCTGTACGCGGCGGCCGTGCCCGCCGACGACGGCTCCGGGCGCCCGCTGCCCGAGACGGTCGTACCGGCGCTGCTGCGGCTGCTGGACGCCGGCGCGGCCAGTGGGCGGTACGCGGCGCCGGGCCTGCTGGACGGTGCCCGGTGACCGCCGAGGTGCTGCGGGTGCCGCCGGAGCTGTCGGCGCGGGAGCCGGCCGAGCAGCGCGCCCCCGGCCTGGAGCGCGACGCGGTGCGCCTTCTGGTCAGCCGCGGTACGGCGCAGCCCGCGCACCACGCGTTCCGGGAGCTGCCGCGGCTGCTGTCAGCCGGGGACGTCCTGGTGGTGAACACCTCGCGCACCCTCCCGGCGGCGCTGGACGGCCGGATCGGGGACGGGCGGGGCCGGGGTGAACCGGTGGTGGTGCACTTCTCGACGCGGGCGGACCGGCGGTATCCGCGGCCGGAGGCGGCGGCGGGGGACTGGGCGGTGGAGCTGCGGTCGCCGGACGGCCGCGGCAGCACCCGGCAGCGGGCGGGCGGCCCGGCGGGCACGGTGGTGCGGCTGCCGGGCGGCGCGCGGCTGGTGCTGCGGGTGCCGGTGGACCCCGGGAGCGTGCGGCTGTGGTGGGCGCGGGTGTCGGGGGCGCCGGTCCTGGAGGTGCTGCACCGGTACGGGCGGCCGATCCGGTACGGCTACACGGACCGGGACCAGCCGCTCTCCGCGTACCAGACGGTGTTCGCGGTGGGCTCGCCCGACGCCGGGGGCAGTGCGGAGATGCCGAGTGCGGCACGGCCGTTCACCGCGTCCCTGGTGGCGCGGCTGGTGAGCAGGGGTGTGCAGATCGCGCCGGTGACGCTGCACACGGGGGTGGCGTCGGCGGAGGCGTACGAGCCGCCGTACCCGGAGCGCTTCGCGGTGCCGCCGTCCACGGCGTGGCAGATCAACGCGGCGCGGGCGGGCGGCGGGCACGTCGTGGCGGTGGGGACGACGGCCGTGCGGGCGCTGGAGAGCGCCGCCGCCGACGACGGGCGCATCAGGGCGGCCTCCGGGTGGACCGATCTGGTCGTCACCCCGGAGCGCGGGGTGCGGGCGGTGGACGGGCTGCTGACCGGGCTGCACGAGCCGGAGGCGTCGCACCTGCTGATGCTGGAGGCGGTGGGGCGGGCGGCGGCGGGCGGCGCGGCCTTCGGGGTTGCGCTGTGCCGGGCGTACGCGGAGGCCGTACGGCAGCGCTATCTGTGGCACGAGTTCGGGGATCTCCATCTCGTGCTGCCGTCCTGAGCTCCAGACTCGGAGCATGTCGACACCAACGAGGAACTGGACACCGACCCACGGCGATCCCTACCGGTCGGTGCCGTACCACCCGGAGCGGATGCCGGCCGGCGAGTCGCTGGCCCGCGCCGCCGAACTGCGGGAGCGGATGGACCGGAGGCGGACCGTCCGGCAGTTCTCCGCCGATCCGGTGCCGGAGCAGGTGGTGAAGGACGCCATCGCCTGCGCGGCCACCGCGCCCTCCGGCGCGCATCAGCAGCCCTGGACGTTTGTGCTGGTCAAGGACCCCGGGGTGCGGCGGCGCATCCGGGAGGCCGCGGAGGAGGAGGAACGTGTCTCCTACGCGGGGCGGCTCGGCGAGGAGTGGCTGGCGGCGCTGCGGCCGCTGGGCACGGACGAGATCAAACCGCATCTGACCGACGCGCCCCACCTGATCGTCGTCTTCGAGCAGCGGTACTGGCTGGGCGCGGACGGCGCCAAGCACAAGCACTACTACGTGGACGAGTCGGTGGGCATCGCGGTCGGGATGCTGTTGTCCGCGCTGCACCTGTCGGGCCTGGCGGCGCTGGTCCACACGCCGAGCCCGATGCGCTTCCTCCAGGAGGTACTGGGGCGGCCCGCCAACGAGAAGGCGTTTGCCGTGATTCCGGTCGGATATCCGGCACAGGACTGTCGCGTACCGGATCTGGTGCGAAAGACCCTGGACCAGGTCCTGGTGGAGATCTAATTCACTGACATACTGTGCGAGTGCAATCACACCGAGCAACTAAACCTCTTGCTCGGTGTGACGCCGCGCATAGGACCCACGTCACTTACGAACGGCATTAGTGGCTTTGTGGCACGCGTACGACTTTTGGACGATGCGGGGTATACCTGGGGTGGACCCGGCGATGACGCCGGGAGAACCCGGCCGTGACGCGATATCCGCGCCCCGGGTTCCACTATGCGGGATCGTAAATCGGCTCTTTGCTCAGTGAATTTTCGGCCGCTAACAATGACTCTCGTCGCTCGGCGCCGTGGACAGAACTCGGCGTTCATCGCCTCCCCCGGCCACAGCGGCGCACCCCCGTTGGATAGAGGTCAGTCTCCCCATGCCCAAGCACGCCATTCCCGGCTACGCCCGCCTGAACCGGACGCACAAGCTCTCGGCCGCCGGCGTCGCCGCAGCCGGTGCCGCCGCCCTGGTCTTCGCCGTCGTTCCGGGCTCGGCCGACGCCAAGCAGGGTCACGACCAGGCGGCCGTCCAGAACGTCAAGCCGGTCGCCTTCGGCGCGGTCGACAACGCCGCCAAGACCCAGCAGGACACCATCGGCAAGCAGGCGGACGCCTCCGCCCAGCAGGCCGAGAAGGACGCCGCCGAGGCCAAGAAGAAGGCCGCGGACGAGGCGAAGGCCAAGGAGGAGGCCGACGCCAAGGCCAAGGCCGACCAGGAGCGCAAGGGACAGGAGACCGCGAGCCGGTCCTCCGACCGCGCCGCCGCCCCGGCTCCGGCCAAGACCTACGGCAACGACCTGGACGGCTGGATCCGGGAGTCGCTGGACATCATGCAGAAGCAGGGCATCCCCGGTTCCTACGACGGCATCTACCGCAACATCATGCGGGAGTCGACCGGCAACCCGCAGGCCGTCAACGGCTACGACTCCAACGCGCAGCAGGGCACCCCGTCCAAGGGCCTGCTCCAGGTCATCGACCCGACCTTCCAGGCGTACCACGTCGACGGCACGTCCTGGGACATCTTCGACCCGGTCGCCAACATCACCGCCGCGTGCAAGTACGCCGCCGCGACCTACGGCTCGATGGACAACGTCAACTCGGCGTACTGAGCCGGACCGGCGCGCCGCACGGCCCGCCGTCCGTCCGCTCCAGGACGCGAGACCGCCGAGGGGCGGCACCCGGTCGCGGGTGCCGCCCCTCGGCGGTTGGCGTCGTGCCGTGCGCTACTTGCGCATGACCTCGGGCTCGTGGCGGCGGAGCAGCCGGGCCACCACGAAGGCGAGGGCCACGCCGAGCGCGAGCAGGATGATCATGTCCATGCCGTAGACGCTCGCCTCGTGCTTCCACAGCGGGTCGGGGTTGCCCGCCTCCCACGGCAGCAGCGTGTTCATGTCGGCGGTCGCGCCCATGGCGGCCACCGCCCAGCGCGACGGCATCAGCCAGGCCACCTGGGCGACACCGACCGTGTCGAACAGCTGGAAGAGCACACCGGTGAAGACCACCTGCACGATGGCGAACATGACCAGCAGCGGCATGGTCTTCTCGGCGGTCTTGACCAGCGCCGAGATGATCAGGCCGAACATCATCGAGGTGAAGCCGAGCGCGATGACGGCCAGGCCCATCTCGACGGCGGGCAGGTCCTTGAAGAGCACGCCCTCGGTGGGCATCTTGCGCGGGGTGAAGCCGATCGCCGCGATGATCACGCCCTGGAAGGCGGTCACCACCCCGAGCACGATCACCTTGGACATCAGA
Source organism: Streptomyces sp. NPDC033221 (assembly GCF_055577005.1). Taxonomy (NCBI): domain Bacteria; kingdom Bacillati; phylum Actinomycetota; class Actinomycetes; order Kitasatosporales; family Streptomycetaceae; genus Streptomyces; species Streptomyces sp. NPDC033221. Next base: position 441,543 of record NZ_JBVIQN010000002.1, on the reverse strand, counting down.
TACGCGGAGCGCGACAGGCCGGTGGCCCGTTCCCGCTCGTAGATGACCCGCTCCTTGATCAGCTCACGGACCGAGTTGGCGGCGCCCGAGAAGCACATGCCGACCGCGAGGATCAGCATGATCGTGCTGGCGTCCCGGTTGGGGCCCTTGGGCCCGTACCCCAGACCGTGCTGGCTGGGTATGAGGATGGAGACCACGCCGAGCACCGCCGGCAGGATCAGCATCAGGCCGAGGAAACCGCGGTCGGAGGCGAGCACGGAGACATAGCGCCGCATCAGGGTCCACAGCTGCGAGCCCCAGCTCTGGGACTTCTGCATCCGGACCGGGGGCGCCTGGACCGACACCGACTGCGGGGCGACGGCGTCGATGTCCGCGGCGTACATCTGGTAGTGCGGGGAGCCGCGCCAGCGTCCCATCCAGTCGTAGTCGCGGTAGTTCTCGAAGGCGGAGAAGACATCCGCCCAGGAGTCGTACTGGAAGAAGTTCAGCGCCTCCTCCGGCGGACCGAAGTAGGCCACACCGCCGCCCGGCGCCATCACCAGCAGCTTGTCGCACAGTGCCAGCTCGGCGACGGAGTGGGTGACCACCAGGACCGTACGGCCGTCGTCGGCGAGGCCGCGCAGCAGCTGCATGACGTCGCGGTCCATGCCCGGGTCGAGGCCGGAGGTCGGTTCGTCCAGGAATATCAGGGACGGCTTGGTCAGCAGCTCCAGGGCGACCGAGACGCGCTTGCGCTGGCCGCCGGACAGGGAGGTGACCTTCTTGTCCTTGTGGACGTCCAGCTTCAGCTCGCGCAGCACCTCGTCGATACGGGCCTTGCGCTCGGCCTCCGCCGTGTCGCCCGGGAAGCGCAGCTTGGCCGCGTACTTCAGGGCCTTCTGGACGGTCAGCTCCTTGTGGAGGATGTCGTCCTGCGGGACCAGGCCGATGCGCTGGCGCAGCTCGGCGAACTGCTTGTAGAGGTTGCGGTTGTCGTACAGGACGTCGCCCTGGTCGGCGGGCCGGTAGCCGGTCAGCGCCTTGAGCAGGGTGGACTTGCCGGAGCCGGACGGGCCGATCACCGCGACCAGCGACTTCTCCGGGACGCCGAAGGAGACGTCCTTGAGGATCTGCTTGCCGCCGTCGACGGTGACGGTCAGATGGCGAGCGGAGAAGGACACCTCGCCGGTGTCGACGAACTCCTCCAGCCGGTCGCCGACCAGCCGGAACGTGGAGTGGCCGACGCCGATGATGTCGTTCGGACCGACCGGCGCCTTCCCGGACTTGGGGACCGGCTGGCCGTTGATGTACGTGCCGTTGTGGCTGCCGAGGTCATGGATCTCGAAGCGGCCGTCGGGCGTGGCCCGGAACTCGGCGTGGTGCCGGGAGACCTGGAGGTCGGAGACGACCAGCTCGTTCTCCAGCGCGCGGCCGATGCGCATGACGCGGCCGAGGTCCAGGCGGTGGAACGTGGTCGGGCTGCGGTCGCCGTAGACCGGCGGGGCGGTGGCGCGGGACCGGTCCGCGGGGGGCTGCTGGGCCACGGGCGGCTGCTGCGCCACGGCGGGCCCGCCGTGGGGCGGCTGCTGCGCGGCGTACGGAGCCTGCGGCTGCTGGTTCCACCCCTGCTGCTGAGGCACCTGGTGGGCCGGGGCCTGATGCGGTACCTGCTGGGCGGGCGCCTGGTGGACCGGCGGCTGCTGGGCCTGCGGCGGCGCCCAGCCAGGGCCCCCCTGCTGCTGCGGCGCGGGCCGGGCCTGCGGCGGCGCCATCGCGGTCTGCGCGCCGTGCACGCCGGCCGGCGCGGCGCTGCCGGACAGGCTCAGCCGCGGGCCGTCCGTGGCGTTGCCGAGATGCACCGCGGAGCCGGGGCCGATCTCCATCTGGTGGATCCGCTGCCCCTGGACGTACGTGCCGTTGGTACTGCCCTGGTCTTCGATGATCCAGCCGCGCCCGCCCCAGCGCACGGTGGCGTGCCGCCAGGAGACCCTGGCGTCGTCCAGCACCATGTCGCCCTGCGGATCTCTGCCCAGGCTGTAGGACCGGGACGGGTCGAGCGTCCAGGTCCGTCCGTTCAATTCGAGTACGAGTTCAGGCACTCCATGCCCCATTACATAGTCCCCCGAGTGACGCCCTGTATGGGAAGTCTAGGGATGGCGAACATCGTGAGGAACTATTTCAGGCGCGGTGCCCGGAGCCAAAAAACCGGCCTGACAAGGTCATCGGCCGCTTGCGTTGACGGCGGCGAAAGGCCCACGGAGAGTGGTAAGCGCCCACGGATGCCCATGGATGCGTACGGATCATGGCATCACGCGCTTTCGGGGCGACCCGTCTCGGATCGGGGGGCTGCCGATGACCGCCGCGAGGACCGCGGGAATCCGCTGGGGCGATGTGGTGCTGTCCGCCGTCGCCGCGGTGAGCTGGGCGTTCCTGGCGATGGCCGGGGTGGCCGCGCTGGGGCTGCACCTGCTCGGCGCCGACTCGGCGGCGTCGCTCGGGCCGCTGACGGCGGCGGCCGTGGTGCTGGCCGTGGGCGGCTCCGTGACGCCGTCGGGCGATGTGCGCGCCTTCGGGCTGGAGGGGCAGGCGGCCGAATCCGCCGTTGACATCGCTCCGTTGGGCGTGGGTCTGGTGGGCGCCCTGGTGCTGGGGTGGGTGTTCGCCCGCTCGCTGCGCCGGGCCGGCGCGACCATCGGCTGGGGCGAACTGCTCGCCAGGGCAGCGGCGTTGGCCGCGCTGTTCGTGGCGCTGCTGGCCTTCCTGGCCTGGGCCGGACACGACTCCGTAACGATCGACGGCAAGACGCTGGCCGGGCTGGGCGGGCTCGTCGGCGGCGGGGGCGGTGGCGGCGGCTCGGGAGGCGGCAGCGGTGACGGCGGGCTGCTGGACCGACTGCGGGACAGTCTGGGCGATCTCGGGATCGGCGACGGCGGCGACAGCGGCGGGCTGCCCGGGCAGATCGCCGACCTCATCGGCGCCGAGGCGTCCGTCGGATTCGCGGTGAACACCGGCGCCTCCCTCGTAGGAGGCGGGGTGTGGGTGCTGGGTGTCCTGGCCATCACGGTGCTGGCGGCCCGGCGGGCGCCGCTGCCGCGCGCGCTGGAGGCGGCCCACCGCTACGTGCGGCCCGCAGCGTCGGCGCTGGTCACGGTGGCGCTGCTGGCGGTGGCCGCGGGCCTGGCGGCAGCCGGGTACGCGGCCATCGGCGACGACCACCCCCGGCGGGTGCTGGGAGCGGCGCTGCTCGCCGCCCCGAACGGCGTATGGCTCGGGATTCCGCTGGGCCTCTTCGTCCCCTGGCACGGCAGCGCGTCCGGCGTGCTCACCCGGTTCCTGCCCGATCCCCTGGACCGGCTGCTCGACGGCCGCAACGAGGCACAGCTGACCATCGGACGGCTCGCCGAGCTGGACGGACGGGTGTGGCTGCTGCCGGTCGCCGCCGCGCTGCTGATGCTGCTCGCGGGCGTCCTCACAGCGGCCCGTACGCCACGGGAGGGCACCCGGACGCTGCCGTTCGCGCTGCGGTGCGCGGCGGGGCTGGGCGCGCTGACCGCGCTGGCCCTGCCGCTGATGGTGCACCTGACCGGCGTCTCGGCGAACGCGAGCCTGTCCGTCTTCGGGTTCGACGCCTTCGGGGCGGGCCTGGAGCTGCGCGGAAGCGTGGCGGCGGCGTTCGCGCTGGGGGCGGTGTGGGGCGCGGTGGCGGGCCTGGTGGGCGGGCTGCTGGCTAGCGCCACCGGGGCCGCCGGGCGGCGGGCGGTACGGCTGCCCGGTCGCGCGGAGCCGCCGGAGGGCGGCGTACGGGGGTACGCCGAAGCTTCCGGCCTTGGTGCGCCGGGCTACGGCCCTTCCCAACCGCAGCCCCAGTCCCAGGACTATCCCGACGCCGCTTACAGGTCCGGCCCGTACACCCCCTCCCCCGTATACCGCCCGCCGCACGCCGAAACGAACCCCTACCTGCGCCCGCCATCGGACGAGGAGACGCCCAGGCCCCGGGGCGGCGGCCCGTCCCCCGGGCAGCTTCCGCGTGCACAGAACTGGCCGCCGCCACCCCCGGGGCGGCCTCCGGAGACGCAGACCTGGCCACCTCCCCCGGAACGGCCCCCGCCCACCCAGGACTGGCGTCCGCCGACCGCCGGGCACGCGGCGCCGACGGCGAGCCGTCCCGGGAGCAGGCCACCAGCGGCACCGCCGCCGCCCGACTCCCATCCCACGGTGGACGGCGGGTACCGGCCGCCCCCTCCCCCGCCCCGCTCGGTGCCGCCGAAGCCGCGCGGCAGGCCGCGGCAGCGGCGGGAGGAACCGCCCGGCGAGCCACCGCCTCCTGGGCGCCCGGGAGAAGGGCGCTGAGCAGCGGAGCGTCCGTACCACGGACACCTGTACGGGAGCCGGCGCGGGCCGGTTACCGTAAGAGCACCATGAGTGCATCGCAGATCCCGCCTGCCACCGCCGTACCGGGCGACGACGTACCGACCCTTCTCGTCAAGATCTTCGGCAAGGACCGGCCCGGCATCACCGCCGGGCTCTTCGACACCCTCGCCGCCTACTCCGTCGACGTCGTCGACATCGAGCAGGTGGTCACCCGGGGCCGCATCGTGCTGTGCGTCCTGGTCACCTCGCCCGTCCCGGCCGGCGGCTCGTCCGGCGCCACCGAGGGTGACCTGCGCGCCACCGTGCACAGCTGGGCCGAGTCGCTGAACCTCCAGGCCGAGATCATCTCCGGCACCGGCGACAACCGGCCGCGCGGCACCGGCCGCTCGCACGTCACCGTGCTCGGCCACCCGCTCACCGCGGAGTCCACCGCCGCCATCGCCGCCGCGATCACCGGCACCGGCGGCAACATCGACCGTATCTTCCGGCTCGCCAAGTACCCCGTCACCGCCGTGGAGTTCGCCGTCTCCGGCACCCCGACCGAGCCGCTGCGCACCGCGCTGGCCACCGAGGCGGCCGCGCTCGGCGTGGATGTCGCGGTGGTCGCCTCGGGGCTGCAGCGCCGGGCGCAGCGGCTGGTCGTCATGGACGTCGACTCCACCCTCATCCAGGACGAGGTCATCGAGCTGTTCGCGGCGCACGCGGGCTGCGAGCAGGAGGTCGCCGAGGTCACCGCGGCGGCGATGCGCGGCGAGCTGGACTTCGAGGAGTCGCTGCACGCCCGCGTCGCGCTCCTGGAGGGGCTGGACGCGGGGGTGGTGGAGCTGGTGCGCAAGGAGGTACGGCTGACGCCCGGCGCACGGACGCTCGTCCGCACCCTCAAGCACCTCGGTTACCAAGTCGGCGTCGTCTCGGGCGGATTCACCCAGGTCACCGACGCGCTCCAGGAGGAACTGGGGCTGGACTTCGCCTCCGCCAACACCCTGGAGATAGTGGACGGCAAGCTCACCGGCAAGGTGACCGGCGAGATCGTCGACCGGGCGGGCAAGGCCCGGCTGCTGCGGCGCTTCGCCCACGAGGCCGGCGTACCGCTCGCGCAGACCGTCGCGATCGGTGACGGCGCCAACGACCTGGACATGCTGAACGCGGCGGGCCTGGGCGTCGCCTTCAACGCCAAGCCGCTGGTGCGCCAGGCCGCGCACACGGCGGTGAATGTGCCGTTCCTGGACACCGTGCTGTATCTGCTCGGCATCACCCGTGAAGAGGTCGAGGCGGCGGACACGCACGACGACTGAGGGCCGTACGACGGCCGCGGACCCGTGCAGCACCTGCGGCCCCGAAGAACGACGACCGCGGACCCGTGTACGAAACGAGGGCTCCGGCGCACCTGGCGCCGGAGCCCTCGTCCGTACGGCGCGGCCGGGTCACCGGACCGGCGGCCGGCTCACCGCGTCAGGCGTGCGGCGTCCAGAAGGCGGCCAGGCGGGCGACGCCGTGCTCGACCGTCTTCCAGGAGCCGGTGAAGGTCAGTACGGCGACCGAGGAGGTCGGGAAGCCGCTGCGGTTCATCCGCGGCAGCAGATCGCCCTCCGCCTCGCCCGCCAGCGCGTCGGCGAGGGCGTGCATCCCGGGGTTGTGGCCGACCAGCATCAGGTCGCTCACCTCGTCGGAGGTCTCGTTCAGCAGCGCGATCAGTTCGCCGAGGGAGGCTTCGTACAGCCGCTCCTCGTAGACGGTCCTGGGGCGCTGCGGCAGCTCGCCCACGACGAGCTTCCAGGTCTCGCGCGTACGGGCGGCGGTCGAGCACAGGGTCAGGTCGGGGGTGATTCCGGCTCCGGCCAGCCAGTGACCGGCGACCGGGGCATCCTTGCGGCCTCGCTCCGCGAGGGGGCGCTCGTGGTCGCTCTCCTGCGACCAGTCGGCCTTGGCATGGCGAAGAAGGACAATCCGGCGAGGTGTTTCGGCGCTCATGTGTCCAGCTTCGCACGAAACGCAGCACGGGGCGCGAGGTGTTGAGGCGCTCCCCCCGCAGGGTGAACGCTCCTGCGGTACACCGCCGCCACCGGGCCCGGCACGGGCTCTCAGCTTCCGATGCCGAAGAGGCGGGCGAGGAATTCCAGTACGGGCGCCAGGCCCTGGGACGCGCTCACCGCGTGCGCCGAGGACGGCGCCGTCATGACGACGAGCAGTGCGACGAAGGAGACGACGGCGAGGGTCAGGGCCCACCATGGCAGGCCCGTGCGCGCGCCCGGGCGTCGGGTTGCGGACGGCCTGCTGGAGACGGCGGACATCGGTGGCCTCCGGGGGCGTTGGCGGGGACTGGCGCGGCCGCGTGGTGCGGCCGCGCCCACCGCAGCGGCACGGTGTGCTTCGAACCTACGGTCCCGCGGGGGCCGTTCCCATCCGGTACGCCACCCACTTGCCCCTGACCCTGACCCCCTAGGGGATGGTGGGGCTGCCCCCACCTCCGCGCCCCGGCGGACGGGCGGGCGCGGTGCGTCAGGGTGAGGCGAGGCTCGCGATGACGGCGATGACGACGGTCACGGCGAGCATCGCGCCCAGGACCATGAGCAGTTTCTTCTGTCCGCCCGGCGGATTCGGTTCGAGCACTGGCATGGCTTCAGTGTCGCACCCGGACTTCGTCCTCCATCCGGCGGTCCCGTCCCGCCAGCATCCCGACGGCCATCTGGGGCACCATCAGCGCGGCCATCAGGGCGATGGGCAGCCCCCAGCCGCCGCTGTGCTGGTAGAGCGTGGCCACCAGGAGCGGCCCGGGGATGGAGATCAGATAGCCGACGCTCTGCGCGAAGGCGGACAGCCGTACGACGCCCTCGGCGCTGCGCGAACGCATCCCGATCATCGTCAGGGCCAGCGGGAAGGAGCAGTTGGAGATGCCCAGCAGCAGCGCCCAGGCCCAGGCGCCGGAGGCCGGGGCCAGCCACAGCCCGGTGTAACCGGCCAGCCCGCACACGCCGAGCCCGACGGCCAGCGGCCCCTGGTTGCGCATCCGGGCGGCCACCCGGGGCAGGACGAAGGAGAGCGGGACGCCCATCGCCATCGTGACGGCGAGCAGGACGCCCGCGGTACCCGCGGAGACCCCGGCGTCGCGGAAGATCTGCGGCATCCAGCCCATGGTGATGTACGCGGCGGTGGCCTGGAGGCCGAAGAAGACGGCCAGCGCCCAGGCGGTCGGCGACGTGCTGACCCGCAGTGTGGCGGCGGGCGCGGCGGGCCGGCGGGCACGCGTCCCGCCGCCTTCCGTCCTGCGGCCGCGGACGACCGTCAGCCAGGGCAGGACGGCGAGCACGGCGAGCACCGCCCACACCACGAGACCGGACTGCCAGCTGCCGCCGAGCGCGGACGTGAGGGGAACGGTCAGCGCCGCGGCGAGCGAGGTACCCAGGGCGAGTGCCATCGAGTACAGGCCGGTCAGCGGGCCGACGCGGTCCGGGAACCAGGTCTTGATGACCACCGGCAGCAGGACGTTGCTGACCGCGATGCCCGCGAGGGCCAGCGCGGTGGCGGCGAGGAAGCCGGCGGTACCGCCCGTGTAGGGCCGTACGACGACGCCCACGGCGATCGCCGCCATCCCGGCGCAGACGACCGCGCCCGGGCCGAAACGCCGGGCCAGCCGCGGGGCGGCGGTGCCGAAGACCGCGAAGCACAGGGCCGGTACGGAGGTGAGCAGCCCGGCGACGGTCGCGCTCATGCCCAGTCCGGACCGTACCTCCTCCATGAGCGGGCCGAGACTGGTGATGGCCGGGCGGAGGTTGAGGGCGGCCAGCACCAGACCGGCGACCATCAGGAACGGCAGCGCCCGGCCGGCGGCCGGTTCCGGAGCCGTGGCCGGGGCGGTCGGTACGGCAGGTGCGGCCGGCGTGCCCGGTGCAGTCGGCGTGCCCGGTACGGCCGTGTGCTGCTCCGGCGGCACGCCGGTGGTCCCGGCGCCGGAGCCGAGTGTCGCGAGGGAGTCGTCTGGCATGGGCTCATCATAGAATCATGGGATGAATCCTTGTCCAGGTCACCAGCCGGTTCCCCTGCCCGGCGGTCTCGCTATCCTCTCGCGGTGCCTACCGACGGGCCTTCGGCCCTCTCCCCCACAGGAGCGCTGACATGCCACTGACCTCGCCCCGGCGCTCCGCGCTGGCGGACCAGGTGATCACTCAGCTGCGGGCCCAGATCACCTCCGGCGAATGGCCGGTGGGCTCCCGCATCCCGACCGAGCCCGAACTGGTCGAACAGCTCGGGGTGGCCCGCAACACCGTCCGCGAGGCCGTACGGGCCCTGGCGCACAACGGTCTGCTGGACATCCGGCAGGGCTCGGGCACGTACGTGGCGGCGACCAGCGAGCTGGCCGGGGTGATGAACCGCCGCTTCGCGGACGCCGACCCCGAACACGTGGCCGAACTGCGCAGCGCGCTGGAAGCGGCGGCGGCCCGGCTGGCGGCCCGGCGCCGCACCGACCACGACCTGCGGCAGCTCGACACCGCGCTGGAGCGGCGCGAACGGGCATGGGAGTCCGGCGCCGCGACCACGTTCGTGGAGGCCGACGCGACACTGCACACGGCGGTCGTCGCGGCCTCCCACAACGAGGTGCTGGCCGAGCTGTACGCCGACCTCGGGGGCGTACTGCGGGAATTCCTGCGCGCGGACGTGGGCGATGTCCTTCGTCCCGAGGCGCATGTGGACCACGCGCGGCTGGTGGCGGCGATCCGCGCGGGCGACGACGAGAGTGCCGCGACCGAGGCGAGCGCGCACCCCTTCGGCTGCCGGATCGGCGGCCGGCGCTCCGGCTGACCATCGGCGCGCTCTCACCACGCACGCTGCCCGCCCCGGCGAACCGGGACGGGCAGCGTTACGAGCGTTTACGGGGTGTGTCAGGCACCCATCATGTGCACGCCACCGTCAACATGCACGATCTCACCGGTGGTCTTCGGGAACCAGTCCGAGAGCAGCGCGACGACGCCGCGGCCGGCCGGCTCCGGGTCGGTGAGGTCCCAGCCGATCGGCGCGCGGGTGGACCACACGTCCGTCAGCTCCTCGAAGCCGGGGATGGAGCGGGCGGCCATCGACTTGATCGGACCCGCCGAGATCAGGTTGCAGCGGATGTTCTTCGGGCCCAGGTCACGCGCGAGGTAGCGGGAGGTGGCCTCCAGCGCCGCCTTGGAGACGCCCATCCAGTCGTACTTCGGCCAGGCCATCTGCGCGTCGAAGTCCATGCCGACGACCGAGCCGCCGCGCTTCTCCAGCAGCGGGAGCAGCGCCATGGTCAGGGCCTTGAGGGAGTACGCGGAGACCTCGACGGCCGTCGCGACCGACTCCCACTCGGTGTTCAGGAAGTTGCCGCCCAGCGCGTCCTGCGGGGCGAAGCCGATGGAGTGCACGACACCGTCGAGCTGGTCGTCGCCGAAGTGCTCGGTGACCTTGGCGGCCAGGCCGTCCAGGTGCTCCTTGTTCTGCACGTCCAGCTCGATGACCGGCGCGGGCTTCGGCAGCCGCTTGGCGATGCGCTCGACGAGGGAGAGCCGGCCGAACCCGGTCAGCACGACCTCGGCACCCTCCTCCTGCGCCAGCTTGGCGACGTGGAAGGCGATCGAGGCGTCCGTGAGGACCCCCGTGACCAGAATGCGCTTGCCTGCGAGGATTCCACTCATGCTGATCAGTGACCCATGCCCAATCCGCCGTCGACGGGAATGACGGCTCCGGTGATGTACGCGGCCTCGTCGGAGGCCAGGAAGCGGACCGAGGCGGCGATCTCCTCGGGCTGCGCGTAGCGCGCCAGCGGCACCTGCTTCACGATGCCCTCCCGCTGCTCGTCGGTGAGCGCGCGGGTCATGTCGGTGTCGACGAACCCGGGCGCGACGACGTTGACGGTGATGTTACGGCTGCCCAGCTCACGCGCGAGGGAGCGGGCGAAGCCCACCAGGCCGGCCTTGGAGGCGGCGTAGTTCGCCTGGCCCGCGGAGCCCAGCAGGCCCACCACGGACGAGATCAGCACGACGCGGCCCTTGCGCGCCCGCAGCATGCCGCGGTTGGCGCGCTTGACCACCCGGAAGGTGCCGGTGAGGTTGGTGTCGAGAACCGAGGTGAAGTCCTCCTCGGACATCCGCATGAGCAGCTGGTCGCGGGTGACGCCGGCGTTGGCCACCAGCACCTCGACCGCGCCGTGCTTCTCCTCGATCTCCTTGTAGGCCTGCTCGACCTGCTCGGCGTCCGTGATGTCGCACTTCACGGCCAAAAATCCCTCGGGAGGCTCCCCCGAGCGGTAGGTGATGGCGACCTTGTCGCCTGCCTCGGCGAAGGCCCGGGCGATGGCGAGGCCAATGCCGCGGTTGCCTCCGGTGACCAGAACCGAGCGGCTCAAGAGATCACCCTTTCCGTGTCCTGTCCGACCTGCGTTCGCTACGAAACTATCGGTCACCGGCCTCGTACGGAGAATCGAGCCCGGACAGGCGCGCACGCCGGTCACTGTCGGGTCCCTACAGAAGGCGCCGCCGTACGGTTCCCGCGGGGTGGGCCGCGCGGCTCGGGCAGGGCATGATTCATGGCGCCGACCACGGGAGGACGCCTTGCCTGTCACACCTCGTTCGATCGACGAGACCTTCCTCGCGCTGCCACTGCACGCACTGGCCGACGCCGCGCTGGCGCGGGCCCGCGCGCTCGGCGCCGACCACGCGGACTTCCGCCTGGAACGGGTGCGCAGCGCGTCCTGGCGGTTGCGGGACGCCAGGCCGTCGGAAGCGTCCGACACCACGGACCTGGGCTACGCGGTACGCGTGGTGCACAACGGCGCCTGGGGTTTCGCGTCCGGCGTGGACCTGACGATGGACGCCGCGGCGCGGGTGGCCGGGCAGGCGGTGGCGATGGCGAAGCTGTCGGCCAAGGTCATCGAGGCGGCGGGCGCCACCGAACGGGTCGAGCTGGCGGACGAGCCCGCGTATCCGGACCGCACATGGATCTCCTCGTACGAGATCAACCCGTTCGACGTACCGGACGCGGACAAGACCGGCCTGCTGGCCGAGTGGAGCGCCCGGCTGCTGGCCGCGCCGGGCGTGGCACACACGGACGCCTCCCTGGTGACCGTCCAGGAGAACAAGTTCTACGCGGACACCGCCGGCACCGGCACCACCCAGCAGCGGATCCGGCTGCACCCGGAGCTGACGGCCGTCGCGGTGGACCCGGCGACCGGCGAGTTCGACTCGATGCGCACCCTGGCACCGCCGGTGGGCCGCGGCTGGGAATACCTGACCGGCGGCCACTACGACTGGCACGCCGAACTGGACCGCATCCCCTCCCACCTCGCCGAGAAACTGCGCGCCCCAGGCGTCGAACCCGGCCGCTACGACCTGGTCGTGGACCCGTCCAACCTGTGGCTAACCATCCACGAGTCCATCGGCCACGCCACCGAACTGGACCGCGCCCTGGGCTACGAAGCAGCCTACGCGGGCACCTCCTTCGCCACCTTCGACCAGCTCGGAAAGCTGGCGTACGGCTCCGAAGTGATGAACGTGACCGGCGACCGCACCGCCGAACACGGCCTGGCCACCATCGGCTACGACGACGAGGGCGTCGCCGCCCAGTCCTGGGACCTGATCAAAAACGGCACCCTGGTCGGCTACCAACTCGACCGCCGCATCGCCAAACTCACCGGCACCGACCGCTCCAACGGCTGCGCATACGCCGACTCCCCCGCCCACGTCCCCGTCCAGCGCATGGCGAACGTCTCCCTGCAACCCGCACCACGGGGGCCGTCCACACGGGATCTGATCTCCGGGGTGGAGCACGGCATTTATGTGGTCGGGGACCGGTCTTGGTCGATCGATATGCAGAGGTACAACTTCCAGTTCACCGGCCAGCGCTTCTACCGCATCGAACACGGGCAACTCGCCGGACAGCTCCGCGACGTCGCCTACCAAGCCACCACCACCGACTTCTGGGGCTCGATGGCCGCGGTCGGCGGGCCCGGTGCCTATGTGCTGGGTGGTGCCTTCAACTGCGGGAAGGCGCAGCCGGGACAGATTGCCGCGGTTTCGCATGGTTGTCCGTCGGCTCTGTTCACCGGCGTCAGTATTTTGAACACGGCACGGGAGGCGGGCCGATGAGGAGTCGTACGCCGCGTGGGAACGCGCCGCACGAGATTGTCGAGCGGGTCCTGGAGCTGTCCCGGGCCGATGGCTGTGTGGTCATCGCCGAGGAGCGGTCCAGTGCCAATCTGCGGTGGGCGGGCAATGCGCTGACCACCAACGGGGTCACCCGGGGGCGGTCGGTGACCGTTGTTGCCACCGTTGATGGTGCGCAGGGCACTGCTTCGGGTGTGGTGTCGCGGTCCGCGGTGACCGCCGCCGACCTGGAGCCGCTGGTTCGGGAGGCGGAGGCGGCCGCGCGGGCGGCCGGGCCCGCCGAGGATGCCGCGCCGCTGGTGTCCGGGGGCGCGCCGTCGCCGCACTTCACCGACGCCCCGGCCGAGACGTCGTCCGCGGTCTTCGACGCCTTCGCGCCGGCGCTGGGCGAGTCGTTCAAGCGGGCCGGGGACGGTGGCCGTGAGCTGTACGGGTTTGCGTTCCACGAGGTCGTGTCGTCGTATCTCGGCTCGTCCACGGGGGTGCGGCTGCGGCACGACCAGCCCACCGGGACGCTGGAGCTGAACGCCAAGTCGCCGGACCGCACCCGGTCCGCCTGGGCGGGGCGCTCCACCCGGGACTTCCGGGACGCGGACCCCCTGGCCATGGACGCGGAGCTGGCCACCCGGCTCGGCTGGGCCGCGCGGCGGATCGAGCTGCCCGCCGGGCGGTACGAGACGCTGCTGCCGCCGACCGCCGTCGCCGACCTGCTCGTGTACCAGCAGTGGTCCGCGACGGCCCGGGACGCCGTGGAGGGCCGTACGGTCTTCTCGCGGCCCGGCGGTGACACCCGCATCGGGGCGAAGGTCGCGGAGCTGCCGCTGACGCTGCGCAGCGACCCGGACGCCCCGGGACTGGAGTGCGCGCCATTCGTGCTGGCCCACTCCTCCGGCGACGACGCCTCCGTCTTCGACAACGGGCTCCCCCTGGAGCCGACCGACTGGGTGCGCGACGGTGAGCTGCGGCGGCTGGTGACCACCCGGCACAGTGCCGGGCTGACCGGGCTGCCGGTGGCGCCGGGCGTGGACAACCTGCTCCTGGAGGGCGGCGGTACCCGGTCGCTGGAGGAGATGGTGGCGGGCACCGAGCGGGGGCTGCTGCTGACCTGCCTGTGGTACATCCGCGAGGTGGACCCGTCGACGCTGCTGCTCACCGGGCTGACCCGGGACGGTGTCTATCTGGTCGAGAACGGCGAGGTGGCCGGTGAGGTGAACAACTTCCGCTTCAACGAGTCGCCGGTGGATCTGCTGGGACGGGCGGTGGAAGCGGGCCGTACGGAGCGCACGCTGCCCCGGGAGTGGAGCGACTACTTCACCCGTGCGGCGATGCCGGCGCTGCGGGTGCCGGACTTCAACATGAGTTCGGTCAGTCCGGGCGTGTGAGCCGCCGCCGGGTTTCCGGCGGGCGTCCGCCGGAGGCCCGCCACCGGCTCTAATAGACTCTTCCCTCGTCCTCCCGTACGGGAACACCGACCGATCAGGAACGCCATGACACGCCTCGGCGAATCCGTCGCCCGCGCCAGCTCGCTGCTCTCCGCAGACCTCTCCGCCGACGCCACCGTCGCGGAGCTGCTCAAGGAGACGGGCGAGCGGCGCTATCTCGACCTGACGGACCTGCCCGCCAAGGAGCAGGCCGAGCTGATCGCCTCCCGTACCGTCGAGGTGCTGCCGGGCACGGACCAGCTCGCCGCGCGGATCGAGGAGCGCCGCGCCGCGGGCAAGGGCCTGCACATCAAGCTGGGCATCGACCCGACGGCCACCGACGTCCACCTCGGGCACGCCGTACCGCTGATCATCCTGAGCCGGTTCCAGCGGCTCGGGCACGACGTGACGCTGATCATCGGTGACTTCACCGCCAAGATCGGCGACCCGTCCGGCCGTACCGCCGAGCGCCCGCCGCTGACCGACGAGGACATCGCCGCCAACCTGGCCAGCTACCGCGACCAGGTCCGGCCGTTCTTCGACTTCGAGAAGGTCAGCTTCCGGCAGAACAGCGAGTGGCTGGCTCCGTACACCTTCCCGGAGCTGCTGGGCCTGCTCTCCCAGGTGCCGGTCTCGCAGTTGCTCCAGCGCGAGGACTTCAGGAACCGCCTCGCCGCGGGCTCCGGTCTGACGATGACGGAGCTGCTGTACCCCATCGCGCAGGGCCTGGACTCGGTGGCGCTGGAGTGCGACGTGGAGCTGGGCGGCGCCGACCAGCTGCTCAACCTCCAGATGGGCCGCAAGCTCATGGAGCTGCGCGGGCAGCGGCCGCAGCTGGTCGTGACCATGCCGCTGATCGAGGGCACCGACGGCACCGGCGCGAAGATGTCCAAGTCCAAGGGCAACTACGTCGGGCTGAGCGCCCCCGCCGACGACGTCTTCGGCAAGATCATGTCGGTGCCGGACCGGCTGATGGAGCCGTACCTGAAGGCGTGGACGGAGTGGACGGACGAGGAGATCGCCGTCGCGCTCGGGCGGGTCGCGGACAAGACCCTGCACCCGATGGATCTGAAGAAGATCCTGGCGGGCGAGGTCGTGACGGCGCTGTACGGCCTGGAGGCGGCGATGACCGCGCGCGCCGGGTTCGTGGCGCAGTTCTCCA
This sequence comes from Streptomyces sp. NPDC033221, assembly GCF_055577005.1. Classification (NCBI taxonomy): domain Bacteria; kingdom Bacillati; phylum Actinomycetota; class Actinomycetes; order Kitasatosporales; family Streptomycetaceae; genus Streptomyces; species Streptomyces sp. NPDC033221. The sequence goes on along the minus strand of NZ_JBVIQN010000002.1, from coordinate 426,490 downwards.
AGAGGTCCTTCGCCGACGTCGGCACGCTGCCGGTGGTGGACGTCGCCGAGCACGGCGCGGAAACCGTGGCCACGGTCCTGACCAAGGTCCTGGAGTTCACGCCGAGCGCCTCGGCGGCCCGGCGGCTGGCCAAGCAGAACGCGCTCCGCCTGGTCGTGGAGGCCGAGGAGGGCCAGCAGACGCTGGTGCTCGCCGAGGCCGAGGCGATCCGGCCGCTGGGTGAGGTGCTGGCCGAGAAGCTGGCCGGTGTGCCGGGTACGGCGTACCTGAAGGCCGGGCGCAAGCTGGCACAGCTCGAAGGGCGCTAGGCAGGCAGCAGACGGGGGCGGGCCCCTTACGGCTACGGCTACGGCCGGTGCGCATCCTGTGCGCACCGGCCGTTCCGCGTTTCCGGGGCCGGTCAGGTCGTTTCTCTGCCGTGGCCCCGGATGGCCGTCCAGAGCCGGTCGCCGATGGCGACGACCACGACCGCGCCGACCAGCTGCAGCAGATGCCGCGTCCAGTCGACGCCCTTGGTGTCGTTCACCCCGATGCCGGTGGCCAGCCAGTTGCCCAGGACGCTGCCCAGCATGCCGAAGACCACGGTCAGCCACAGGGGGATCTGCTGCTTGCCGGGAAGGATCGCCTTCGCGATCAGGCCCAGGACCAGGCCCACGATGATTGCCCACAACCAAGTCATGTCGCCTCCTAATGCGGCGCGCGCACGTGATCGTGCCCAGCCAGTTTCGCCCCGGACGGGCTACGCCGCACGCCGGAGCGGGCCGTACGCGGAACGGCGGTACGGACCCGGCCCCGGCGTATCGCGCCCCGGTCTCGAAGGCTGCGCAGGCGCGGCGTAACGTGGGATCGGTGCGGAACCGGGGAGAATCCGGCACGACAAGCAGGTGGTGGAACGTGATGCGGAAGCAGACCGGCGCCCAGCCCATCCGGATCACGGGAGCGCGGCAGGGGCTGACCGAGGATGTGCGGGGCCGGCAGCGGCGCTATGTGATCTCGATGTCGGTGCGGACGGTGGCCGTCGTGCTCACCGCCGTGCTCTGGAACATCGAGCGTCACGTGGCCATCGCCACCCTGGCACTGGGCATCGTCCTGCCGTACGTGGCGGTCGTCATCGCCAACGCCGGACGGGAGAACGTACGTTCACTGCCGTCCACTTTCATACCGGCGCCCACACGGCCGATGCTGGGCCCCGGGGGCACCGCCGGCCCGGCGGAACCGGTCCCGGAAGCGGCCGGGCCGGAAGCGGACGGGCCGCGGACCGAGCGGAGTTGAGCCGGCCGCGGTCCGCAAAGCTCAAGAAAAGCTCAGATCAATCATGCGGTTCCGGTGCACCGGGCCCACTCCCGCGTGACATACTGCGTACGCGCTCCGCATCCCCCGTCGGAGCGACGGACCGACGCCGGGCGGCTCCCCCCGTGGCTGCCCGGCGTCGCCATGTCCGCACCGGGGCGACGTAGGGTTGAGGCCGTGAACTCCCCTGACGCCCCGCAGCCCGGCACCTCCGGCGACGCCGCCCCACCACCGCTTTTTCCCGGCCTGCCGGGCTTTCCCGGCCGTCCCGGCCCGGCTGGCGGAGCACCGGACAGCGCGGCCGAAACCCCGGTCTGCTCGGCCAAGGGCTGCCGCACCGACGCGGTGTGGGTGCTGGCCTGGAACAACCCGAAGCTGCACACGCCGGAGCGCCGCAAGACCTGGCTCGCGTGCGACGAGCACCGCGAACACCTGTCCAACTTCCTTGAGTTGCGCGGCTTTCTGAAGGACGTCGTCACGCTGGAGGAGTGGAAGAAGGCCGCCACCGACCGCCCGGCCGACGACTGACCGCCGAGCGAGCGCCGCTGCCGCCATTGGTCCGGCCTCTGGCGGGGCGCCATCGACCGGGTCTGGTCCGTAGGGAGTGCGCCGCGTCCAGGACTGGCCGCTACCAAGGCGCGCCGCGTCGCCGCGTCCGGGTCATGCCGCGTCCAACGCATGCCGCTTCTAGGGCGCGCCGGACTCCGGCGTACGGAATCGGTCCGGCCCGGGGACCCGGCCGGCCCGGTCCACCGCCCCCCCGCTAGCCGCCGATCGCCGACATCGGACGCTCGGGCTGGAGGAACGACGGGTCGTCCAGGCCCGACCCGGCCTTCTTGCCCCACATCGCCTGCTTCCATATGCGGGCGATCTCCGCGTCCGGGACGTCCGCCGAGCGCAACGCGGCGCGCAGGTCCGTCTCCTCGGTGGCGAACAGGCACGTACGGACCTGGCCGTCGGCGGTCAGCCGCGTACGGTCACAGGCGCGGCAGAACGGGCGGGTGACGGAGGCGATGACGCCGACCCGGTGCGGGCCGCCGTCCACGACCCAGCGCTCCGCGGGCGCCGAGCCGCGCTCCTCCTGGCCCTCGGGGGTCAGCGTGAAGCGAGTGCGCAGCGAGGTGAGGATGTCACCAGCAGTGATCATGCCGTCGCGCTTCCAGCCGTGCTGGGCGTCGAGCGGCATCTGCTCGATGAACCGCAGTTCGTACGCGTTGGCGATCGCCCAGGCCAGCAGGTCGGGGGCCTCGTCGTCGTTGAGGCCGGGCATCAGGACGCTGTTGACCTTGACCGGGGTGAGGCCCGCGGCGCGGGCCGCTTCCAGGCCGCGCAGGACGTCCTCGTGGCGCTTGCGGCGGGTCATGGTGCGGAAGACGTCCGGGCGCAGCGTGTCGAGGGAGACGTTGACGCGGTCCAGGCCGGCGTCGCGCAGGGCGGCGGCCGTACGCTCCAGGCCGATGCCGTTGGTGGTCAGCGACATCTGCGGGCGGCGCTCCAGGGCGGCCACCCGCTCGACGATGCCGACCAGGCCGGGGCGCAGCAGCGGCTCGCCGCCCGTGAAGCGGACCTCTTCGATGCCCAGGTCGGTGACGGCGATTCGGATGAGGCGGACGATCTCGTCGTCGGTGAGCAGATCCGGTTTGGCGAGCCACTGCAGGCCCTCCTCCGGCATGCAGTACGTGCACCGCAGGTTGCACCGGTCGGTCAGCGAGACGCGCAGGTCGGTGGCCACGCGACCGTAAGTGTCGATGAGCACTGCTGTCCCCTGCCCCGAGTCCGATCAGTTCACTTTCGAGCCTACGCGATGGGTCTGACAGCGGGCACGGGTGGGAAATCACGAGGCGGGCGGGGTGGCGTCGTAGATCTCTACGACGCCACCCCGCCCGCCGGTGGTGCGGAAGGCCGGAGCGGCGCGGACGGCGGGGGCGCACCGGATCGGCGCTTCCCCGATTCAGTGCGCTCCGGTGCCGGTCAGCGAGCGCACCTCCAGTTCGGCGTACTTCTTCACGTCCGGCTCCTCCTTGGACAGCAGCGAGCCCAGCCAGCCCAGCAGGAAGCCCAGCGGGATGGAGATCAGGCCCGGGTTCTCCAGCGGGAAGAAGTGGAAGTCCACGCCGGGGAACATCGAGGTCGGCTTGCCGGAGACGACCGGTGAGAAGAGCACGAGCAGGACGGAGGAGGCCAGGCCGCCGTAGATGGACCACAGTGCGCCCTGGGTGGTGAACCGTTTCCAGAACAGGCTGTAGAGGATCGTCGGCAGGTTGGCGGAGGCCGCTACGGCGAAGGCGAGGGCCACCAGGCCGGCGACGTTCAGGCCGCGGGCGAAGACGCCCAGGACGATGGCGACGGCGCCGATGCCGACGGTGGCCCAGCGTGCCGCCGCCACCTCTTCCTTCTCGGTCGCCTGTCCCTTGCGGATGACGTTGACGTACAGGTCGTGCGCGAAGGACGAGGACGAGGCGAGGGTGAGCCCGGCGACGACCGCGAGGATGGTCGCGAAGGCCACCGCGGAGATCACCGCGAGCAGGATCGCGCCGCCGGTGGAGTCGGCGCCGCCGCCGATCTCCTGGGCGAGCAGCGGGGCGGCCGTGTTGCCCGCCTTGTTGGACGCGATGATCGTCTCGGGCTTGATCAGGGCGGCGGCGCCGAAGCCCAGCGCGATGGTCATCAGGTAGAAGACGCCGATGATGCCGATCGCCCAGTTCACGGACTTCCGGGCGGCCTTGGCCGTGGGCACGGTGTAGAAGCGGATGAGGATGTGCGGCAGGCCGGCCGTGCCCAGGACCAGCGCGATGCCCAGCGAGATGAAGTCGATCTTCGAGGTGGCGGTCACGCCGTACTTCAGGCCCGGCTCCAGGAAGGCGGCGCCCTTGCCGCTCTCCTCGGCCGCCCGGCCCAGCAGCGTGGAGATGTTGAAGTTGAATTTGAGCATCACCAGGAACGTGATGAGCAGGGTGCCCGCGATCAGCAGGACGGCCTTGACCATCTGGACCCAGGTGGTCCCCTTCATGCCGCCGATGGACACGTAGAGGATCATCACGATGCCGACCAGGACGACGACGAGGATCTTGCCGGCCTCGCTGGTGATGCCGAGCAGCAGCGTGACCAGGGCGCCGGCGCCCGCCATCTGGGCGAGCAGGTAGAAGATCGAGACGATGATGGTGGAGACGCCGGCGGCGGTGCGTACCGGGCGCTGGCGCATCCGGTACGCGAGCACGTCGCCCATCGTGAACCGGCCGGAGTTGCGCAGCGGTTCGGCCACCAGCAGCAGTGCCACGAGCCAGGCGACGAGGAAGCCGATGGAGTACAGGAAGCCGTCGTAGCCGAAGAGGGCGATGGCGCCGGCGATGCCCAGGAAGGACGCGGCGGACATGTAGTCGCCGGAGATCGCCAGGCCGTTCTGGAAGCCGCTGAACTGGCGGCCGCCCGCGTAGAAGTCCTCGGCGCCCTTGGTCTGCCGGCCGGCCCAGACGGTGATGCCCAGGGTCGCGGCGACGAAGACCGCGAACAGCGTGATGATCAGTGTCCGGTGCTCACCGGCGCCGCCCGCGGCGAGGTGGACGGCGCCGTCGGCGAGCCGTCCCGTGCCGGTGGTGAATCGTTCGGCCGGGCTCATGCGTCACTCTCCACGCGGGACTTGATCGCTTCGGCCTTGGGGTCCAGCTTGGCGGCGGCGTGGCGGGCGTACCACCAGGCGATGAGGAAGGTGGTCACGAACTGTGCGATGCCGAGCACGAAGGCCACGTTGACGTTGCCGAACACCTTGGTGCCCATGAAGCCGCCCGCGTAACTGGAGAGCAGCACGTACAGCAGGTACCAGAGGATGAAGGCGACGGTGAGCGGGAAGGCGAACGCTCGGTGGGTGCGGCGCAGTTCGCCGAACTCCGGGCTCGCCTGGACCGCGGTGAAGTCCGGTGGCCGGTGCGGCCCCGGGTCGGTGGGCGGTGGTGCGGTGCTCACAGCATCTCCTGGTGGCGTAGGGGCGGACGACGGAGCCCGGCGATAAAGGGTGCGTAAGTGATCCGGATCACGCATCGTAGAGGGGCGGCATTCGAAGCGACAGAGGTTGGTTGGTTGAATTCCGCAGGAAGCACGGGTGCCGGCCGCCACCGCGGCCGGGCCCGTTCGTTGGGCAGAGCGTGATGTCCACACCGCACACCGAGCCCTCGGGGCCGGGCCGCCGGCCGTACGGAGCCGTGTGGCTGCCCGCCCCCGTCGCGGCGGCCCCGGCCCCGCGGCGGCCCGTACGGGCGGCGCCGGGGCGCTGGTACGGCCACCGGCCGGCGCTGCCCCCGCTGAGCCTGGCGGCACTGCGGCGCCAGGCCTGAGGCCGGGTCCGGGTCCGGCACGGGCCCGTGACCCGTTCGTGACATCTGTTCCTGACGGGACGTCAATCCGCGGCTTGTGGCAGGTTTTCTCCCTGATCCATTGATGTTCCGTGGTCGACACGGATAACTTCACGGGGACTTGCCGCGCGTGGGGGCCATTCCCCCGGACGGCGGTATGCACCTGCCCGTGCGCAATCCGCGCACGGGCGGTTTCACGGATGATGTGGAGTACCCATGGCGCATCCCCGATCCAGACGGGTGCGGGCGCTTGCCGTGCCGCTCGGTCTGGCTCTGACGGCATCCCTCGGCTTCCTGCCGGCCGCGGCCACCGCCGCGTCCCAGGACGCGGCCCCGGCGGCCGCCGTCACCGCTGACGGACCGCAGCTCTCGTACGTCGTGAACGCCACGCCGGGCCACGCCTCGGTCGGCAAGGTCACGAAGGCGATCAAGGCGGCCGGCGGCAAGGTGGTCGTCGCCCACGAGAAGATAGGCGTGATCGTCGTCCACTCGGCGAACCCGCTCTTCGCGGCCACCATACGCAAGGCGCCGGGCGTGCAGTCCGCCGGCGCCACCCGTACGACACCGCTGAAGGCGTCCGCCACCACGGACGTCGGCAAGCCCCAGAAGGTCGAGCGGCTCACCGCCGACAAGGCGGCCAAGTCGGCCCGCGTGGCCAACGCCGCGGGCGACGACAAGGAGCCGCTGGAGCCCCTCCAGTGGGACATCCCCGCCATCAAGGCCGACAAGGCCGCGAAGGTCGACGAGGGCAGCAAGAAGGTCACCGTCGCGGTCATCGACACGGGTGTGGACGACACCCACCCGGACCTGAAGGCCAACTTCGCCCCCAAGCAGTCCGCGAACTGCGTCGGCGGCGTGGCCGACACCTCGCCGGGCGCCTGGCGCCCGTACGACCCGGCCGAGGACTACCACGGCACGCACGTCGCGGGCACCATCGCCGCCGCGCGCAACGGTGTCGGCGTGGCCGGTGTGGCGCCGGGCGTGAAGCTCTCCGCCATCAAGGTCAGCGAGCCCACGACGAGCCTGTTCTACGCCGAGAGCGTGGTGTGCGCCTTCGTCTTCGCGGCCGACCACGGCGCCAAGGTGACGAACAACAGCTACTACGTCGACCCGTGGATGTTCAACTGCAAGGACGACCTGGACCAGGGCGCCATCGTGGACGCCGTCGGCCGGGCCGCCAAGTACGCCGAGGGCAAGGGCGTGGTGAACGTCGCCGCGGCCGGCAACTCCAGCATGGACCTGGCGGCGGCGCAGCTGACCGACACCTCCAGCCCGAACGACTCCACGCCGGTCTCGCGCACCATCGACCCGAAGAAGTGCTGGGACGTGCCGACCCAGCTGCCGGGCACCGTCACGGTCGCCTCGACGGGCGTGAAGAACCTGAAGTCGTACTTCTCGAACTACGGCAACGGTGTGATCGACGTGGCGGCGCCGGGCGGCGACTCCCGCCAGGTCCCGGAGCTGCCCGCCAAGAACGGCGGCATCCTGTCCACCATGCCCGGTGGTGACTACGGCTACCTCCAGGGCACCTCGATGGCCAGCCCGCACGTCGCCGGTGTCGTGGCCCTGCTGAAGAGCACCCACCCGAAGTCCAGCCCGCAGGAGATCCAGTGGCTCCTGAAGATGCAGGCTGACAACCCGGGCTGCCCGACCGCCGACAAGACGTGCACCGGTACCCAGCACGTCAACGGCCACTACGGTTACGGCATCGTGGACGCGCTGGACGCGGTCCAGGACTGACGCGACCGACGGACCGGTGACGGTCCGCGGCAGGGGCCGGGCGGGGTGACCGCCCGGCCCCCGTGCCGTTTCAGCGGCCCAGGTAGGCGGCGAGCCGGTCCGCGCCGCCCGCTCCTTCCGGCGCGGGCCGTTCCGGGACGAACGACCCGCCCTCCGTACGCGGCGCCGCCCCGTAGATGCCGCGGGCCGCTGCCAGCACCTCGTCGGCGACCTCGGGCGCCAGGTCGCTCGGCGCGCCGAGTGCGCGGGCCAGGTCCCAGCCGTGCGCGAGGAGTTCGACCGCGGCCTGCTGTGCGAACAGCGCGCCGGGCGCCTCGTACGGGCCGTAGGTGCGCTCCGGCATCCCGCTGCCGGTGAAGGCGGCGAGCAGTCCGTCCACCGATGCCCGGAAGGCGGCGGCGTGGTCGTCGCCCAGGTGGCCGGCGTCCGGATCGGTGCGCGGCGCGTCCCGGGCGATCGAGGTGATCATGAGGTTTTCCCACGTCATGTGGTCGATCAGCTGCCGTACGGTCCAGTCGGCGCACGGTGTGGGCCGCTCCAGCGCCTCCCCCGGTACGGCGTCGACCAGCGCGGCCACGTGCGCGGCCACCCGCTCGTACACGTACAGCGCGCGCTGGGCGTCCGGCGCGGGCGGCAGGACGAGCCCCGGGCCGGGCTCGGGGTGGGCGCGCAGCGCGGCGGCGGTCCAGGCGCCCGCCGCGCCCCAACGCGGGGGCTGCGGGCGGCCGGTGGCGGCGCACATCAGCTGCCAGTACCGCTCGATGTGCGGCTCGGCGGCGGCTTCCAGCTGCTCCAGCAGCCCGCGGCGCGCGCGGGCGTCGTCCCGCTCGGGCGGTTCGGCCGTGTCCGCCTGGGTCGGCAGCCAGGCGGCGATCAGCTCGGCCACGACGGGCTCCGCCGCCGGGGAGCCGGCGGCGACACCGGCCGCGAGGGCCGCCTCGCCGCGCTCGCGCATCAGGTGGGCGACGCGCGCCGCGTCCTCGGCGGCCGTCGCGGACGGTACGGCGGGGGTGGTGCGGGCGCTGTACTCGGCCAGCCGTCGCAGCGCGGCCCGCACCTCGGGGCGCTGGACGTGTTCGGCCAGGTCGAGCCAGGCGCCGAGCTGTCCGGGTGCCGGGTCCTCGGGCAGGTCGGGGGCGGCAGCCAGCAGGCCGGCGCGGTAGGCGGGGGCGTCCACGCCGTCGAGAGCGTCGGCGACGAACTCCTCGATGATGCGGCGCCGTTCGGCGGCGGTCAGGCGGGCCAGTCGGTGCACGTCCGGTAGCTCCTCGGCTGCGGTCCCCCGCGCGGCCACCGCCCGCAGCACGGCGCGCCGCAGCCGCAGGGCGCGGATCTGCGCGTCCAGCGCGTCCGCCCAGTGCCGGGCGGCGTCGGCGACGGTGCGTTCGCTGCGCAGTACGGCGCGGATCTCCGCGGTCCCGATGCCGAGTTCGCGCAGGGTGCGCACGATCTCCAGCCGGGCGGGGGCGTCCGGGCCGTACAGGCGGTAGCCCGCGGGGGTGCGGGCGGCGGGCGGCAGCAGGCCCTCGTCGGACCAGCGCCGGACCGTCTTCACCGTGACTCCGGTGAGCCGGGCCAGCGCGCCGATCGTCAGCAGGCCGCCGCCGCCCTCGTTCATGCCGTCCACTGTCGGGTCTCCCCCGGAGGGAGACTCAAGCCCGCGGCCGTTTTCCCTGGTCAGGGCTTGATCAGCACCTTCAGGGCGGTGCGTTCGTCCATGGCACGGTACCCGTCGGGCACGCCGTCGAGGTCCACGGCCAGGTCGAAGACCGGCGACGGGTCGACGGTGCCGTCCAGGACGTCGGGCAGCAGCTCGGGGATGTACGTACGGACGGGGGCGACGCCGCCGCGTACCGTGATGTTGTTCTGGAACAGCGTGCCCATGTCCAGGCCGGTGCCGCTGCCGTGCGGGACGCCGACCCAGCCGATGGCTCCGCCGGGGCGGGTGATGCCGACGGCGGTGGCCATGGACTGCTCGGTGCCGACCGCCTCGATGACGGCATGCGCACCCCGGCCGCCGGTCAGCTCGCGCACCGCCGCCACGGCCGCGTCGCCGCGCTCGGCGACCACGTCGGTGGCACCGAAGGTGCGGGCGAGGTCGGTACGGGCGGTGTGCCGGCCGAGTGCGATGATCCGCTCGGCGCCCAGCCGCCTGGCGGCGAGTACCCCGCACAGGCCGACCGCGCCGTCACCGACGACCGCGACCGTCGCGCCGGGCCGCACGCCCGCGCCGACCGCCGCGTGGTGGCCGGTGCCGAGCACGTCGGAGAGCGAGAGCAGTGCGGTGAGCAGCCGGTCGTCACCGGCCGCGGCGGCGGGCAGCTTGACCAGGGTGCCGTCGGCGTACGGGACGCGGACCGCCTCGGCCTGGCCGCCGTCCGAGCCGGGGGTGCCGCCCCAGAAGCCGCCGTGTTCGCAGGAGGTCGTCAGGCCCTCGGCGCAGAACTCGCAGCCGCCGTCGGACCAGGTGAAGGGGGCGACGACGAGGTCGCCGGGGCGGAAGCCGGACACGGCCGGGCCGGTCTCCTCGACCGTGCCGAGGAATTCGTGGCCGATCCGCTGTCCGCACTCGCGGTGGGTCTCGCCGCGGTAGGCCCACAGGTCGCTGCCGCAGATGCAGGCCCGCAGCACCCGCACCACCGCGTCCCCCGGTTCCCGGACCGCGGCGTCCGGTACCTCTTCGACGCGGATGTCGCGGGGTGCGTGGATGGTGGTGGCGCGCATACGTACGTTCCTTGCAGATCAGACGGTTGTACTACGCACCTCACCGTACGCCCGCGTGGTACCGGCTACCCCGGTCCGTTCGCCTGCCGCGTACGTCCGCCGTACGCCGTCGGCCAGCGCGTACTGGGCCGCCGTATAGGTCAGCATGACCCAGAACTGGGCGGCGGGCGGCTGCTGCCAATGGGCCAGACCGGTGGCGAGCAGCGAGTCGGAGAGCAGGAAGAGCAGCCCGCCGAGCGCGGCCCGCGGCCCGAGCCGCAGGGCACTGAAGGCCGTCGCGGTGAGCAGCAGGCTGTACGCGGCGACCGGCAGCCGCAGGTCCGCCGCCAGGCCGGGCCAGAGCAGCGCGACGAAGCCGAGCCAGACGGCCGCGTAACCGGCGGCGAGCGGCCCGGAGAGCCGGAGCCCGCCGGGGAAGGCTCCGCGCCGGGTGAGGAGCGCCAGGTAGCAGACGTGTCCGGCGGCGAAGGAGCCCATGCCGACGAGGAACAGCCCGTCGTCACCGGTCTGCAGGAGGGTGTCACCGCCGCAGCCGAAGAGCAGCGCGACGGCGAGCAGCCGGGGCGCACCCGCGGCGAGCACGTACGCGGCCAGTACGGGCATCAGCGCGGGTTTGGTCAGGTGGACGACGGGGGTGGCACCGGCGAGCAGCGCGCCGAGGTGGACGGCGGTCAGCACGGCGAAGGCACCGAGCAGGACCCGCGCGGTGCGCGCGGTGGACGTCACGCGACGGGCTCCTTTGAGGCGTCGGCGGACTTGGCGGGCTTGGCCTGCTTGGCCGACTTGGCGGGCTTGGCCGACTTGGCGGGCTTGGCCTGCCGGGCGGACTTGGCCGCTTTAGCCGCTTTGGATTGTTTAGACACTTTGGCGGCTTTCGAGGCTTCAGTCGCCTTTGCGGCCCTAGGCGCTTCGAGCGCTTCGGAGTCCTCGGCGGACTCGGACACCCCGGCAGCTTCTGACACCCCGGCCTTCCCCGGCGCCTTGCCGCCCACGAGCCCCGCCGGCTGCCACCCGGGCCCCCGGAACACCCGCCCCGCCCGCTCGCTCCAGCTGCCCGCCGCCCGCACGTCGCGCGCGATGGCCGCGTACTCGTGGGTGGCGACCCGTAGCGGGTTGAAGGTGTGGATGTTCTTGGTGAGGCCGTACACCGGCCGCTCCGTCTCCGGGACGAACGAGCCGAACATGCGGTCCCAAATGATGAGGATGCCGCCGAAGTTGCGGTCCAGGTAGCCGCCCTGTGAGGCGTGGTGCACCCGGTGGTGGGAGGGCGTGTTCAGCACGTACTCGAAGGGCCTGGCCAGCTTGCCGACGCGCTCGGTGTGCACCCAGAACTGGTAGACGAGGTTGGCCCCCGAGCAGAACGCGACCGCGGCCGGGTGCACCCCGAGCGCGATCATGGGCACATAGAACGGCCAGACCGTCCAGGTCGTCCAGGGCTGGCGCAGCGCGGTGGTGAGGTTGAACTTCTCGCTGGAGTGGTGCACCACGTGGCACGCCCACAGGACGCGGATGACGTGGTGGCCGCGGTGTGACCAGTAGTAGAAAAAGTCCTGCGCGAGCAGCATCAGCGGCAGCGTCCACCACAGGATGGGCACGCGCAGCGGCGTCAGCGTGTAGACGGCCGAGTAGACGGCGACGATCGGGATCTTCCACAGCGCGTCGAAGACCAGGCTGCCCAGTCCCATACCGACACTCGTCGCCGCGTCCTTGGCCTCGTACCCGGCGGCGTCCTCGTCGGGATGGAGGCGGTAGCTCACCATCTCCACCACGGCGAGTATGACGAAAGCGGGCACGGACCACAGCACGACATCGGGCAGGTGCGGCATGTCGGCACCATAAAGGCGCCGACGGGGCCCTCGCTAGGGGTTGTTACCGAGAAGTATGTAAGAAGGAGTGTCAGCGACGGGCGGATGCGGGCCCGTACACACTCGGACCGGTACGCATACGGGTCCGCACACCGCCGCCCACCGCCGCCGCCACTCGAACCGGACCTTTGCGACGTAACACCGCGAGAAGGGCTCGGCCGGCAGCGCGACACGGGAGAGGGCCGGGCGCCACCGTGGTACCGGTTCCCCCGTTCGGGGACCAACGGGCGGCGGGCCGCGCACCGTTCGCGCACGTCCGCCGCTGCCCGTACGGCCGCGGACGGTGCCGGAGCGGCAGTCGGTACGGGGAGGGCGGTGGCGCTGTCAGTGGGGGCCCGTATCCTCAGTGACCATGCTCGAAGACCGTATGGCAGCAGCCCGCCCGATCACCCCGGCGATCGGGCAGCAGCCGTCCCCTCCGGAGGCGGCCGCCTCCTGGCCGGCCGCGTATCCGAAGGGGTACGCGGTCGTCGACGTGGAGACCACCGGCCTGGCCCGCGACGACCGGATAGTCTCCGCCGCCGTGTACCGCCTCGACACCCACGGCGAGGTCGAGGACCACTGGTACACCCTGGTCAACCCGGAGCGGGACCCGGGCCCGGTGTGGATCCACGGTCTGACGAGCGACATGCTCGCCGCGGCGCCGCTCTTCCCGGAGATCGTCCCCGAGCTGTCCGAGCGGCTGGAAGGGCGCGTCCTGGTCGCCCACAACGCGATGTTCGACTGGTCGATGATCGCCCGCGAGTACGCCCGCGCCGAGGCCGAGGCACCCGTACGGCAGCGGCTGTGCACCATCGCGCTCTCCAAGGAGCTGCGGCTGCCGCTGCCCAACCACAAGCTGGAGTCCCTCGCCGCGCACTACGGCGTCACCCAGCAGCACGCCCACCACGCGCTCGACGACGCCCGGGTGCTGGCCGAGGCGTTCCGCCCCAGTCTGCGGCTGGCCGCCCAGGCCAACCTGCGCCTGCCGCTGCTGGCCTGCCAGCCGCTCACCGAGTGGGCGGACGGCCCGGCGGCGCCCCGGCAGCGGACGGCCGCGGCCACCTACCGGCCCACCAACTGGCGCCCGTCGCGCAAGCGGCCCGCCTGCCCGTACCCGAACCCGGGACGGTACGAACCGGGCGCCCGGCTGGTGCAGGGGATGCGGGTGGCGTTCTCCGGTGACACCTCCGTCGACCGCGAGCTGCTGGAGGACCGCGCGATCGAGGCCGGTCTGCACGTGGCCACCAGCGTCTCCCGGCTGACCAGCCTGCTGGTCACCAACGACCCCGATGCGCGGACGTCCAAGACCGCCAAGGCCGCCACCTTCGGCACACCGGTGATCGACGAGGCGGCCTTCATGCAACTCCTCCAGGACGTGGCCCCGGCGCCTGCGTCCGGGTGAAGCACCACAACACGCCTCCCGCAGGCTCGCCCCGCCGCCCGCCGCACGCGCACCCTGTGGCGCATGGCACGTTGTGAGGTCTGCGGAAACGAATACGGCATGACGTTCGAAGTGCACGCACAGGGTGCGGTGCACGTCTTCGACTGCTTCTCGTGCGCCATCCACCGCATGGCGCCGATCTGCGAGCACTGCCGGTGTCAGATCATCGGCCAGGGCGTGGAGGCCGCCGGACGCTGGTTCTGCGGCGCCCACTGCGCCCGCGCGGAAGGGCAGGCGGGCATCGTCGACCGGGTCTGAGGGCCGGTGCCGGACCCCCACGCCGGGGTGCCCGATGCCTCGGCTGTACCGTCATGGGGTGTACCGCTTCCTGTTGTCCCGGCAGTGGGTGATCCTCACCCTCGTGGGCCTCGTCCTGATCCCAGTGATGATCAAGCTGGGCTTCTGGCAGTACCACCGCCATGAACACCGGGTCGCGCAGAACCAGCTCATCGCGGACAGCCTCGCCGCCACCCCGGTCCCGGTCACCGACCTGACCGCGCCCGGCCGGCCGCTCCCCCGCGACGACATGTGGCGCCGGGTCACCGCCACCGGCACGTACGACACGAAGCACGAGGTGGTGGTCCGCCAGCGGACCGCCGCCGACGAGCAGACCATCGGCTACTACGTACTGACCCCGCTGGTCCTGGACCAGGGCCCGCGCAAGGGCACCACCGTCCTGGTCAACCGCGGCTGGATCGCCGCGGGCAACGACCTCACCCGCTTCCCCGACGTCCCCGCCGCGCCCACCGGCAAGGTCACCGTCACCGGCCGGATGATGGCGGACGAGACCACCGAGGGCAGCGGCATCAAGGACAAGCGCGGCCTGCCCGAGCGCCAGGTCATGCTGATCAACAGCGAGCAGCAGGCCGAGGCGCTGCACCGGCCGGTGCTCGGCGGCTACATCGAGCAGACCGCCCCGAAACCGGCCGACGGCAAGCCCGAACCGGTACCCGACCCGGACCACGACAGCATCGGCCCGCACATGGCCTACGCGATCCAGTGGTGGCTGTTCGCCGCGGCGGTGCCCGTCGGCTGGATCGTCCTGGTCCGCCGGGAGCGCAAGGACCGGCTCGCCGCCGCCGCGAACGAGGCGGAAGCCGCGGGTGACGGCGGTTCCGGCGGGGACGGCGGTTCCGGCGGGGACGGCGGTTCCGGTGGCGACGGCGGCCCCGACGGAGACGGCGACTCCGGTCAAGAGACCGGCTCCGGTGGAGACAACGGCCCCGTCGGAGACGGTGAAGGCAGCACCGGCACCACGGAATCCGCGCCCGCCGCGCCGTCGCACCGTACAGTCGCCAGCACCGAGTAGCTGCCGGCCGCTGACGGAAGGGGCGCCGCGTGCACGCACCCATCGAGGACTACGCGCTCATCGGTGACCTGCAGACCGCCGCCCTGGTCGGCCGGAACGGCTCCGTCGACTGGCTGTGCCTGCCCCACTTCGACTCCGCCGCCTGCTTCGCCGCGCTGCTCGGCGACCAGGAGAACGGCCACTGGCTGCTCGCCCCCACGGACCCCGACGCCCGGCCCGAACGCTCCTACCGCGGCGGCTCCCTCGTCCTGGACACCGTCTGGCACACCGCCACCGGCTCGGTGAAGGTCACCGACTTCATGCCGCAGCGCGACCGCGCGCCCGACCTCGTCCGCATCGTGGAGGGCCTGGAGGGCGACGTTCCCATGCAAGGGGTGCTGCGGCTGCGCTTCGACTACGGCCTGGTCGTGCCCTGGGTGCGGCACGTCGACGGCTGCCGTGTCGCGGTGGCCGGACCCGACTCGGTGTGGCTGCGCATCGAACCCGAGGTCAAGACGTACGGGGAGGGGCTCAGCACCCGCTCGGACTTCGGCGTCGCGGCGGGCGAGCGGGTGGCGTTCATCCTCACCTGGCACCCCTCCCACGAGCCGCGCCCGGCCCAGATCGACCCGTACGAGGCACTGAAGCACACCCTGGAGGACTGGCAGGCGTGGTCGGCACACTGCCGCTACGACGGTCCGTACCGCGCCGAAGTGCTGCGTTCCCTGATCACGCTCAAAGCGCTGACCTTCGCGCCCACCGGCGGCATCGTCGCCGCGCCCACCACCTCGCTGCCCGAGGAGCTGGGCGGCGTACGCAACTGGGACTACCGCTTCTGCTGGCTGCGCGACGCCACCCTGACCCTCAACTCCCTGGTCACCGCCGGATACACCGAAGAAGCCTCGGCCTGGCGGGACTGGCTGCTGCGCGCGGTGGCCGGCAACCCGGCCGACCTCCAGATCATGTACGGCCTGGGCGGCGAGCGGCGGCTGCCGGAGGCCGAGCTGCCCTGGCTCGGCGGCTACGCCGGCTCCACGCCCGTACGCATCGGCAACGCCGCCGTCGAACAGCGGCAGCTCGACGTGTACGGCGGCGTGCTGGACTCCTTCCACATCGCACGCGTCGCGGGCCTGCCGTCCAAGCCGCACGCCTGGAACATCCAGCGCTCCCTGCTGGACTTCCTGGAGTCCCACTGGCGCGATCCGGACGAGGGGCTGTGGGAGGTCCGCGGGCCCCGCCGGCACTTCGTCCACTCCAAGATCCTGGCGTGGGTGGCCGCCGACCGCGCCATCAAGGCGGTCGAGGCCCGCCCCGAACTGGAGGGCGACGTCGGGCGCTGGCGCGCGATGCGCGACGAGGTGCACCGCGAGGTGTGCGAGAAGGGGTACGACGCCGAGCGCAACACCTTCACCCAGTCCTACGGCTCGGACCTGCTGGACGCGGCGACGCTGCTGGTCCCGCGCCTCGGCTTCCTGCCCGCGGACGACCCGAGGGTCGTCGGCACGGTCGACGCGGTCCGCGCGGAGCTGTCGCACGGTGGCCTGATAAAGCGTTACAGCACCGACGCCACCACCGTCGACGGGCTGCCGGGCGACGAGGGCGCCTTCCTGGTCTGCTCGTTCTGGCTGGCCGAAGCCCTGCACCTGACCGGACGGCCGAAGGAGGCCCGCGAGCTGTTCGACCGGCTGCTCCGGCTGCCCAACGACCTGGGGCTGCTGGCCGAGGAGTACGACCCGGTCGCCGGCCGCCAGCTGGGCAACTTCCCCCAGGCATTCAGCCACATCGGACTCATCAGCACCGCCTTCACCATGTTCGGGTGCGACGGGGCAGACTGACCCCCATGGATCTAGGACTCACCGACCGGACCTACATCGTCACCGGCGCCACCCGCGGCCTGGGCTTCGCCACCGCGCGGGAACTGATCGCCGACGGCGCGAACGTCGTCCTCAGCGGGCGCGACGCGGACAGCGCACAGGCCGCCGCGGCCTCGCTCGGCGACCGCGCGCACGGCATCGCCGCCGACAACGCCGACCCGGACGCCGCCGCACGCCTGGTCGACACGGCCCGCGAACGCTTCGGCCGCCTCGACGGCATCCTCGTCAGCGTCGGCGGCCCGCCCCCGGGAGCGCCCACCGGCAACACCGACGAGCAGTGGCAGGCGGCCTTCGAATCGGTCTTCCTCGGCGCGGTACGGCTCGCCCGCACAGCGTCCGCCGCCCTCGGCGACGGCGGCGCGATCGGCTTCGTCCTCTCCGGCTCGGTCCACGAACCCATCAACGGCCTGGCCATCTCCAACGGCCTCCGCCCCGGCCTCGCCGGCTACGCCAAGGCCCTCGCCGACGAACTGGGCCCACGCGGCATCCGCGTCTTCGGCATCCTGCCGGGCCGCATCGCCACCGACCGGATGACCCAGCTCGACGCGCTGTCCGGCGCCCCGGAGGAGTCCCGCGCCCGCAACAGCGCCTCCATCCCCCTGCGCCGCTACGGCGAACCGTCGGAATTCGGCCGAACGGCCGCGTTCCTGCTGTCGCCGGCGGCGTCGTACGTCACCGGGGTGATGGTGCCGGTGGACGGTGGGGCTCGGCGGGGGTTCTGAGGAGGGTGGGGCGACCAGGCCGCCTTCCCGCGCCATCGTGATGGTGCGAACGGCGCGGGCGCGAGGAGTGGTCAGCACCCGAAGTCGCTGCCGACGGCGAGCGTGACCACCACCCCGGCCATGCCGATGACGTACGCGGTCATCGACGTGCGGTCACGCTTCGCTTCAGAGGGCCAGCGCCCCATGGCCAAGCTCGTCGGACTCGTCGAACGTGGTCGCGCAGTAGCCGCCGGCCCGCGCGACTCGCTGCTGGAAGGTGATGCGGTGAACGGGATCGGCTGCCAAGCGCCCCCACGAGTGCAACAGGCAGATCACCGGCCGGATGCCCGCTTCCCTGCGCAAGGTCTCCAGCAGGGCGGATAGCTGCGGGCGGGTGTCGGCGAGTGCATCGTCTCCGCGGTCGACCCAATGGTCGGCCACCGTCCATTTCCTGCTTGCGGCGTAATTGCGGCAGCCTTCGATGCGCATGTCGAGGTAGGCGCTGGACCGTGTGGCGTTGCGGTCGTAGATGAAGACCAGCGGAGTGATTGTCATGGCCTCAGCCCTGTCCCATAGGGTCGTTGATCAGGTACGGGACCAGAGTGACGCGTTGGGGCGCCCACAATGCTCACCGTTCTGTGAGCGCCAGCGAGCCGGCGTGTGAGCGTCGACCGCTCACATTCCTATCCAGACGGCCATGTGGTTCAGGGTGTCAGGAGTTCGACGGGCCGCATGGACCAATCCCCTGATCGTTTCGCGAGCACCCGGGTGGTAGCGCGTCTGCTCCGGGGCTGCCCGCCGCGCGCTGACCAAGCTCTTGAGCGCCGCTTCTGTACGGCCGACTTCCATCTCGGACCGGGCCCGGTCGATGAAGAAGTGGGCGCGTCTGGAGGTGGCCAGACCAGAGGGGAGCCGGACCTTCTTGGCCTGGCTCACCGCATCGTCATAATGCCCCATCTCAACGGCTGCGGACATCCGATGCAGGTCGATATTGGCCGGGCCGAACGAGAGCCAATGGATCAAGGCGGCATCCCCGGTCCGGTTCGCGCACGCGGTGGCCTGCGCCAGATGGTTCTTGACCCCCGCGCTGTCCCTGGCGCGAGCTGCGATGACGGTCGCCCCGAGGTGCAGTTGCCCGGTGACGGCCATCGTCTCCCGCGCGTCGGCGGGCGCCTGGAGCAGCAGCCCCTGACCAGAGCTGATGAGGCGGCGCCCGATGGTGTACTCGCCCTCACGGAAGTACACCAGGGCACGCATGTACTGGCGGATCGCGGCCAGACAGGGATCAGAGGCCCGCTCGGCCGCCCAGGCCATCCGATCCAGGGCAACGGCGCTGAGGTCGAAGTAGCCCAGCTTCACGGTGATGTCGTGAGCGGTGCGGTAGGTCGAGGCGAGAGCCTGCCACAGCTCTGCACCAGGGGAACGCCACACCGCGGTGGTCAGTTCGTGGATGAGGCCGGGCACAAACGCCTTGGCGACGGCAGCCGTGAAGTCCAGCGTCGCCGCGCGGGCGCCGCACTCGACCTGGTTGAGGAGGCTGTAGCTGTACGGGATGAGAGCTGCCAGCTCGCGTTGAGACAGACGCGCGAACCTGCGCTGCTCCTTGATGCGTGCACCGGTGTGGTCGTCGTCCGGAATAGGCATACGGGTCTCCGCCCCTCGCAGACACTTGGAACGGTACCCGCGCAGTCACGCCCGGGTCAGTGCTCCGTCCCCGTGGCCACCCGGTGCGGGGACGGTCGCATGTGGTGGGATGTGGCCATGAGGCGCCCTGTGTTGTACCTGTTCGGCTCCGCTGCCCCGCCGGTCCACCAGTTTCCCGACGTGGTGCGCCGTGCCCAGAATGAAGGCTTCGACGTCTGCGTGGGGTTGACGCCGACGGCGGCCCGGTGGCTCGGCGCCGAGCTGCCACTTCTTGAGGGGCTGACCGATCACGTGGTGCGGTCCGAGTACAAGGCACCGGGCGAGGTGGACGTGTGGCCGAAGGCGGACGTGATCCTGTTCGCGCCGGCCACGTTCAACAGCGTCAACTCGTGGGCGCTCGGCCTCACGCACAACTTCGTCGTGGGCATCGCCGCGGAAGGAGCCGGCAAGGGCATCCCGATGGTGGTGATGCCGTGCGTGAACTCGGCCTATGCCTTCCACCCGCAGTTCGACCGGTCGGTGGAGACGCTGCGGGACATGGGTGTGCACGTGCTGTACGGCGAAGGGGGCTTCGTGCCCAACGAGCCTGGAAAGGGGCGGCCAGCGGAGTACCCGTGGCATCTGGCCCTTGGGAAGGCGCGAGCGATCGTCGGCCCTCGCCCGTAGCATCAGCGCGTGCGGGCCGCAATCATGTGGCAGCGTAAGCGGAGCGACACCTGACCCGTGGTTGAAGAAGAACAGCTACTGCTCGTCACGGGCGCTCCACTCGCTACCGCTTGCCGGGCCAGAGAGGTCAACACCGCCGACAGGAAGGGCCTGGTCGTCCTCGCTGCAACGGCTAAAGCAAACTCGGGTATGTCCGCTGAGGGTCACGTTGGCTGCCGTGACGAAGGTCAGGTGGGCTAATGACCGGTGCCGCTCAATGCCGGGGTCTCGCAGTTCGAAGAGGGGACGCTCGCTGCCGACATGATCGACGAAGAGCCCTGACAGTTCGGTTACCGTGTCCCCTACAGCGTTCTGTAATTCGAAGGCGGCGGACGCCACGATCCGAGGCCCCTCAAGTGATACTGCCGCTACAGCTTCCTTGAGTTCTTTCGCCGCCGCTGCCGCTTCTACCATCGCGGGCTGCGGTGGGCCGCCTGCGGTGGCTGATGGCCGAAGCTTGCTGGCGGCTGAAAGCTTTCGACCGAGCTCGTGGTAGGAAGCGAGGAAGGCGGCGTACGTAGCTCGCCAAGCTTCGCGTTGTGCCAGTTGCCGCTGTCCACGATGCTCCTGCCGTCCTTTCAACAACGTGAATCCGGCGCCATCGCGACCTGTACGACCGTCTCCACGGGCGCCCTGTCCGGACCCGGCGGCGGGTAGTGCCGCCAAGGCCAGCCGTTGATCAAATGCGCGAATCAGGTGTACCGGTTCCCGCCCTGGTCCGCCGCCCCGTACGCCCCCCGCTAACTCACCCGCTCAGCCCGGTGCTTGACTGCCCGCAGCTGTACCTCGGCAGGCAGTCGTTCCAGGCCTGCCGAAGTACGGGCGTGAGCGATCGCCTCGGACGAGAGTCGGGCGAGCACGGCGCAGGGTTCCGCGTGCGGGGCGAGCGCCAGTCCGGCCCGCACGCGTGGTTCCGTGCGGCGGCCGGTCAGCTGTGCCCGGGCACGGTCCACGCCGTCCAGCGACTCGGATTCGGCCGTCAGGGCGTTCTCCAGCGCGCGGCCGCGCAGCTGGGCGCCCTCGCCGTCGCCGCTGTCCACGAGGATCTCCCGTAGCCGGTGCCGCCGGAACTGGGACAGCAGCCACCACAGGGCCAGCAGGACGAGCACGGCCAGGGCCGCGATGACCACCGGCCACCACCAGCCCTGGTCCGTCCAGCGTGTGCGGTCCGTGTCGCGCAGCAGGACGTCGTCCGGCCGGGACCAGCGTCCGCCGGTCGGCAGGTCGAAGCCCCACTTGCGGGGCAGGTCGAGGCCGCCGAGGAGGACCGTGCCGCCGACGCAGATCAGGACCAGGCCGGTCAGGCCCAGCAGTACCCGGTTGACCGTTCGCAGAGCCTTGCGCATCGCCGTGCTCACCTCTTCGCCGACCGGCGCACCCGTACGGACAGCGCGAGCCGCCGGGCGAGGCCCAGCTGCCGCAGTCCGTCGCCGAGCGCCGTGTCCAGGTCGCTCCGTACCTCGTCCAGTTCGCGGAAGTGCGAGACCGCGCGCGCCTTGGCCCTGCGGCGGCCGACGGCGACGCGTACGGACTGCACGCCCGGCACCTCCATGGCCCGGTCACGCAGCACCAGCGCGGCCGCCGCGCGGTCCAGGCCGCCGCGTACGTCCGGTGTGGTGCGCCGCATCGGCAGCACGTCGCGCAGGCCGGGCGTCAGCGCGAGCACCAGCAGCCAGAGGCCGAGGGCCACGGCCACGGCGGCGCCCACGAGGACCCACACGTCGTCCAGGTGGCGGGACGCCAGCTCGTCGGCGAGGCGCTTGCGCCAGGCCATCGCCGGGCGGTCGGCGCGTACCGCGGCCACGTCGTACAGCAGCAGTCCGGTGGCGCCGAGCACGACGAGCGCGACCAGGGCGGCCGGTACGCGCCGCGCCGCCCAGAAGCGCCGGGCGCGTCCGCCGTCGCCGGTCTCCTCGCAGGGGTCCCGCTCGGTGTCCGCGGGGCCGGTGCCTTCGGGGCCGGTGTGCTCGGGGCCGGGCGGTGCGCTCCCCGGGCCGCCCTGGGCGCCGGGTCCGTCCGGTGTACCCGGGCCGCCCGGTGCGCCGGGGCCGGGCGGGTCCGCGGTGGCGCCCGCCGACTTGTCGAGGGTGGGCAGCCGCCGGGTCCGCCGCAGATCGGGATCGTCGTCGTTCATCGCACCCTCCCGCGGCCCGTCCGCTCCATCTGGGGCGAATGCAGCCGTTCGACCTGGACGGCGACCTCGGGCACCGACATGCCGGCCAGGTCGCGGACGCGCCGCGTCACCTGCCGACGTACGGCACCGCACTGGGCGCCGATGTCGGAGGGGTAGCCCAGTTCGACGGCCACCCGTACCCGGGCCTCGCCGAAGTCCCGCCGCCCGTCGCGCCGGCGTACGGTCACCGACGCGTGGGCGTCGGTGTGTGCGGCGGAGGCGTCGCGCAGGGCCTCGCGCGCGGCCTGCGCGGCGATCTTGGCCACGACCCGGTCCGCGATCCGGGTGGCGCCTCGTTCACCGGCCGGTACGGCCGGATCGGCGGCGCCGGGTGCCGCGGCCGCGTGGGACACGGTCGCCACCGGGCGTCACCTCCGCCGGTCGTCGCGGTCGCCCGTACGGGTCCGGAAGAACTCACCGGCCTCCAGGTCGCCGTCCACGAACTTTCCCACGATGAATCCGATGGCGCCCAGCGCCGCCACCAGCACGAAGGCCCCGAAACCGCCGAAGTATCCGGCGAAGCCCAGCGCCATTCCGGCCAACAGACCGATCACGGCCATGCTCATCTACGCGCTTCCCTTCGCTACCACCCCGGCCGGGCCCTGCGGAGCGAAGCCCCGGCGCTGTCGTCTTCGGAACCGGCCCGCCCTACTGGAGGCGCGGCTCCTCGTCGTCCTCGTCCTCCTCGTCGTCGGGCAGTTTGACGTCGCTCACCGCGATGTTGACCTCGACGACCTCCAGGCCCGTCATCCGCTCCACGGCGGAGATGACGTTCTCCCGTACGGCCCTGGCGAGGTCCGCGATCGAGACGCCGTACTCGACGACGATCTCCAGGTCCAGCGCGGTCTGCACCTCGCCGACCTCGGCCTTGACGCCTCGGGTCACCGACTTGCTGCCGCCGGGCACCCGGTCGCGTACCGCGCCGAGCGTGCGGGCGAAGCCGCTGCCCATGGCGTGTACGCCCATCACGTCCCGGGCGGCCATCCCGGCGATCTTCTCCACGACGCCGTCCGCGATGGTGGTGCGCCCGCGGGTCGCGGGGTCACCGCCGCCCCGCTTGGTCCCCAGCGTCTTGCCCTGCGAGTCTCCGGTCCGCGGCTCGGGCCGGTTACCTTGTGCGCTCTCGGTCATCGCCGATCGTCCCTTTCCGGAGGGTCGGAGCTCGAAGCCGCTCCGTTTCTTACAGTAAGTCCGCTTCCCCGCGGGTGCTCCAGGGATGCGGCAGCCGGGTGGACCGGATGCCGCCAATCGGGTCCGTGGCCCTGCCGCCCGGGCGGGGGTACGGCATGGTGGAAGCACTTTTCGGGAAAGAGGTGACGGCCGGTGGCAGGTGACCAGTTGGTGACGGCGGTACGGCGGCAGCTCGGGCTGGGCCGGCTGCTGCCGCTCGGCGGCCCGGCGGACGGAGCGTGGATCGCCGAACGGGCGGCCGCCGGTGTGCTGCGGGCGGCCGGCGACGCGCTGCCGGGGCTCCGCGTCGGTACGCTCCGGCTGTCTGTGGCGGACCCGGCTGCCGCGCCGGAGCCGGCGGTCCCGGCGCCGCCGAGCGCGCTGCCGCCGGGGCCGGTGCTGATCGAGGCGGATTTCGCGGCCACGGCCGGACGTCCGGTTCCGGCTTCCGCCGGCATCCTGCGGGAAGCGCTGCTGGCGTGTGCGGCGGAGCGGCTGGGGCTGGAGGTGTCCGCCGTCGATCTGCGGATCACCGATCTGCTCGACGAGCGAGAAGAAGAGGGGGAAGGGGAGGACAGCGGCGGCGCGGGCGCCCTCCCCGGCAGCTCGCCGGGGGCGGACGGAGCCACCGCCGACGCTGCCGGGCCCCTGGAGACGGCCGTACTGCGCGTCCCCGGAGTCGTCCGGCTCGTACCGGCGTTGGGGGCGCTGTCCCGGCCGGTGCGTCAGGAGGACGGGCACGTACTGGTGCAGCTGGCCGTCGCGCCGGACCGGCGCACGCTGGACGTGGCGCGGGCGGTACGTGGAGCGGTCGAAGCGGCGGCGGTCCAGGAAGCGGCGGGCGTGGGGGCGGCAGGCGGAAAGCGGCCGACCGTCGCGGTGCTCGTCGCCGCCCTCGAAGCGCCCACCGCCTCCTGAGCGGTGACCGGCTCTACTCGCCCAGGCCCGCCAGGTCGCGCAGCCGGCGTGCCTGTGCGGCGCGTTCGGCGGCCCGCTGCTCCTCGTACGTACGGGAAGCGGCGCCCATCAGCAGGGCCTTGGTCTCGATGACGGCGTCCCGCGGCGCGGCGACGAGGGCCCCCGCCAGGTCGGCGACGGCACCGTCCAGGTCGGCGGCGGGCACGACGAGGTTGGCCAGGCCGATGCGCTCGGCCTCGTCGGCGTGCACGAAGCGGCCCGTGGCGCAGATCTCCAGCGCACGGGCGTAGCCGACCAGGGCGACCAGGGGGTGGGTGCCGGTCAGGTCCGGCACCAGCCCGAGGCTGGTCTCGCGCATGGCGAATTGCGCGTCGGCGGCGCACACCCGCAGGTCACAGGCGAGCGCGAGCTGGAAGCCCGCGCCGATCGCATGGCCCTGCACAGCGGCGACGGACACCACGTCGTGGCGCCGCCACCAGGTGAACGCTTCCTGGTACTCGGCGATCGTGGCGTCCAGTTCGCTGTCCGGGCCCCGTGCCATGTCGAGGAACGACGGTTCGCCGTCGAAGCCTTCGGGCGTGAACGCCTGCCGGTCCAGGCCGGCGGAGAAGGACTTGCCCTCGCCGCGCAGCACCACGATCCGGACATCTCCCGGCACCAGTGATCCGGCCTCGGCCAGCGCCCGCCACATGGCGGGCGACTGCGCGTTGCGTTTGGCCGGTCCGGCGAGGGTCACCGTGGCGATCACGTCGTCCACGGTGAGCCGCACACCGTCCTTGTCGAGCAGAGTCATGGGGCGCCTCCGAGTCAGCCGACCGCACTTGCGTGCTTAAGTGACTGAACAGTAACCACCCGGTCGCCTGCTCGACCGACCGGGTGGCACCGTAGCTCCCGGAGCGGAACGCCTCGGTCAGGCCGAGGCGGCCTTCTTGCCCCTGGTGGCTCCGCCACGACCACGCAGGGTCACACCGGATTCGCTGAGCATCCGGTGCACGAACCCGTAGGAGCGGCCGGTCTCTTCGGCCAGCGCCCGGATGCTCGCTCCGGAGTCGTACTTCTTCTTCAGGTCTGCCGCGAGCTTCTCGCGCGCGGCGCCGGTCACCCGGCTGCCCTTCTTCAGAGTCTCGGCCACCCGTGCCTCCTCGTGGGAAGTGCGCTCTGGACTCTCATGATCACCCCTTCCCGCCTTCCTGGCCACCCATTCAGCAAGGTCCGTGGGACATCGTTTGGCGTCGAAGGCGCCGTATTGACTCTTGGAATTAGGGGTTCCGCTCGGGATTTCACCGCTCCGACCATGGAATTCTTGGTGAACAAGCAGGTCAGAGGGGGCTGGTACGAAATGATGACGGCCGGGCCCATGGGGCCCGGCCGTCACAGGGAGGCTCGCCGATGTACGAGCCGCTCTCACTCAGATGATGGATCACCCGTCGGCCGAATGATCCATACGTCCTTGATCCTTCCCGGTTCCGAGCCCCTTCCGAGGAGCCGGCGGGCACGGAACGGACACCGATCGGGCACCGAACGGGCACGGAAAAGGACGGAACGGGCCGCGCGTACAGGCCCGGCCGCGCACACAGGTCGGCCGCGGGCCCGGATCCGGCCGCGCGGGCTCGTACCCGCGGGCTCGGACCCACGTACTCGGGCCCGCGTGCCCAGACGCCCGTGCTCAGGCCAGCGCGACGAGGTCCGCGTAGTCCTGGCCCCACAGGTCCTCGACGCCGTCGGGCAGCAGGATGATGCGCTCCGGCTGGAGGGCGTCCACCGCGCCCTCGTCGTGGGAGACCAGCACCACGGCGCCGGTGAAGGTGTGCAGCGCGCCGAGGATCTCCTCACGGCTGGCCGGGTCGAGGTTGTTGGTCGGCTCGTCCAGGAGCAGCACGTTGGCGGAGGAGACGACCAGGGTGGCCAGCGCCAGCCGGGTCTTCTCACCGCCGGAGAGCACGCCCGCGGGCTTGTCGACGTCGTCACCGGAGAAGAGGAACGAGCCGAGCGTTTTGCGGATGTCGACCAGGTCCATGTCCGGCGCGGCGGAACGCATGTTCTCCAGGACCGTGCGGTCCGGGTCCAGCGTCTCGTGCTCCTGCGCGTAGTAGCCCAGCTTCAGACCGTGCCCGGGGCGCACCTCGCCGGTGTCCGGCGTCTCGACGCCGGCCAGCAGCCGCAGCAGCGTGGTCTTGCCCGCGCCGTTCAGGCCCAGGATGACGACCCGGGAGCCCTTGTCGATGGCCAGGTCGACGTCGGTGAAGATCTCCAGCGAGCCGTACGACTTGGACAGGCCCTCGGCGGTGAGCGGGGTCTTGCCGCAGGGCGCGGGGTCCGGGAAGCGCAGCTTGGCGACCTTGTCGGAGGCGCGCTTGGCGTCCAGCCCGGCGAGCAGCTTGTCGGCCCGCTTGGCCATGTTCTGCGCGGCGACGGTCTTGGTGGCCTTGGCCCGCATCTTGTCGGCCTGCGAGTGCAGCTGCGCGGCCTTCTTCTCCGCGTTGGCGCGCTCGCGCTTGCGGCGCTTCTCGTCGGCCTCACGCTGCTGCTGGTAGAGCTTCCAGCCCATGTTGTAGATGTCGATCTCGGACCGGTTGGCGTCCAGGTAGAACACCTTGTTCACCACGGTCTCGACCAGCTCGACATCGTGGGAGATCACGATGAAGCCGCCGCGGTACGTCTTCAGGTAGTCGCGCAGCCAGACGATCGAGTCGGCGTCGAGGTGGTTGGTCGGCTCGTCAAGGAGCAGCGTGTCGGAGTCCGAGAAGAGGATCCGGGCCAGCTCGACGCGGCGCCGCTGACCGCCGGAGAGGGTGTGCAGGGGCTGGCCGAGAATCCGGTCGGGCAGGCCCAGGCTGGCGGCGATGGTCGCGGCCTCCGCCTCGGCCGCGTAGCCGCCCTTGGTCAGGAACTCCGTCTCCAGGCGCTCGTACTTCTTCATCGCCTTTTCGCGGGTGGCGCCCTTGCCGTTGGACATCCGGTCCTCGTTCTCGCGCATCTTGCGCAGGACGGAGTCCAGGCCGCGGGCGGACAGGATGCGGTCGCGGGCGAGGACGTCGAGGTCACCGGTGCGCGGGTCCTGCGGCAGGTAACCGACGTCGCCGGAGCGGGTGACCGTGCCGGCGGCGGGGATGCCCTCGCCCGCCAGGACCTTGGTGAGGGTCGTCTTGCCCGCGCCGTTGCGGCCGACCAGGCCGATCCGGTCGCCCTTGGCGATACGGAAGGAAGCGGATTCGATGAGGACGCGGGCGCCGGCGCGCAGCTCAAGGCCGGAGGCGGTGATCACGGGAAGACTCCAGGGCAGGTGAGGACAGCGGAAGGGACGGGGATGATCACAGCCGCGCGGCGCGCCCCGTACACGGCACAAGCCTGTGCTGACGGGCGGCGAGAGCGGCGCGCCTGCGCCGTCTAATGCACGAGGAGAATTGCCATACGGACCAGTCTAGCGGTGACGTGCAACCAGTTTTCCCGGGCCGCCGCCCGGGCCGGATGCGGCGGTACGGGCCCTTGGCGACGTGCAGTACGGCTCCCTCGTGACGTGCCGTGCCGCGCTTCGGGGGCGCCGGCCGGGTGACGGTGGCCCGCCTCCGCGGCCTCGCCCGTTCGGCCGCCCGGGGTCGCGGCGGGGCGGCGGGCGCGGCTGGATGGGGCGAGGCGGCGCGCGCCGCACGGGTGAGCGCGGAGGACGGTACGGCCATGCAGTTCGACGACGACTCCGGGCTGGACACCTCGCAGGTCCAGGACCAGCGCGGCAGCCGGGTGCCCGGCGGGCGGGCCACGATCGGCGGCGGGCTGGCGGGGCTGATCGCGCTCGTGGCCGGCCTGTTCTTCGGCATCGGACCGGACGAGCTGGGGCTGACGGAATCGGCCCCTCCCCCGGAGCCCACCGCCTCCTCGGCGGAACGGGTCCAGGAGCGGTGCCGTACCGGGCAGGACGCCAACAGCAGGGAGGACTGCCGGATCGTGGCGGTCGTCAACAGCGCCCAGTCCTTCTGGCAGCAGGAGTTCCGGCGGCGCGGCGCCTCGTACGGACGGGCGCCGACGGTCTTCTTCACGGCCCGTACGCAGACCGCGTGCGGGAGCGCGACCTCGGCCGTCGGGCCGTTCTACTGCCCCGGCGACCGCAAGGTCTACCTGGACCTCGACTTCTTCCGCGAGCTGCGGACGAAGTTCGGCGCCGGCGGCGGGCCGTTCGCGCAGGCCTACGTCGTGGCGCACGAGTACGGGCACCACGTGCAGAACCTGTCGGGCACGCTGCGCCGGTCCCAGGGCGGGCGGCCGGGCGCGGACAGCGGCGCCGTGAAGGTGGAGC
Organism: Streptomyces sp. NPDC033221; assembly: GCF_055577005.1. Classification (NCBI taxonomy): domain Bacteria; kingdom Bacillati; phylum Actinomycetota; class Actinomycetes; order Kitasatosporales; family Streptomycetaceae; genus Streptomyces; species Streptomyces sp. NPDC033221. The sequence continues at coordinate 398,338 of NZ_JBVIQN010000002.1, read as the reverse complement.
TGCAGGCCGACTGCTACGCGGGGGTGTGGGCCCGGCACGCCGCCGGTACGCCCGAGGAGTCCACCGGGCGGCCCTTGATCACCAGTCTCACCGAGGCGGACGTACGGGACGGCCTCGACGCGGCGGCAGCGGTCGGTGACGACCGGATCCAGGAGAGGTTCCAGGGCCGGGTCACTCCGGAGAGCTGGACGCACGGGTCCTCGGCGCAGCGGCAGCAGTGGTTCTCGACCGGGTTCCGCACGGGGGACGCGGGGCGCTGCGACACGTTTCGGTGAAGCGGCGGGCGAACGCGTATCAGTACTGGTCAGGAGGGTGTTCGGCGAGCGCTCGGGGGCGTTGTCAGACCCTGGTGCCAGACTGTGATGTGGGTCTCAAAAGGGGCCCGGAGGAGCTGATCAGGAGCTGATCACAGGCAGGGAAGGTGAGCGTCATGACCGATGTGGCAGCAGGGGCGGCGACGTTCTGTCCGACGTTCTGTCCGTCGTTGCATTACCGCGACGCGAAGGCGGCCATCAAGCAGCTGACGGAAGCCTTCGGCTTCACGCAGAGCGCGCTGTACGAAAGCGAGGACGGCACCGTGCTGCACGCCGAGCTGTCCTACGGCAACGGTGTGGTGATGCTGGGCTCGAAGGGCGCCGGCGGGGCGTACGAGCAGGCGCTGGGAGGCGGCGGCCCGATCGGCGTGTACGCGACCGTCGCGGACCCGGACGCGCACCACCGGCGGGCCGAGCAGGCCGGGGTGGAGATAGTGCTGCCGCTCACGGACCAGGACTACGGCTCCCGTGAGTACACGGCCCGCGACCTGGAGGGCAATCTCTGGACGTTCGGCACGTACGCGCCGGCGCTGCCGCAGGGCTGAGAGGGGGCGGGCGCCGGGCACCACGGCCGGGTTTCCCGGGCGCGCCCGCCCCGGAGCGTCACGCGCCGCCGGTGTGGACCTGGAAGGCGGCGCGGCGCACGGCCTTGGCGAGGGCCGGGTCGGGGTGGGCGGCGGCCAGCGCGACCAGGACCTGCACGGTGCGCGGATGCCCGACGGCCCGTACCTCCTCCAGCAGGCGCGGGACCGAGCCCTGGACCGCCGAGTCGAGGTGGCGGACCAGCAGCTGGCTCTCGCCGTGGTCGGCGACGGCCGCGGCGGTGTCGACCCAGAGCCAGGTGGACTCCTCGCGGGTCAGCACGTCCGGCGCGGTCTCCGGGTCGCCGCCCTCGTGCTCGACCAGCCAGAGCAGGGCGTACGGCCGCAGGGCCGCCTCGTCGGCGGCGGCGCGCACGGCCGGCTCGGCCGGCGCCCCGACGGCGCGCAGCGCCTCGAAGGCGAGGCCGCGCAGCAGCGCGTCCTCGCCGCGGGCGACGCCGAGGAGTTCCTCGACGGCGCTGCCCGCGGACCGGGCGGCGAGCCAGGCACGGTATTCGGCGCGCGCCGGGCCCGGGGTCAGCCGGGCGCAGCCGCGCAGCATCGCCTCGGCGGACTGCTCGATATTGCCCGCCGGGCTCTGCGCGGCGACACAGATCTGTTCCAGCTTGACCCAGACCGACCAGTTGCCGAGGGGGGTGAGAAGGGCTTCGCGTTCAGCGGGCACGCCGGTCTTCGCACCGTCGCGCACGACGAGCGCGCCGACGGCGGCGAGGCCGTCCAGCGCCCAGTCCAGGAGTACCGCGAGTGACACCCCCGCGGTGTCACCCGCCGCTCCGGGCCGGGCCGGTCCCGAGGCGGCCGAGTCCGGACCGGGGCCCTTGGCCGGGTCCGGGCCGGGGCTCGCGTTCGGGCCCGGGTCAGGGCTCGTGGCCGGGTCCTTGGCTGCGCCTGGTTCCGCGTCCGTGGCTGTGTCTGATTCCGTGTCCGGTTCCATCTCGGGGCCCGCGTGCGGGCCGCGGTCCGGTCCGTACGGCACCTCGCAGCGCTCGGTGCGCAGTTCGGCGACGCGCTGTTCCAGCATGTCCAGCAGGACCGCGAGCCGGACCGGTCCGGCCGACAGGTGCAGCAGGGACAGCAGCTGCGGCACGGCCTCGACGACCTCGGCGACGGCGGTCGGCCCGGCGCCGGGCGGCGCGGGGCGCGCCAGCGACCAGGCGTCGAAGAGTGCGACCCAGCCGCGCAGCGCGGCGGTGTCGTCGCGCTCCCAGGCGCGCAGCCGCCAGCCGGGGCGGGCCAGGCCGCCGTGCAGTTCGACGAGTCCGGCCAGCCGGGCCAGGTCCCAGTCCGTACGGACCTGGTCGGGGGTCAGCCGCAGGTCGTGCGCCGCCTGTTCGGCGACGTCGGCCGGGAGGGCACCGTCCGTGCCGGCCCGCAGCCCGGCGCCCGCGCCGTGCTCGCCGTCGGCCCAGCGGGCGAGCCGTACGGCGCCGGCCAGGCCGGCGCGGGCCTGCCGCGCCAGTTCCGCGGGCGGCGGGGTGCCCTGGGGCGGCCGGGGCGCCGGGCGGGCGGCCCGGGTGCTCACCGCTCGGCGGGCGGCGGCGATCGGTTGACGGGGGACAAGTCGGAGCCGGGAGTCGCGCGGAGTACGGGACGTCACAGGGTGCAGTCTTCCCGCTGACGGCCCGAAAGCCCAATCGGAACGGTCGGTACGTTCCGGCGGCCCGTCGCACGAGAGGCGCACGGGGCGGTCGGCACGGGGCGTAAGGGCGGGTCACCGGGGGTTGTACGAGGGGTGGCCGCAAACCGTACGGGAAGGGGCGCCGCTGGGGCACCGCGGGGTCGGCGCGGGGGCGTAGCGGGGCGTGCGGAGTGCGGGTCCGCGGCCCTTGGATCAGGCCGTACAGGCAGGCCGTACAGGCAGGCCGTACAGGCACGTCATACGGACGGGCCGCCACCGCCTGCCCCGGAGGCCCGGGGCCCGACGGACAGTCCGCCGCCCCCCGGGCAGGCCGTAACGACCCAAGCAGGTCGCCGCAGATCGACAGAGGCGGGCAGATCACAGAGGTGCGCAGACCACGCAGGCGGACAGGCCACGCAGGGCGAGCAGAACAGACCATGCACAGCACACACCACGTACGGCAGGCAGACCACACACAGAGGTCAGAGGACAGACCACACGCAGCGGATGGACCGCGCGCGGCGGAACCGGCCACACGCGGCGAAACAGACCGCACGGGACACGGCCGCCCCACCACTCAAACGTCCTCGCAGCCCCCGGAAAGCGGCAGCCCCGAATGCCCCCGAGGCCTCCTCCAGCCCCCCCCGCCCCCAGCCACTCACATGAGCGGCGTCAGGAAGCGGCGCAAAGTCTCCTCGTACATGGCCGGATCCGCGTTCCACATGGCGGCGTGCGGGGCGTGCGGCACCGGGTGAAGCGTGATCAGGTCGGGGCGGCGGGCCGCCAGTTCGCGGGAGGCCGCCCAGGGGGCGAGTGTGTCGTGCGGCCCGTGGATCAGCAGGGTCGGCACGGTGAGCAGGTCCGGGGTCCAGGCTTCGGCCAGCCGGTCCGCGTGCAGTCCGGTGCTGCCCTCGGCGGCGCGTACGGCCAGCGGGAGCAGGGGCCGGGGGACACGGCGGGCGGCGGCCAGGGCGCGCACGGTGGTCTGCCAGTCCAGGACCGGTGAGTCGAGGACGAGGCCGGCGACGCGGTCGCGCAGCGCGGAGTTGGCGGCGGCGTGCAGGGCCATGGAGGCGCCGGTGGACCAGCCGTGCAGGACGACGCGCTCGGCGCCGTACTGGACGGCGTAGCGGATCGCGGCGTCCAGATCGCGCCATTCGGAGTCGCCGAGGTGGCTGATGCCGTCGGCGGTGTGCGGGGCGCCGACGTCGTTGCGGTAGGCGAGGTCCAGGACGGGCAGCCGCTGGTCGCTGAGGAACGGCATGACCACCATGGGGTGCTCCCGGGTGGTGCCCAGGCCGTGCACGGTGATGACCCAGGTTTCCCGGTCGCCCGGCACGAACCAGGCGGGCAGGGCGCCCAGTTCCCCGGGGATGTCGACGTCGGCGCAGTCGATGTCCAGCGCGTCGCGCGGGTTGCCGATGTGCACCTGCGGGGTCAGGCGCATCCGGGCGCCCGGCTGGAGGGTGCCGTGGGTGACCCGCTCCAGGCGGCGGACGACCGTGTCGGCCGGGTGCGGTACGTCGTCCAGGAGAGGGCCGACGATGGCGTGGGTGCCCGCGCCGGTGAGGCCATAGGTGCCGGGCCGCAGCGAGGCGAGGCTGCGGGTGAGGGTGATCCGCCCGGGGCCGGTGGCGTGCACCGTGAGCCGGGGGTCGCCCGGCAGCGGCCGGTCGGGCGCGGGTTTGAGGACCATGTCGCTGGCGTACCGGCCGGCCGCCACCGCGGCCGCGCCGGTACCGATCACCGTGGTGGCGGCTGCTGCCGCGGTACCCAGACGCATCCTCCCCAGTGTGGGCGGGCGGCGCGTGCGCGGCCAGTGGGCGGGCGCGCCCGGGTGACGGCGGGCACGGCGGGACGGGGCTGCGATCGGCGGGGCGGGCGCGGGACGGGCGCGAAGTGGGCGCGAGCGGCCGAACGAGGCCCGGCAGCCGCCCCCGAACCCCACACCTCAGCGCCCCTGCCCGTACCCGCGCAGCCGCTCCCCGGCCGCGTCGAGCTGTTCCGGCGTGAGCAGGGCGGGTTCGCGGCCGGGCAGTGAGCTGGCGGCGAGCCAGACGCGGCACATCCACTCCAGCTGGGCGGTGCGGTCGTAGGCCTCGTCAAGGGTGTCGCCGTACACGATGGTGCCGTGGTTCCGCAGGAGGCAGCCGGTGCGGTCGCGCAGGGCGGCGAGCATGTTCCCGGCCAACTCCTCGGTGCCGTAGAGGGCGTACGGCGCGACGCGGACGGGGCCGCCGAGGGCCGCGGTCATGTAGTGCACCGGCGGGAGTTCGGTGACGAGGGTGGAGACGGCGGTGGCGTGCGCGGCGTGGGTGTGGACGACCGCGGTGGCGCCGGTGGCGCGGTAGACGGCCAGGTGCAGGGGGAGTTCGCTGGTGGGCCGGAGGGTGCCGTGGGCCCGGCGGCCTTCGAGGTCCACGGCGGTGAGGTCGCCGGGCCCGAGCCGGTCGTAGCGGACGCCGGTGGGGGTGACCAGGACGAGGTCGCCGACGCGGACGGAGACGTTGCCGGAGGTGCCGACGACGAGTCCGTCGGTGACCGTGCGGCGGGCGGTGGCGACCAGTTCGTCCCAGGCGCGGCCGATGACTTCCGGGTCCGTCATGCGTGTGCCTCCGGTGTGCGGTGCGGGCGGGGTCCGCCGGGGTGTGCAGGGGGTGGTGCGCGCGTGGCTGCCGACACCGTACGGGCCGGGTGGGGAGCCGTGGGGCGGATCCCCGGCCTCCGGTATCCGCCATGTCGGACTGTGGGCATACGGGTATGGATTGACCGGGCATCGACCGTCTTGCGCGGATCACTCGGTACTCTTCCGGGGATCTGTCATGCACGTAGCCATCCGACCGGGGACCCCTGGGGGAGCCATGGCCCATGACCGCGATCACCTGCCCGACCCACCGCTCCCACCGCACTCTTCCCACCCACCGCACTCTCCTCACCCACAGCACCCTTCGCACTCGCCACATCCGCCCGGCCGCCCGCGCGGCCACCGGCGCCGCCTGGCCGCCGGAGCCCTCGCGCTGGGCGCGCTCACCGGCGCTCTGTACACCGCCGTGCCCGCGGCCCCCGCCGCCGAGGCCGCGGGCAAACCGGCCGGGCACGACATCTCCTCGCACCAGAAGAACGTCGACTGGCGCGCCGTACGGGCGAAGGGCGGCCGGTTCGTGTACGTCAAGGCCACCGAGTCGACCTGGTACCGCAACCCGTACTTCCCGCGGCAGTACCGCGGCGCACGCAACGCCGGCCTGCTGCGCGGCGCGTACCACTTCGGCATGCCGAACGCGTCCTCCGGCCGCGCGCAGGCCCGGCACTTCCTGCGGCACGGCGGCCACTGGAAGGCGGACGGCCGGACGCTGCCCCCGGCGCTCGACATCGAGCACAACCCGTACGACCGGGAGCACGCCTGTTACGGGATGAGCGGCACCGCGCTGGTGTGGTGGATCCGCGGGTTCAGCGACGAGGTGCTGCGCCGGACCGGGCGGCGGCCGGTGATCTACACGACGGCCCGGTGGTGGAACCTGTGCACCGGCGGCAGCCGGGCGTTCGCCGCCACCCACCCGCTGTGGCTGGCCCACTGGCACAGCACCCCGGGCACGCTGCCGGCCGGCTGGGCGTACCCGAGCATCTGGCAGTACGCCGGGTCCGGCGCGCTGCCCGGTGACCAGAACAAATGGAACGGCACCGCCGCACAGCTCAGGCGCTTCGCCCGGGGGTGAGAGCCGGGGCCCGGCAGCGGAATCCGGGCGCTGGTACGGATGGGACACTCGGTGCTTCCGTGCTGGTACGGCCGGGAACCGAGTGACGGCACGGGCGCCTCCTCGGCACCCCTGCGGGGGCGTCACTGCGGCGTCCGCCCCAGTTCACCTTCCGTTCACCCGTCGTCCGTACGGTCCCGAGCGTTACTGCCCACCGAACTGATTGCCTGGGTGAATGGAACACATCACGCTTCTCATCGGGATCGTGATCGTCACGGCCTTGGTGTTCGACTTTACGAACGGCTTCCACGACACGGCCAACGCCATGGCCACCACCATTTCCACCGGGGCGCTCAAGCCCAAGATCGCGGTGGCGATGTCGGCGGTCCTCAACCTGGTCGGCGCGTTCCTGTCGGTGGAGGTCGCCAAGACCATCTCCGGCGGGATCATCGACGAGACCGCCGGCATCAGACCAGAAGTGATCTTCGCCGGACTGGTCGGCGCCATCGTCTGGAACCTGGTCACCTGGCTGGCCGGGCTCCCCTCCAGCTCCTCGCACGCCCTCTTCGGCGGCCTGATCGGCGCGACCCTGGTGTCCGTCGGCGCGAGCGGCGTGCACGGCGGCGCCGTGGTCATGAAGGTCCTCATCCCGGCCGTCGCCGCCCCGATCGTGGCCGGTCTGGCCTCGATGGCCGCGACCCGGCTGACCTACCGGCTGGCCCGCAACCGCGCCGAGGAGGACACCGCCAAGGGCTACCGCGCCGGGCAGATCGCCTCGGCCGCGCTGGTCTCCCTGGCCCACGGCACCAACGACGCCCAGAAGACGATGGGCGTGATCACCCTCGCGCTGATCACCGGCGGCGTCGTCGCCCCGCACGCGGACCCGCCGCTGTGGGTCATCGCCTCGGCCGGTGTGGCCATCGCGCTCGGCACGTACCTGGGCGGCTGGCGGATCATCCGCACGATGGGCAAGGGCATCACCGACATCCAGCCGCCGCAGGGCTTCGCCGCCCAGACCGGCGCGGCGGCCACCATCCTGGCCTCCTCCCACCTCGGCTTCGCACTCTCCACCACCCAGGTCTGCTCCGGCGCGGTCATGGGCTCCGGTCTGGGCCGCAAGGGCGGCGTGGTGCGCTGGTCCACGGCGGGCCGGATGGCCGCCGCCTGGGGCCTGACACTGCCGGCCGCCGGTCTGGTCGCGGCGGGCGCCGCGCTCCTGGCCGACCAGGGCGACTGGGGCATCGCGACCGTCGCCGTCCTGGCGCTCGCCGTCTGCGGCGCGATCTGGGTGGCGTCCCGCCGCAAGCCGGTGGACCACACCAACGTCAACGAGGGTCCGGCCGCGGAGCCCGCGGGGGTCGTCACCGCGGCCCTGCAGGCGGTCTCGCCGCCGCCCGCGGGCCCGGTCGTGTCCGTACCCGCGACGGCCGTCGTCACGGTCCCCGCGCCGGTGATGGCCGAAGCGCCGCTCGCCGACCCGGTCGGCGGCACCCCGGTGATCGCCGATCCGGTGGCCGCCCACCCGCACGAGCCGCACGCCCAGCGCCGCGCCAAGGCCGGCTCGGCCGCCGGCTGATCCGGCCGTACGGCTCCCACGAAGGAACGAGAACACCATGAGCATCGACTGGGCGGCTCTCGGCCAGGTCTTCGGCGTCACGCTGTTCGTGACGGTCGGGATCGTGGGCCTGTTCACCCTCGGCATCGTCGGCACGTCCCGCAAACCGCAGACGGAGGGCGCGCCGACCACCGGCGGCACTGTGGCGCGGACCGGGGCGTACGTCTGCTTCGCGCTGTGCGCGGCGGCCGTGGCGTACGGCATCTATCTGATCGTCGCCGCCTGACCCGTCGGGACGGCACCCGGGGCGTCCGGTGGCCGTGGCATCCCCGCCACGGCCGCCGGGCGCCCTTCGCCGCGTCCCGGGCACCGCGCTCCTGTGTCCTTGGACACAGGCGCCGGCGCGGGCCCGCGCCGCAGGTCAAGCGCGAGTTGACGGGCTTCGCGGAGCGTGGTGGACTGCCGGAGCCATTCGGCGACAGATGAGGAAGTCCGGTGAGAATCCGGCGCGGTCCCGCCACTGTCACCGGGGAGCGCCCCTCCACCAAGGGCCACGGTCCGCGTCCCGCGACGCACGATTCCGTACGGACTGGAAGGCCGGGGGAAGCGCCGATCCGGGGAGCCAGGAGACTCTCGTCGCCGTATCCGTCGAACCAGGGCGCGGACCCTGAGTGAGGACCCACCGCCATGCCCGGCCGCAGTTCGAGATCTTCCGGACCTTCCCGCGTACTGCCCCTCCGAGGCACGACGGCGGTCTGATCCGATGCGTGCCGAACACGCCGGCTACGCGTGCGGCGCGGCCCTCGGCTTCCTCGGCGACCTGGCCGTGGGCGATCCCCGGCGCGGTCACCCCGTGGCCGCCTTCGGGCGGGCCGCGGCCGCCGTGGAACGCCGCCTGTGGCGCGACCACCGCGGGCGCGGCGCCCTGCACACCGCGCTGCTCGCGGGCGGTACCGCCGCCGGCGCCGCGCTGCTGGACCGCGCCGTGCGCCGCTCCCCCGCCGCCTTCCCCGCCTCCGTCGCGCTGACCGCCGCCGCCACCTGGGCCGTCCTGGGCGGCACCTCGCTGGGCCGCGAGGCGCGGGCCGTCGGCGGCGCGCTCGCTGCGGGCGACCTCGACGTGGCGCGCGAGCGGCTGCCGCACCTGTGCGGCCGCGATCCGCAGGCCCTGGACGGGCAGCAGATGGCGCGCGCGGTGGTCGAGTCCGTCGCCGAGAACACCTCGGACGCGGTGGTCGGCGCCCTCGTGTGGGGCGCGGTCGCCGGGGTGCCGGGGCTGCTGGCCTTCCGTGCCGTCAACACGCTGGACGCGATGGTGGGGCACAAGTCGCCGCGCTATCGCCGTTTCGGGTGGGCTTCGGCCCGGCTCGACGACGTGGCCGGCTTCCCCGGCTCGCGGCTGACCGCCACGCTGGCGGTGCTGGCCGGGCCGGACCGGCGGGGCGCGCTGCGCGCCTGGCGGCAGGACGGCCCGTCGCACCCGAGCCCGAACGCGGGTCCGGTGGAGGCCGCGTTCGCCGGGGCGCTGGGTGTACGGCTGGGCGGCACGCTGGCGTACGGCGGGCGGGTCGAACACCGGCCGGTGCTCAACGGCGCCGCCGGGCGGCCCGTCGCGGTGCCGGACATCGAGCGGGCCGTGACACTGTCGCGCCGGGTGGGCGCGCTGGCCCTGGCGGCCACGGTCGCGGGCCGGCTGGCCGTCGGGGCGGTACGCCGTTCCGGTGGGGCCGGGGCGGTACGGCGGGCCCGTACGGCCGGGAGGGTCAAGTGAGCAGCAACGTGCGGACGGCGAGGAGTGCCACGTGAACGGACCGGGTCGAGCACCGCTGGGCGGCGGGCTGCTGGTGGCGGGCACCACGTCCGACGCGGGCAAGAGTGTGGTGACGGCGGGCATCTGCCGCTGGCTGGCCCGTAAGGGCGTCAAGGTAGCGCCCTTCAAGGCTCAGAACATGTCGCTGAACTCGTTCGTGACGCGCGAGGGCGCGGAGATCGGACGGGCGCAGGCCATGCAGGCCGCGGCGGCGCGCGTCGAGCCGAGCGCGCTGATGAATCCGGTGCTGCTGAAGCCGGGCAGTGACCGCAGCAGCCAGGTCGTGCTGATGGGCAAGCCGGTGGGCGAGCTGAGCGCGCGCGGCTACCACGCGGGCCGCCAGGAGCAGTTGCTCGGTACGGTCACGGACTGCCTCCAAGAGCTGCGGCGGACGCACGACGCGGTGATCTGCGAGGGCGCGGGCAGCCCCGCGGAGATCAACCTGCGGCGTACCGACATCGTGAACATGGGCATCGCGCGGGCCGCGCGGATACCGGCCCTGGTGGTCGGCGACATCGACCGGGGCGGGGTGTTCGCCTCCTTCTTCGGCACCACGGCGCTGCTGTCCCCGGAGGACCAGGCGCTGGTCGCGGGCTATCTCGTCAACAAGTTCCGGGGCGATGTGACGCTGCTGGAGCCGGGCCTGGAGATGCTGAAGGAGCTGACCGGGCGGCCCACGCTCGGGGTGCTGCCGTTCACGCACGGCCTGGGCATCGACGAGGAGGACGGGCTGCGGGTGTCGCTGCGCGGCGCGGTCCGCGAGAGTGTCGTCGCGCCGCCGCACGGCGCCGACGTGCTGCGGGTCGCGGTGGCCGCCGTACCGCTGATGTCGAACTTCACGGACGTGGACGCGCTGGCCGCCGAACCGGGCGTCGTGGTGCGCTTCGTGGACCGCCCCGAGGAACTGGCCGACGCCGACCTCGTCGTCCTGCCCGGCACCCGCGGCACCGTCCGCGCGCTCCAGTGGCTGCGCGAGCGCGGCATCGCGGACGCGGTCCGGCGGCGGGCCGCAGAAGGGCGCCCGGTGCTCGGCATCTGCGGCGGCTTCCAGATGCTGGGCGAACAGATCGAGGACGAGGTCGAGTCCAAGGCCGGGACCGTGGACGGGCTGGGCCTGCTGCCCGTACGCGTACGGTTCGCGGCGGAAAAGACCCTGGCCCGGCCGGCCGGCGAGGCGCTGGGCGAGCCGGTCGAGGGCTACGAGATCCACCACGGCGTCGCCGAGGTCACCGGCGGGGAGCCCTTCCTGGAAGGCTGCCGGTCCGGCGCGGTCTGGGGCACCCACTGGCACGGCTCCCTGGAGAGCGACGGTTTCCGGCGGGCGTTCCTGCGGCGGGTGGCCGCCGACGCGGGCCGCGCGTTCGTCCCGGCGCCGGACACCGGCTTCGGCGCGCTGCGCGAGGAGCAGCTGGACCGGCTGGGCGACCTGATCGAGGAGCACGCGGACACGGAGGCGCTGCTGCGGCTCATCGAGGACGGGGTGCCCGCGGGGCTGCCATTCGTGCCGCCGGGGGCACCGTCCATACCGCCACCGCCCCGCGACCCGGCCACACCCGGCGCGGTCTCCCCCGCGCCCGCACACCGCACGTCCCTCGAAGGGGGTACTCCTTAATGGCATCGGTCCCTTACCCGTTCACCGCGGTCGTCGGCATGTCCGACATGCGGCTGAGCCTGCTGCTCAACGCCATCTCGCCGGCCATCGGCGGGGTGCTCGTCCGCGGCGAGAAGGGCACCGCGAAGTCGACGATCGTGCGGGGCCTGACGGCGCTGATGCCGGACGTCCCCGTCGTCACCGGCTGCCGCTTCTCCTGCGACCCCGCCGCGCCCGACCCGGCCTGCCCGGACGGCCCGCACGAGGCGGCCGGCGCCGAGGAGCGCCCGGCCCGCATGGTCGAACTCCCCGTCGGCGCCTCCGAGGACCGCCTCGTCGGCGCGCTGGACATCGAACGGGCCCTGTCGGAGGGTGTGAAGGCGTTCGAGCCGGGCCTGCTGGCCGACGCCCACCGCGGCATCCTGTACGTCGACGAGGTCAACCTCCTCCACGACCACCTCGTGGACCTGCTGCTCGACGCGGCCGCCATGGGCGCCTCGTACGTGGAACGCGAGGGCGTCTCCGTACGGCACTCCGCGCGCTTCCTGCTCGTCGGCACCATGAACCCCGAAGAGGGCGAACTGCGGCCGCAGTTGCTGGACCGCTTCGGACTGACCGTGGAGGTCGCCGCGTCCCGCGAGCCCGACCAGCGGGTGGAGGTCGTCCGGCGGCGCCTGGCGTACGACGCCGACCCGGCGGGTTTCGGGGCGCGCTGGGCCGTCGAGGAGGGCGAGCTGCGGGAGCGCATCGCCGCCGCGCGGGCGCTGCTGCCGGACGTGGTCCTCGGGGACGCGGTACTGCGTCAGATCGCCGCCGTGTGTGCCGCCTTCGAGGTGGACGGCATGCGTGCCGACATCGTGATGGCGCGTACCGCCTGCGCGCTGGCCGCCTGGGCGGGCCGTACGGAGGTCCGCGAGGAGGACGTACGGCAGGCCGCGCTGCTGGCGCTCCCCCACCGGCGTCGCCGCAACCCGTTCGACGCCCCCGGCCTGGACGAGGACAAACTCGACCAGGTGCTGGAGGAGTTCGGCGCGGACGACGGCCCGGAACCCGACCCGGACCCGGACGGCGGCCCGGACGACGGCCCCGACGGGCCGGGCGGCGGGCCGCCGCCGCAGGACGGCGACGGCGGCGGACCGCAGGGCGAGGACGCCCAGGCCCCGCACGACCAGCCGCAGACACCCGACCAGCCGCAGTTGCCGGAACAGTCGCAGGCGCCGGAGGCCGACCCGGCCCCCGCCGACCCGAAGGCGCAGGCCGAGGGCTCCGAAGAGGGCGCCCCCGGTGAGGGTGGCGAAAAGGCCGCCGTCGGAGCCGGTGAACCGTTCCGTACCCGGCGGCTGGACGTGCCGGGGCTCGGCGAAGGCGCGGACGGCCGCCGCTCCCGCGCCCGTACGGCACACGGCCGCACCACCGGCGCCCGGCGCCCGCAGGGCACCCTGACCAAGCTGCACCTGGCCGCGACCGTGCAGGCCGCCGCGCCGCACCAGGTGGCGCGCGGGCGCAGCGGCCCCGGGCTCGTCGTCCGCCGGGACGACCTCCGCGAGGCGGTGCGCGAGGGCCGCGAGGGCAATCTCGTGCTGTTCGTCGTGGACGCGTCCGGTTCGATGGCGGCGCGCAAGCGGATGGGCGCGGTCAAGGGTGCGGTGCTGTCGCTGCTCCTCGACGCCTACCAGCGGCGCGACAAGATCGGCATGATCACCTTCCGCGGCTCGGACGCCGAACTGGCGCTGCCGCCCACCTCGTCGGTGGAGGCGGGCGCGGCGCGGCTGGAGTCACTGCCCACCGGCGGCCGGACACCGCTGTCCGCGGGCCTGCTCAAGGCCCATGAGGTGCTGCGGGTGGAACGGCTGCGGGACGCCTCGCGCCGGCCGCTGCTGGTGGTCGTCACCGACGGGCGGTCCACCGGCGGCCCCGAGCCGCTGGTGCGCACCTCGCGCGCGGCCCGGCTGCTCGGCGCCGAGGGCGTCGCCTCGGTGGTCGTGGACTGCGAGGCGGGGCCGGTACGGCTGGGCCTGGCGGGCGAGCTGGCCCGGGACCTCCAGGGCACCGCCGTCACCCTCGACGAACTGCGCGCGGACAGCGTCTCCGCGCTCGTCCGCGACGTCCGCGGACAGGGCAACCACCACACCACCCGGAAGGCCGCGTAATGCCACAGGGACAGCCGTCCGTCGTCCCCGACGACGGACTCACCACACGCCAGCGCCGCAACCGCCCGCTGGTCCTCGTCCACACCGGCCCCGGCAAGGGCAAGTCCACCGCCGCCTTCGGGCTGGCGCTGCGGGCCTGGAACCAGGGCTGGCCGGTCGGGGTGTTCCAGTTCGTGAAGTCGGCGAAGTGGAAGGTGGGTGAGGAGCGGGCGCTGCGGGTACTCGGCGAGACCGGCGAAGGCGGCACGGTCGCCTGGCACAAGATGGGAGAGGGCTGGTCATGGGTCCAGCGGGACTCCCAGTTCAGCAACGAGGAGGCGGCCCGCGAGGGCTGGGAACAGGTCAAGCGGGACCTGGCCGCCGAGACGTACAAGCTGTACGTGCTCGACGAGTTCGCCTACCCGATGCACTGGGGATGGGTGGACCCCGCCGAGGTCGTCTCCGTCCTGCGCGACCGGCCGGGCAACCAGCACGTCGTCATCACCGGCCGCAACGCGCCGCAGGAACTGTGCGACTTCGCGGACCTGGTCACCGAGATGACCAAGGTCAAGCACCCGATGGACGCGGGCCAGAAGGGCCAGCGGGGCATCGAGTGGTGACACCGCCACCGGGCACGACGGCAACAAGAGCAGCAGGACCAGGAGCAACCGGACCGTGAGCACCATCCCCCGGCTCGTCATCGCCGCGCCCGCCTCGGGCAGCGGCAAGACGACCGTCGCCACCGGCCTGATGGCGGCCTTCACCGAGGCCGGGCTCACGGTCTCCGCGCACAAGGTCGGGCCGGACTACATCGACCCGGGCTACCACGCCCTGGCGACGGGCCGGCCGGGCCGCAACCTGGACGCGTACCTGTGCGGGCCCGACCAGGTCGAGCCGCTGTTCCTGCACGGCTCGGCCGGTGCCGACCTGGCGGTCGTCGAAGGCGTGATGGGGCTCTACGACGGCGCCTCCGGCCTCGGCGAACTGGCCTCCACCGCACAGGTAGCCAAGCTGCTGCGGGCCCCGGTGGTGCTGGTCGTGGACGCCTCGGCGCAATCCCGTTCGGTGGCGGCGCTGGTACACGGCTTCGCGTCCTGGGACCCCGGGGTGCGGCTGGCCGGGGTGATCCTGAACAAGGTCGGCTCGGACCGGCACGAGGAACTGCTGCGCGCGGCCCTGGACGAGGTGGGCGTCCCGGTCCTCGGTGCGCTCCGCCGGGCGCCGCAGGTGCAGACCCCGTCGCGGCACCTGGGCCTGATCCCGGTCGCCGAACGGCAGGCCGACGCGGTGGAGTCCGTACGGGCCCAGGCCGCCCAGGTACGGGAGGGCTGCGACCTCAAGGCGCTGCTGGCGCTCGCGCACAGCGCGCCGGAGCTGCCCGGCACGGCCTGGGACCCGGCACACGCCATCGCCCAGGGGGCCGGCGGTGCTTCCACCGTCCCCGGCAAGCCCGTGGTCGCCGTCGCGGGCGGCGCCGCGTTCACGTTCTCGTACGCCGAACACGCCGAACTCCTGACAGCCGCCGGGGCCGAGGTCGCCGTCTTCGACCCGCTGCGCGACGAGCGGCTGCCGTCCGGGACGCAGGCGCTGGTGATCGGCGGCGGCTTCCCCGAGATGTACGCGGCCGAGCTGTCGGCCAACGAGCCGCTGCGCCGGGCCGTGGTCGCGCTGGCGGCCTCCGGCGCGCCGGTCGTCGCCGAGTGCGCGGGGCTGCTGTACCTGTCCCGGTCCCTGGACGACAAGCCGATGTGCGGGGTGCTGCCCGCCGACGCGCGGATGTCGGAGCGGCTCACGCTGGGCTACCGGGAGGCGGTGGCGCTGGCCGACAACGCCCTTGCCGTGGCGGGTACCCGGGTGCGCGGCCACGAGTTCCACCGTACGGTGCTGGAACCGGGCGCGGGCGCGTCCCCCGCCTGGGGCATGACCCATCCCGCGCGCCGGGTGGAGGGCCACGTACAGGACGGGGTGCACGCCTCGTATCTGCACGTCCACTGGGCGGCGGAACCGTCGCTGGCCCGCCGGCTGGCCGCCAACGCCGCTGTCCGCCCGCCGCTGGAGGCCCACTGTGGCTGACGTCGTACTGGACCACCTGGTGCTCGCCACACCCGACCTGGAAGGCACCGCTGCCGAGGTCGCCGCGCTGACCGGCGTCCGGCCGGTGCCGGGCGGCGGCCACCCGGGCCGCGGCACCCGCAACGCCCTGCTGGGCCTCGGCGACGGCGCCTATCTGGAGATCATCGGCCCGGACCCCGCACAGCCGGCGCCCGAGGCGCCGCGCTGGTTCGGCATCGACGCGCTGCGCGGCCCCCGGCTGGCCCACTGGGCGGTCCGGGTGCACGGCATCGCCGGGCACGTCGCACGGGCCCGCGCCCTGGGGTACGACCCGGGCGAGCCGGTGGCGATGTCCCGCCGCACACCGGACGGCGGGGCCCTTTCCTGGACGCTGACGCCGCCGCGTACCGGCGGCGGGCTGGTGCCGTTCCTGCTGGACTGGGGTGACACGCCGCACCCGGCGACCGCGCAGGAGCTGCCGGTCGTACCGCTGCGCTCGCTCTCCGGCACCCACCCCGACCCGTCGACGATCCGCGCCGAACTGGCCGCCCTGGGCGCCACGCTCACCGTCCAGGCGGGAGACGAACCGGGGCTGTCGGCCGTGCTGGACGGCCGCAACGGGCCGGTCTCCGTCGGCGTGGGAGCCGGCGCGCCGTGACCGCCCGTCCCGGCGCCGTACACCCACGGCACACCGGTTCACCCCGCGAGGCCGACCACCAGCCAGATGAACCCCACACCCGCCACCGTGCACAGCAGGGTGGACAGCGCGGGATGGTCGTGATGGGCCTCCGGGAGAATGTCCGAGGTCGCCAGGTACAGCAGGACGCCGCCGAAGAAGCCCAGGTAAATCCCGAGCCATTCCTCCGGAAGGGTGAACAGCAGCGTCGAGGCGGCACCGGCCAGCGGGGCCAGCGCGTCCGCGCCGAGCATGGTCAGCGCCCGGTTGCGGGCGTTCCCGTACAGGCTGGTGATCGTGTACGTGTTGAAGCCGTCCGCGAAGTCATGGGCGATGACGGCGAGCGCCACGGCCACCGCCATCTCCCGGCCCACCTGGTAGGCCAGGCCGATCGCGAAGCCGTCCATGAAACTGTGCACCACCATCGCGGCGGCGGCCGTCAGGCCGACCTGCGGCACCCGTTCCTCCGGGTCCATGCCGTGGGCCGCCTTGCGGACCGCCAGCAGCCGCTCCACCGCGTGCGCGGTCAGGAAACCCAGCACGAAGCAGAGCAACGCGCCCGGAACACCGAACACCTCCGCACCCGCCGCCTCCAGCGCCTCCGGCAGCAGATCCAGGCCGACCACGCCCAGCATCAGGCCGCCGGCCAGCCCCAGGACCAGATGCCGGCGGTCGGTGACCCGGTGGGCGACCCAGCCGCCGACCAGGGTCATCAGGAACGCGCCCAGCGCGATGACCACCGGCACGGTCTCACCCCTTCCCCGGGGTTCCGGCACCCCTCACTCCTGCTTACTGACCGGCCGCGCATCCCGCATGTCCAGCGCACGGCCGTCCGGCACGCGGGACGGGCACGGTGAACGCACCGGTCGTCGTCGGCGTCGGCGCCCGCCGGGGCGTCCCGGCCGCCGAGGTACTGGCGCTGGTCCTCGACACCGTCGCGGCCGCGGGCCTGGCACCGGAAGCGGTCACCGCGCTCGCGACCGTGGACACCAAAGCGACGGAACCGGGACTGGCCGCCACGGCCGACCGGCTCGGCGTGCCACTGCTCGCGTACCCGGCCGCGGTGCTGGCCGCCGTACCCGTACCGCATCCGTCCGCGGCACCACTGGCCGCCACCGGCACGCCGAGCGTCGCGGAGGCCGCCGCGCTGGCCGGGGCGGCCGGCCTCGCCACGGACAACGTGCCCGGCCCGCACAACGGCCCCGCCGATGACGCGGCCCGGCTCCTCATCGGCAAACGCAAGTCCGCACCGGAGGCCCGGGCCACCTGCGCCGTGGCACACGGCCGCACACCACACCACCCCCGCACCAAGGAGACGTCGTGACCACCCCGCCGTCCGCCGCCCCCAGCGGCATACCCGGCCCCCACCCGCACGAACCGGACCTGCGCCACCACGGGGACGCCGAAGTACGCGGCGCGGACGCCGGGCTCACCGATCTCGCCGTCAACGTACGCGCCGGTACGCCGCCCGCCTGGCTCAAGGCACGCATAGCCGCCTCGCTGGACGGGCTCGCCGCGTACCCCGACGGTGGTCCGGCGCGCCGGGCGGCGGCGGCACGGCACGGACTCCCGCCGGAGCGGGTGCTGCTGACGGCGGGCGCGGCGGAAGCGTTCGTACTGATCGCCCGGGCCGTACGGGCTCGTCGGCCGCTCGTCGTGCACCCGCAGTTCACCGAGCCGGAAGCAGCCCTGCGCGACGCCGGGCACCAGGTGGAACGCACCCTGCTCACCGAACGGAACGGCTTCCGCCTGACCACGGACGCCGTCCCCGACGAAGCCGACCTCGTCATCATCGGCAACCCCACCAACCCCACCTCCGTCCTGCACCCCGCCGAGGAGATCGCCCGGCTGGCACGCCCCGGCCGCACCCTGGTCGTGGACGAGGCGTTCATGGACGCGGTCCCCGGCGAACACGCGTCGCTGGCATCCCGTACGGACCTACCCGGACTCGTCGTACTACGCAGCCTCACCAAGACGTGGGGCCTGGCGGGCCTCCGCATCGGCTACGTACTGGCCGCCCCGGAAAACATCACGGACCTGGAACGGGCCCAGCCGCTGTGGCCGGTCTCGGCGCCGGCCCTCGCCGCGGCCGAAGCGTGCTGCGAGCCCGCGGCGCTGGCGGAGGCGGCGGAAGCGGCCCGGCAGATCGCCGCGGACCGGGACCACCTGCTGGCCCGACTGGCAGCCGTCCGAGGGCCCGACGGCCGGCGGGTACACGCCATGGCACCGGCCGAGGGTCCCTTCGTCCTGATCCGGCTGCCCGACGCGGCAGCCGTCCGCACCCGGCTGCGGACACTCGGCTTCGCCGTACGGCGCGGCGACACGTTTCCGGGGCTGGGCCCGGAGTGGCTGCGGCTGGCGGTACGGGACCGGGCGACGACGGACCGCTTCGCGGAGGCGCTGGAGAAAGCCTTGACCGACTGACCGCGGCGGCCCCCGCCGGCGTCCACCATCCGAAACCCGTTGTCCCGTACACGCAGCCCGGCGCTAAGGTGCCGCCGTGCCGACCGAACAGCTCAGCCAGCGCCCCGCCCCCACCGGTGACCTGCCCGCCTCCGACCGGGCGGCGCGGCGGGCCGTCACCGTCTTCCCCCTCCTGGTGATCGCGGCCGGCGCGGTCGGGCTGCTGTGGCCCGCACCGTTCACCGGCTGGGCACCCGCGGTGCCGTGGCTGCTCGGCGTGGTGATGTTCTCGATGGGACTGACGCTGACGCCGCCGGACTTCGCGGCGGTCGCCAAACGGCCCTGGGCGGTGGGCCTGGGCCTGGTCGCCCACTACGTGATCATGCCCGGCCTGGGCTGGCTGATCGCCACCGCCCTGCACCTGCCGCCGCAGCTCGCGGCCGGCGTCATCCTCGTCGGCTGCGCACCCAGCGGCACCGCCTCCAACGTCGTGACCTACCTCGCCCGCGGCGACGTCGCCCTGTCCGTCTCGGTCGCCACCGTCTCCACCGTCCTCGCCCCCCTGATCACCCCACCGCTGACCCTCCTCCTCGCCGGGCAGTTCCTCGACGTGAACGCCGGGGACATGGTGACCGACATCCTCAAAACGGTGCTGCTGCCGGTACTCGGCGGACTGCTGGTCCGCCTCGTCGCGGGCCGCTGGGCCGACCGGGCGCTGCGCGCGCTGCCGTGGCTGTCCGCCGTGACGATCGCGGCGATCGTGCTGGTCGTGGTGTCCGGCAGCGCCTCCCGCATCAAGGACGCGGCGGCGCTGGTCGTCCTCGCGGTCGTCCTGCACAACGGCCTGGGCCTGGCCCTCGGCTACGCGGCAGGCCGACTGGCCCGCCTGGGCAAGCCGGCCGGCCGGGCCATGGCCTTCGAGGTCGGCATGCAGAACTCCGGCCTGGCGGCCTCCCTGGCCACCGCCCACTTCAGCCCGGCGGCGGCGCTCCCGGCGGCCGTCTTCTCCGTATGGCACAACATCTCGGGCGCGCTGGTGGCCGCGTGGATGGCACGCGGCACACGACGCGAACGGTGACCGGTCGCCCCACGGCCATATCGAGAAGTTTCGACGGCCGGTGCCGGGCCGACCGCCGTGGCCGACTGGCTGCCCGTGCCGGGTACCGCCGCCCCGCACCTGAGCACGGGACCGGTCCTCCAGACTCCGTCCTACGGCCCGCCCCCTTCCGCCGTACAGCGACCGACCGCCGGTGGGGGCAGACGTCCCTCCACCCACGCACGTGCCAGCCTGACGCGTACGGGAGGGTGCGGGACCGGAGGACGAAGTCTGCAGGGCCCGGGCCCGCCCCACCGCAGACCGGAAAACCGGCCCGCAAGCGGGTCATCCCACCACCCGCCCCCGCAACACCACCCGCCGCGGCGCCGCCAGCACCCGTACGTCGGTGCGCGGATCCCCCTCGTAGACGACGAGGTCCGCCGGGGCGCCCTCCTCCAGTCCCGGCCGCCCCAGCCACTGCCGCGCGCCCCACGTCGTGGCGGCGAGCGCGTCGACCGGGGGGATTCCCGCCTTGGTCAGTTCGGCGACTTCCTGCGCGATCAGGCCGTGCGCGAGGGAGCCGCCCGCGTCGGTGCCGGCGAAGATGGGCACGCCGGCGTCGTACGCCGCGCGTACGGTGTCGTAGCGGCGCTCGTGCAGGCTCCTCATGTGGCTCGCCCAGGCGGGGAACTTCTTCTCACCACCGGCCGCCAGGTTCGGGAAGGTCGCGATGTTGACGAGGGTGGGGACGATCGCGACGCCGCGCTCGGCGAACAGCGGGATGGTGTCCTCGGTGAGGCCGGTGGCGTGTTCGATGCAGTCGATGCCCGCTTCGACCAGCGGGGCGAGGGTTTCCTCGGCGAAGCAGTGGGCTGTCACCCGGGCCCCGAGGCGGTGTGCCTCGGCGATGGCCGCCTCGACGGCGCCGCGCGGCCAGCAGGCCGACAGGTCGCCGGTTTCGCGGTCGATCCAGTCGCCGACCAGCTTGACCCAGCCGTCGCCGCGCCGGGCTTCCCGCGCGACGTACGCGACCAGGTCCTCGGGTTCGACCTCGTGGGCGTAGTTGCGGATGTAGCGGCGGGTACGGGCGATGTGGCGGCCCGCCCTGATGATCCGCGGCAGGTCTTCACGGTCGTCGATCCAGCGGGTGTCGGACGGTGACCCGGCGTCCCT
Organism: Streptomyces sp. NPDC033221; assembly: GCF_055577005.1. Taxonomy (NCBI): domain Bacteria; kingdom Bacillati; phylum Actinomycetota; class Actinomycetes; order Kitasatosporales; family Streptomycetaceae; genus Streptomyces; species Streptomyces sp. NPDC033221. The sequence goes on along the minus strand of NZ_JBVIQN010000002.1, from coordinate 377,687 downwards.
GAGCAGCAGGGTGCCCGCCTCCCGTTCGGTCAGCGCCTGTTTCTCGCTGGTCGTCTCGTCGACCGGCCCGTGGGCGTCGAGCCCGACGTGGCAGTGGGCGTCGACCAGGCCGGGCAGCGTCCAGCCCTGAATGGTCGTCACCTCCCGCGCGCCCGTCGGGCGTTCGTAGGTGACCCGGCCGTCGACGACCCAGAGTTCGTCGCGCACGTCGTCCGGCCCGGCCAGGACCCTCCCCTTGATGTGCAGCACCACGCTCTCACTCATGGCGGCACTGTATGACGCGTGGTGTGCCGGGCGGCACGGGGCCCGAGGGCGCCGGGCCGGGGGCCGCGGCCGTGTTCGGCGGCGTCCCCGGCGTCTCGGACGGTGATTTCCTTCACGGGAACACCGTGGACACCCGGGCTTTTCTTGCGGTACACCTTTTACCGGCGAATTCCCAATTCTTCAGTGCGCAGCTTCCCGTATTCTTCTGCCCGCTTTTTCGCAGCTCAAACGCCAAGATTTCGCTAGCGCCCGAGCAGGTAATTCCATCCGGTCACCAGGACGTTACGGAGCTGTGACCGACCCCACAACCCGTCCGCTTCGCCCCCTATTTTCCGGGCAAACCCGTACATCGCGCAGTCGATTCGCGCGCTCGTGCGCCCCCGCGCGTTAACACAGGAGCCCCGCTCCACGTAACCCCTCCTCGCGATGCATTTTCCTTTTTCCCTGGGTAAATTGAATTCGCATGACCGCCGCACAAGCAGACCATGCAGGTGCCCGAAGCGACATCAGAGAAATGCCGGAGGGTTTCAAGCTCGACACACCGCGAGTGGAGGACGGAGCCGCGATCTGGCGCATCGCCCGCGACTCCAAGGCACTGGACCTGAACTCCTCCTACAGCTACCTGCTGTGGTGTCGCGACTTCGCCGCCACCTCCGCCGTCGCCCGCGACGGCGAGGGCGAGCCGGCCGCCTTCATCACCGGCTACCTCCGCCCCGAGTCCCCGGACACGCTCTTCGTCTGGCAGGTCGCCGTCGACGAGACGCACCGTGGCCGCGGGCTGGCCGCCGCCCTCCTGGACGGCCTGGTCGCCCGGGCCGCCGCGGAGCAGGGCGTGTGTCGCATCGAGACCACGATCACCGAGGACAACGCGGCGTCCAACCGTCTCTTCGCCTCGTTCGCCGAGCGCCACGGGGCGCCCCTGACGCGCGAGGTGCTCCTCGACGCCGGGCACTTCCCGGAGCAGGGGCACGACGCCGAGGTGCTCCACCGCATCGGCCCGCTCGGTCCCCCTGCCGGGCACCGCCCCTGACCGACCCCTTCGCAGCCCCCGCAGACTTCTCCCCGCTCACGCCACTCATCTCCCAGGAGCATGTTGTGACCATCACCCAGCCCGACCTGAGCGTCTTCGAGACCGTGGAGTCCGAGGTACGCAGCTACTGCCGCGGTTGGCCCACCATCTTCGACCGGGCCCAGGGCAGCCACATGTACGACGAGGACGGGCACACCTACCTCGACTTCTTCGCCGGCGCCGGGTCGCTGAACTACGGGCACAACAACCCCGTACTCAAACGCGCCCTGATCGACTACATCGAGCGCGACGGCGTCACCCACGGCCTGGACATGTCCACCACGGCCAAGCGCGCGTTCCTGGAGACGTTCCAGAACACCATCCTGCGCCCCCGCGACCTGCCGTACAAGGTCATGTTCCCGGGCCCGACGGGCGCCAACGCCGTGGAGGCCGCGCTCAAGCTGGCCCGTAAGGTCAAGGGCCGCGAGTCGATCGTCTCGTTCACCAACGCCTTCCACGGCATGTCGCTGGGCGCCCTCGCGGTCACCGGCAACGCCTTCAAGCGCGCCGGTGCCGGCATCCCGCTCGTGCACGGCACCCCGATGCCGTTCGACCACTACCTCGACGGCACCTACCCGGACTTCCTCTGGTTCGAGCGCCTGCTGGAGGACAGCGGCTCCGGCCTGAACACCCCGGCCGCCGTGATCGTCGAGACGGTCCAGGGCGAGGGCGGCATCAACGTGGCCCGCGCCGAGTGGCTGCGCGCGCTGTCCGACCTGTGCAAGCGCCGCGACATGCTGCTGATCGTCGACGACATCCAGATGGGCTGCGGCCGCACCGGCGCGTTCTTCTCCTTCGAGGAGGCGGGCATCGTGCCGGACATCGTCACCGTCTCGAAGTCCATCAGCGGCTACGGCCTGCCGCTCGCGCTCACCCTGTTCAAGCCGGAGCTGGACATCTGGGAGCCGGGCGAGCACAACGGCACCTTCCGCGGCAACAACCCGGCCTTCGTCACCGCCGCCGCGGCCCTGGACACGTACTGGGCCGACGGGCAGATGGAGAAGCAGACGCTGGCCCGCGGCGAGATCATCGAGTCGCACCTGCGCGCCATCGTCGAGGAGCACCCCGCCTCCATCGCCGAGTACCGCGGCCGCGGCATGGTCTGGGGCCTGGAGTGCTCCGACAAGCCGCTCGCCAACAAGATCGCCAAGCGCGCCTTCGAGCTGGGTCTGCTCATCGAGACCTCCGGCCCGGAGAGTGAGGTCGTCAAGCTGCTGCCGGCGCTGACGACCACCCCCGAGGAGCTGGACGAGGGGCTTCGCATCCTCGCCCGCGCGGTCCGCGACTGCGCCTGAGCGCACCCCGCAACCGCACCACTCCTTGTCCGCACCACAGAAAGGTACGAGAACACCGTGATCGTCCGATCCTTCAAGGACATCGAAGGCACCGACCGCCACGTCAAGGCCAAGTCGGGCACGTGGGAGAGCAAGCGCATCGTGCTCGCCAAGGAGCGCGTCGGCTTCTCGCTGCACGAGACCACGCTGTACGCGGGCACCGAGACGTCGATGTGGTACGCCAACCACATCGAGGCCGTGCTGTGCGTGGAGGGCGAGGCCGAGCTCACCAACGACGAGACCGGTGAGAAGCACACCATCACCCCGGGCACGATGTACCTGCTCGACGGGCACGAGAAGCACACCATGCGCATCAAGGAGGACTTCCGCTGCGTGTGTGTCTTCAACCCGCCGGTGACGGGCCGCGAGGACCACGACGAGAACGGCGTGTACCCGCTGCTCACCGAGCCCGAGCCCGAGCCGTCGGCCCAGAACGGCTGACGCTCGGCGCACCCCCTGCCCCGTCCGGCAGCTGAGGAAGGCGCGAGAAGGAAAGCACGTACGAGAGGAGAGGAAGGCAACACCATGACCACCGCACCCGAGCGCACCGCCGACCTGTACCCGACCCGGGGGACCACCGAGGTGATGACCCCGCGACAGGACCCGGTGGTGTGGTCGCAGCCCGGCACGGAGGGGCCCTTCCAGCCGGCCGAGCTGAGCGACTTCGAACGCGACGGTTTCTTCGCCATCGGGGAGCTGCTGACGGCGGAAGAGGTCGCGGTGTACCGCGCCGAACTGGACCGGCTGGTCAACGACCCGGCGATGCGGGCGGACGACCGCTCCATCGTCGAGCCGAAATCCCAGGAGATCCGGTCCGTCTTCGAGGTGCACAAGATCAGCGAGGTGTTCGCCAAGCTGGTCTCCGACCCGCGCGTGGTGGGACGCGCCCGTCAGATCCTCGGCTCGGACGTGTACGTCCACCAGTCCAGGATCAACGTCAAGCCGGGCTTCGGTGCCTCCGGGTTCTACTGGCACTCCGACTTCGAGACCTGGCACGCCGAGGACGGCCTGCCGAACATGCGGACCGTGTCGGTCTCGATCGCGCTGACGGAGAACCACGACACCAACGGCGGCCTGATGATCATGCCGGGTTCGCACCGGCACTTCCTCGGGTGCTCCGGCGAGACCCCGCGGGACAACTACAAGAAGTCGCTGCAGATGCAGGACGCGGGCACGCCTTCGGACGAGGCGCTGACCAAGCTGGCCGACGCGCACGGCATCAAGCTGTTCACCGGCAAGGCCGGTTCGGCCACCTGGTTCGACTGCAACTGCATGCACGGTTCCGGCGACAACATCACGCCGTACCCGCGCAGCAACGTCTTCATCGTGTTCAACAGCGTGGAGAACACCGCGGTGGAGCCCTTCGCGGCGCCGGTCCCGCGCCCGGAGTACATCGGCGCACGTGACTTCACCCCCGTGAAGTAGCACCCGCGCCGTACGGTGCCGACGGGGCACCACGGCACGGCGTCAAGCCGGTGTCCGCACCCCGGTCGTCCGGCCGGGGTGCGGACACCGGCCCTCCCTCAGAGCCAGGCCAGCGACGTGGCCGTCTCCAGCAGCCGCTGCGAGGCGGCCGCGTCGCCTGCCTGGCCGCGCGCGATCTCGTCCAGGTCCTGTCGGCCGCCGATGAGCAGCAGGAAATCGGTGGCCTCCAGGACCAGTTCGGCGGCGATCGGCTCGGCGTCCGAGCCGAGCACCCAGTCGCCGCCCGCCTCGCCCTCCACCGACAGCAGCACCGGCCGCGCGTCCGGGCCCAGCGCCAGGTCCAGAATGCGTACCGCCAGCCCCAGGAACCGCTGCAGATGCACCGGCAGCGGCGGCGGCACGGTGTGGCCCAGCGCCCGCCCGATGTCCCGGGTGTGCACCCACGTCTCGAACGCGCGGATGGCGTAGTGGTCGGCGACCGGCAGCCGCAGGCCCATCAGGGTCGTGGCCATGGCGGCCAGTTGCTCGTCGCCCGCCTCGGGCAGCGCGAGCAGCCCGTGCGCCTGGGTGCGCCACGCCTCCCGGGTCTCGGCGGGCGGCCGGGTGTGCTCGTAGGCCACCACCTCGTTCGTACGGGCCGCCCAGCGCAGCTCCCAGGGAGCGCCCGCGCCGGCCGCCCGGCCCGCCGACAGCGCGCCCGGCTCCGTACCGGCCGCCGGCCCGAAGCCCTCTTCCGGCCGCGCCCCGGGCGCCGGCCCCAGGCCCGTGCCCGCCTCCGTCACCGGCGCCAGGCCCAGCCGTTCGGCCAGCACTTCGTCGGCCGCGACCAAGTGCGCGACGGTGCCCTGGACGTCCCAGTCGTGCACGACGGGGGTTCCCCAGCGCGCCGGGGCACGGTCCAGCTCCCGCAGCAGCGCGTCCAGGCAGGCCACCGCCCCGGCGTACGGGGCGGCGTGCGCGGCCAGCGGAATCTGGCCGGGCCGCGCGGCGCGGGCCGCGGCCATCAGCCGCCCGCGTGCCATCCCCGCGTTCGCCTTGCGCCCGGCTCCGCGGCCCGTCCCGCCGGGTGCCGGTTCGTCCAGCAGCCGTACGGTCTCCCGCAGCCGACGGGCCTCGGCCGCGCAGGGGGCACAGTCGCGCAGGTGGTCGCGTACCCGTGCATCGTCGCCCGGCATGTCGGCGCCGAGGGCCCACGCCGCGAGCAGCGCGCTGACCTCCTCGTGCACGGCGGAAGGGCCGTCCGCCCCGCCGGGCTCACCGAGACCGTCCGGACCGGTGGGATTCCCGGGATCCTCCGGCCCTCCACTCCCACCGGGCCCTCCACTCCCTCCCGGCCCTCCACTTCCACTCGGACCACCGGAACCACTAGGACCATCCGGACCACCGGCACCACCGGGATTATCCGTACCTCCCGAACCGTCCGCCCCGCCCCGGCCGTTCCTGCCTCCCGCGCCCATCGCACGCCCCTCTTCCCTGTCCGCCTGTCCGCCGCCCGGCCGGCCCGCGCGCCCATCCTGTCGCTTCCCTTGCTGCCCGCGGGCGCCGCCCGGCATTCAGCACTCGTCCCGCGCTTCGTCGGCCGGGCTGCCGGGGTTCGCGGGCGGCGGTCCGGCGAGCCGGTCGGCCAGCGCGCACAGGGCATTGCGCAGCCGTGCGGTGGCTGCCGCCTCCGCGATGCCCAGTTCCACCGCGACCTGCCGGTAGGTACGTCCGGCGAAGCACGCCAGGTGCAGTGCCTCCCGCTCCGGCAGGGGCAGTTCGGTGACCGCGGTGTGCAGCGCCGCCCGTGCCTCTTCGAGGGAATCGTGCGCCGCCGCCTCCGGCTCCGTACCGCACGCCGCACGCTCGGCCTCCGCCTCCCGCGCCCGGGCCACCGCGCCGAGGTGGCCGCGGATGCTCAGCCACGCGCGCAGCGATCCGTGGCCCGGTTCGAAGCCGTACGGGCACGTCCACAGTTCGATGAAGACGCGCTGCGTCACCTCGTCGGCGACCGCCGCACTGCCGGTGACCCTCCGGGCCACCGTCCTGACCAGCGCTCCGTAGGCGTCGTACGCCTCGCCCAGCGCGGATTCGTCCCCGTACACCAGCCGCCGGTGCAGCTCCCGGTCGCGCGGCGGGTACCTGGTTGTCCCGTCCACCGGCACCACCTCGTGAGTGTGTGGTGACATTCCTAGCCTTTCGCCCTCCTTCGCGGTAGCCGTCCGTCCGGCCGAATTGCGCGGCGCCCCACGGGTGCCGGACGATCCCCAGGGCGTCCGAGGGACGCGGGGCCGAAGAAGACGAAGGAGCGTACATGAGTGCCGACCGGCTGCCCGGTGTCGTACTGACCGATCACTTCCTGGACGTGCCGCTGGACCACGCCGCACCGGACGGCGAACGGCTGACGGTGTACGGGCGCGAGGCCGTGGCGCCCGGCCGGGAACACGAGGCGCTGCCCTGGCTGGTCTACCTCCAGGGCGGCCCCGGCTGCGCGTCGCCGCGCCCGCTGGGCCGGGACTCCTGGCTGGTGCGCGCGCTGGACCACTACCGGGTGCTGCTGCTGGACCAGCGGGGCACCGGCCGTTCCGCACCGGCCAACCGGCAGACTCTCGCGCTGCGCGGCGGGCCGCGCGAACAGGTCGCGTACCTGGCGCATTTCCGCGCCGACGCGATCGTGCGGGACGCCGAGCTGTTCCGCCGTGAGCTGGCCGGGCCTGACGAGCGGTGGAGCGTCCTGGGGCAGAGCTTCGGCGGCTTCTGCGCCACGACCTACCTCTCGTACGCGCCCGAGGGCCTGCGCGAGGTCATGATCACGGGCGGCCTGCCGGGGCTGCGGGCCACGGCGGAGGACGTCTACCGGGCCGCGTACCCGAGGGTGGCCCGCAAGAACGCCGCGCACTACGCGCGCTACCCGCAGGACATCGAGCGCGTCCGCCGCATCGCCGCGCATCTGCGCGAGCACCCGGCCCGGCTGCCCGGCGGCGGGCAGCTGACGGCGGAGGCGTTCCAGGCGCTGGGCCAGATGCTGGGCACCGGCACCGGCTCGTACGTCCTGCACTACCTGATCGAGGACGCGTGGGTGACCGGCCCCGCGGGTCCCGAACTGGCGGAATCCTTCCTGCAGGCCGTGCAGGGCCACCTCTCCTACACCGCCACCCCGCTGTACGCCGTCCTCCACGAAGCGATCTACGCCCAGCGGTCGACCGAAACGAAGAGCACCGGCTGGGCGGCCCACCAGGTCCGCGCCGAATTCCCCGAGTTCGACGTGGACACGGCGCTGGACGGCGGGCGGCCGGTCCACTTCACCGGCGAGATGGTCTACCCCTGGCACTTCGACACCGACCCGTCGCTGCGCCCCCTCAAGGAGACGGCACAGCTCCTGGCCGCACGCGCCGACTGGCCCGATCTGTACGACCCCGACCGCCTCGCGGCCAACGAGGTCCCGGCCGCGGCCGCCGTCTACGCCGACGACATGTACGTCGACGCCGCCCACTCCCTGGAGACCGCGCGGGAGATCCGCGGGCTGCGGCCCTGGGTGACCAATGAGTGGGAGCACGACGGGCTGCGGGTCAGCGACGGCGCGGTGCTGGACCGCCTGCGGCGGATGGTCCGCGAAGAAATCTGAGGCGGGCCCCTCCTACCTTCTCCCCACCACCTCCAGCAACCGGTCCACGTCATCCGACGAGTTGTAGAGATGGAAGGCGGCACGGAGGTTGCCCGCGCGCACGGCGGCCCGTACGCCCGCCGCCTCCAGCCGGTCCGCCGCGTCCGCGAGCCCCGGCACGGACACGATCGCCGAGCCGGGCGCGGGCAGCGGGGTATGGCCGAGCGCCGTGATCCCCGCGCGGTACCGGTCGGCGAGCGCCGCATTGTGCGCGTACACGGTCTCGACACCGATCTCGTTCAGCAGGGCGAGGGACTGCGCGGCGCCGATGTACGAGAAGTTGGCGTGCGGCTCGTCGTAACGGCGCGCCCCGACCGCGAGGTTCCGGAGCGGCCCGTAGTTGGACTCCATCGGGTCCGCGCCCGCCACCCACCCGGCGTGCAGCGCGTCCAGCCCGTCATCACCGCATACCAGGAAGGACGCGCCGCGCGGGCACAGCAGCCACTTGAACGCCCCGCACACCACGTAATCGAAGTCACCGGCCCGCAGCGGCAGCCAGCCGGCGGCCTGCGTGGCGTCCACGAGAGTGCGCGCGCCGTGGGCCCCGGCGGCGGCCCGTATCGTCTCCATGTCGGCGATCCGCCCGTCCAGGGCCTGGACGGCACTGAACGCGACGAGCGCCGTACCGGGCCGCACCGCGTCGGCCAGCCGGGTGAGCGGCGCGGTGCGCAGCTTGATCCCGTACCGGGCGGCGAACGGGTTGACCAGTGAACTGAACTCGCCCTCAGACACCAATACTTCGGCCCCGTTCGGGAGCGACCCGGCGATCAGCGCGGCGTGCACCGCGACCGCGCCGCCGATCGCGACCCGCTCCGGCGCCACGTGCACCAGCCGGGCGAAGGCGGCCCGGGAGGCGTCCGCCGGACCGAAATAGTCCCGGCCCATGCTCCCGTAGGAAACGGACTCCTCGACGGCCGCCCGCAGAGCGGCGGCGGAACGGGCGGGGATCAGGCCGCTGGATGCGGAGTTCAGGTACGTCGTCGAGGGCGCGAATTCGCCCCCGCCGAGTGGCTCGATGCGCTGCATGGCACCACTGTGACCGCCGGGCCGCCCGCCGTCCATGGCAAATATCTTTGGAGCGGCGCCAAGCGCACCTTATCCGCGCAGCTCAGCGCCTTGCCGCTCCGTCCGGCCCCGCCGCAATCACTTCCCCGTACCGGTCCCCGTACCTGGTCGGCACACGTCCCCCTCACACCCCGGCGCGTCCGCCTGACCACCCCCGCCCACCGACGCGGACGTCCCCCCTTCCTCCCCTTCCTCCCACGCCTGCTCCAGCGCTTGCCGGAACACCTCGGCGGGCTGCCCGCCGGAAATGCCGTACCGCCGGTCGATGACGAAGAACGGCACGCTCCGCGCCCCCAGCTCCGCCGCCTCCCGCTCATCGGCCCGCACCGCCTCCGCGTAGGCGTCCCGGTCCGCCAGCACCCGGCGCACGTCCTCCTCGCCCAGTCCCGCGGCCACCGCGACCCCGGTCAGCACGTCCGCGTCCCCCAGCGGCCGCGCCTCCGCGAAATTGGCCCGGTACAGCGCGCCGAGCAGCGCGTCCTGCACACCCCGCTCCTTGGCCAGGTGCAGCAGCCGGTGCAGGTCAAAGGTGTTCCCGTGCATCCGGTCCGACCGATACCCGAGCCCCTCCCCCGCCGCCGCCTCGGCCACCCGCGCCTCCATGGCCTCGGCCTGCTCCCGCGACACCCCGTACTTCCGCGAGAGCATCTCCAGCACCGGCACATCCCCCGCCGGCGCCCCCTCCGGATCCAGCTCGAACGACCGGTGGACGACCTCCACCGCACCCCGATGCGCGAACCCGGCCAGGCCCTTCTCGAAGCGGGCCTTACCGATGTAGCACCAGGGGCAGGCGATATCCGCCCAGATCTCGACGCGCATGGCAGGTATTTCCTCAGATGTTCAGCACGAAAGGGGACAGTGGCGGACAACCTTCCGGGGCCGGTGACTATTCCCGGGGTGGAGGGGCATACGGCGCGCAGGCCGCGCGGGGCATGGAGATGCCCCGCCGCCCCGTTGCGGGGAGGGCGGGGCTTGCGGGCGTGCCGCCCAAGATCAGACGGCAGCCCGCCGGGCGAACCGGACGAGCCCGACGAAGGCGTCACCGGTGAGCGTCAAGTGGGGGCCGTCCGGGAACTTGCTGTCCCGGATCAGGTACTCCCCGGTGGTTGCGGCGCGCGACGGCGCCCATTCGAGGCACTGGCCGCCGTCCCCGCTGCTGTATGTGCTCTTCACCCAACGGATGGGCTTCCCTATCTTCATCGCGCGTACCCCTTGATCGCTTCACGCAGTGCGCGGAGTGACTTCTCTGGGGACAGAGCGTCCGCGCGTAGCCGTTCGTACCTGCTCGTACCTGTGGCCACCACGGACGCCGAATCGATGACCCGCCCCAGCCCCTGCGCTTCCGAGTAGAGCACCGGCGCCGAGCCGTCATCGAACGTCAGCAGCGTAAACGGCTCTGCCGCCGGAGGTGCGCCAGAGTCGAACGGCAGTACTTGAACGGTGGCGTTGGGCGTCTCCGACACCTGCAACAGGTGCTCCATCTGGCCACGCATGACGGAGCGGCCCCCAACCTCCCGGCGCAAACACGACTCATCCAGCACAACCCACAGCAGTGGCGGGTCTGGACGCTCCAAGACGTCCCTTCGCTGGAGTCGCCATGTGACCTTCTCTTTGATCACGTCGTCCGAGTAGCGCGGGTTTGCGGCACGGTACAGCGCTTCGGCGTAGGCGAAGGTCTGCAGAACCCCCATGACCAGGAATGGCGAGAAGTCGAGAATTTGCGCCGCCTTCTCCTCCATCAGCAGGTACGGCACGAACCACTCAAGGCCGTTGCGTGGTTCGGGGCGTGGCGCGGGGAGATTTTCGCTCATGTGTACAACTCCCTGGTTTTCCAGGTGGCTTGGAAAGCCTTCAGTCCTATCGACCGTACGCCTGACGCGGCACTCTGTGAGCAGACAACCGCAACACGTAGCCCCCGCGGTCCGCCGCACTTCCAGAAACGGTGACCACAGATGACCAGCCCCGGCCGCAAGCACTTCTCCCGCATCATGCGTTCGCACGGACACGCAGGCGTGCTCCATGTGCGCACCGGCGAAGGCAAGTCCATGACAACCCCCACTCCCGCGCCGACGCGCATGGAAATTCAGATCACCGGCACCGGGAGCACGTCGCCGAATGCGTCACCGAAACCGGTGGCAAGGCGTGCGGTATCCGCTCCAGCGCATGGGACTCCCCTGCACAGCTGAACCACTGGATTCGTGCGCACGCGGACGAGACCGGACACACGAAGTACATGAAGCACATGGAAGAACCCGTCAACACCTTTTCGAAACCGCTGAAGCGCACGAAATGAGCGGACGCCCGCCGCTTCCGGGATACCGTCCGCTCATGGAGATGCGGCAGGAAGTGCCGGGGTTCTGGGAAGGCGCCGGGGCGGCCAAGACGTTCACCCACCCGTTGGACCCGGAGCTGCTGGACGCGTATCTGCCGCGGGACGTGCCGGTGCTGGACTACGGCTGCGGATACGGGCGGCTGACCGCCGAGCTGGTGGCGGCGGGGTACGCGGACGTGCGTGGGGTGGATGTGTCCCGGGCGCTGGTGGAGCGGGGCGGCCGGGAGCATCCGGGGCTGCGGCTCACGCGCTGTCCCGCGCTGCCGCTGCCGTTCGAGGACGGGAGTTTCGGGGCCGCGCTGCTGTTCGCCGTACTGACCTGTGTGCCCGGCTCCGGGGCCCAGCGGGAGATCGTCGCGGAGCTGGGGCGGCTGGTACGGCCGGGCGGGGTGCTGTACGTCAGTGACCTGCCGTTGCAGAGCGACCGGCGGAACCTGGCGCGGTACGCGGAGTACGTGGACCGGTATGGGACGTACGGGGTGTTCGAGACGCCCGACGGCGGCGTGTTCCGGCACCACGAGCCGGACCGGCTGCGCGGGCTGCTCCGGGCGCACGGCTTCGTGGTGGAGGCCGAGCGCACGGACACGGTCGAGACGCTGGACGGGCACACCGCCGAGCGGCTCCAGCTCATCGGGCGTCGGCAGGGCTGAGCGGCAGTACGAGGTCGAGGTGGGTGGCGTCGGGGGCGGGGCGTCGGGACTCGTCGGGCTGCCAGCCGTGCCGGGTGTAGAAAGCGCGGGCGCGCTGGTTGTGCCAGTACACCTCCAGGTGGGCGGTGGTGGTGCCGGCCGCTCGCCAGTCGGCCACGCAGGTGCGGTGCAGCACGGTGCCGATGCCGACGCGCCAGTGGTCGGGGTCGACGTGGAACTGGAAGAGCTTGACGGTGTCCGCGGGCGCGCCGTCTTCGTGGCGGTAGGAGGCGACGCCGACGATCGTGCCGTCCCGTTCCGCGCACAGCACGGTGGCGTCCGGGCGCTCCAGCGCGCGCTGCCAGCCCGCACGCCACCGTTCGCGCTCGGCCGGGGCGTCGAGCAGCGCGTCGGGGATGCGGCCGCGGTAGTACGTCGCGCGGGCGCGGGACTGCAGGTCGGCTATGGCGTCGAGGTCGGCGGTCGTCGCGTGGCGGACGGCGGGGCCGGGGGCCTGCGGTGTGTGGGGCATGGCGGCGTCAGGCATGGGGCCGTGAGGCATGGGGGCGTGGGTCACCTTTCGGCCCGGCCGTTGACGCGGCGGGGCAGCTTCAGCGGGTTGTCCTCGCGCAGTTCCGGCGGGAGCAGGGCGGGTGGGGTGTCCTGGTAGGCGACCGGCCGCAGCCAGCGTTCGATCGCCGTGCCGCCGACGGAGGTGGCGGTGGAGGTGGTGGCCGGGTAGGGGCCGCCGTGGTGCTGGGCGGGGGCCACGGCGACGCCGGTCGGCCAGCCGTTGACGAGTACCCGGCCGGCCAGCGGGGTGAGCGCGGCCAGCAGCCGCGCGCCGCGTCCCGTACCGTCGCCGTCCGAGTCGCAGTCCGAGTCGCCGTCGGCACCCGGCCGCCCGTCCTCCCCCGCGCACTCCGCCGCCCCCAGCTGGAGCGTCGCGGTGAGGTTGCCGGGCAGCCGGGCCAGTACGGCGCCGATCTCGGCCTCGTCGGTGTAGCGCGCGAGGACGGTGACCGGTCCGAAGCACTCTTCCAGGAGCAGGTCGTGGGTGCCGCCGTCCGCGGCGAGCCGGGCCGCCGGGACGGTGAGGAAGCCCGCGCTGACGGTGTGTTCGCCGCCCGCGCCGGGTGTCACGGGGGCCTCGACGTCCGGGAGTGCGGCCCGTTCCCGTACGCCGTCGATGAAGGCGTCGCGCATCCGGTGGTCCAGGAGGACCCCGGCCTCGGTGTTGCTGACGGCCTCCGTGAGGGAGCGTTCCAGGCGGTCGCCGGACGGGCCGTGCGGCGCGAGGACGAGTCCGGGTTTGACGCAGAACTGGCCGGTGCCGAGGGTCATCGAGCCGGCCAGGCCGGTGCCGATCTGTTCGGCGCGTTCCTCGGCGGCGGCTTCGGTGACCACGACCGGGTTGAGGCTGCCGAGTTCGCCGTGGAAGGGGATCGGGTGCGGGCGGGCGGCGGCCGCGTCGTACAAGGCGCGTCCGCCGCGTACCGAGCCGGTGAAGCCGGCGGCGGCGACGAGCGGGTGCCGGACCAGTTCGATGCCGGCCTCGAAGCCGTGCACCAGGCCGATGACGTCCGCGGGCAGGCCGGTTTCGGTGGCGGCGCGGCGCAGCAGGGCGGCGCACAGTTCGGAGGTGGCCGGGTGGTCGGGGTGGCCCTTGACGACAACCGGGCAGCCGGCGGCGAGGGCGCTGGCGGTGTCGCCGCCGGGTACGGAGAAGGCGAGCGGGAAGTTGCTGGCCGCGTAGACGGCGACGACGCCGAGCGGGATCTTGTAGCGGCGCAGGTCGGGGCGGGGCGGGGTGAGCGCGGGGTCGGCGTGGTCGATCAGTACGTCGAGGAAGGCGCCCTCTTCGACGATGTCGGCGAAGGCGCGCAACTGGTAGGTGGTGCGGGCCAGTTCGCCGGTGAGCCGGCCGGGGCCGAGCGCGGTCTCCGCGTCGGCGGCCTCGACGATCCGTTCACCGGCGCCGTCCAGCAGGCCGGCGGCGCGGCGCAGCAGGGCGGCCCGTGTGCCGCGGTCGGCGAGCGCGCCGCGGGCGTCGTGTGCGGCCCGTACGGCGGCGTCGACCTCGGCCGCCGTGGCCTCCACCGCAACCTGCTCCCGCCGCTTCCCGGTACGGGGGTCGGCACTCCAGACTGGTGCTGCTGCCACCGCGCATTCCTCCCAGCGAACTCTTGCCGCGCCCAGGACGCTGTTCGGTATGCTGAACGCCGTCCCAGGTGGTGAATGTGACGTCCGCGGGGACTCTATGGCTGTCCGAACTGAGGGGTCAAGGCCGATGTCCGCTGCCGAGGCCGCCGGAGCACAGGTCAAGTCCGCTGTGCGTACGGTGGAGTTGCTGGAGTACTTCGCGGGCCGCCCCGGTATGCACAGCCTCGCCTCCGTCCAGGAGGCCGTCGGTTACCCGAAGTCCAGCCTCTACATGCTGCTGCGCACCCTCGTCGACCTGGGCTGGGTGGAGACCGACGCCACCGGCACCCGGTACGGCATCGGCGTCCGCGCGCTGCTGGTCGGCACCTCGTACATCGACGGGGACGAGGTGGTGGCCGCCGCCCGCCCCACCCTGGACCGGCTCTCCGACGACACCACCGAAACCATTCACCTGGCCCGGCTGGACGGCACCAACGTCGTCTATCTCGCCACCCGCCAGTCCCAGCACTATCTGCGCCCGTTCACCCGCGTCGGCCGCCGGCTGCCCGCCCACTCCACGTCCCTGGGCAAGGCGCTGCTCGCCACGTACACCGACGACCAGGTACGGGCACTCCTCCCTGAGAAGCTGGACGCCCTCACCGAGCACACCATCACCGACCGCGAGCGGCTCATCGGCGAACTGCGCCTGGTGCGCGAGCAGGGGTATGCCGTGGACCGCGAGGAGAACACGCTGGGCCTGCGGTGCTTCGGTGTGGCGATCCCGTACCGCACCCCGGCGCGGGACGCGGTCAGCTGCTCGGTGCCGGTGGCCCGGCTGACTCCGGGGCACGAGCAGTTGATCAAGGACGCGCTGTTCGACGCCCGGGACCGGCTGACCTTGGCGACGCGGCGGCTCTGAGGGGTCGGGGCGGGTCTGAGGGGCCGGGGCGGTCTGAGGGGCCGGAGCGGTTCCGAAGGGCCGGAGCGGCTCTGACGGGGCCGGGATGGCTCCTCCCGCCGCCCGCCGTCCCTCCGCCGTGCGGCGGAAGGGGATCGTCGCCGCGGGTGAGGCCCCGGGGCGTCCGGACCCGGGAGCCTGCTGGCATGAACTCCTCACCAGCGGGGACACCGCCGGCCCGCAGGGACCGCACACGCGCCGCGCTGCGGACGGTCACACTCGTGGCCTGCGTCCCGTACCTCTCGCTCAAACTCGCCTGGCTCTCGGGCAGCCGCGTCGGCATCCCCCTGGGCAGCGCCCTGCGCCGGGACGGCAACTCCCTGATGACGCTGAACGCCCTGACCGTCCTGATGGACGCGGCCGTGATCGTGCTGGCGTTCCTGCTGACCCGGCCCTGGGGGCGCCGGGTGCCGTCCTGGCTGCCGGCGCTGACCATGTGGTGCGCCACCGGCCTGCTTGCCCCGATCACCGTGGTCTTCCCCGTACAGATGCTGTGCGCGCTGGTACGCGGGGATGCCGGGGACAGTACGGGTACGGGTACGGCGGCGGACGGGCCGGACGGGCTGCTGGCGCCGTGGGTGTGGGGCCTGGTCTACGGCGGGTTCATCGTGCAGGGCCTGGCGCTGGGCACCCTGTTCGTGCTGTACGCGCGGGACCGCTGGGGCCGCCTGTGGCGCGGCCGGACCGGTGCGCTGCCGGTCACTCCGACGCTGCCCGCGCGGCGGCCGGCCGCGGTCGCCGCCGCCGTGGCGGCCGTACTCCCCGCCGCCGTACACGGCCTGTGGGCGTCCGGTCAGGGCGTCGGGCTGAGCGCCGCGCGGCTGGCCGCCCAGGATCTCGACGCCCGTCTCAACGACGCGGCGTACGTGCTGTTCGCGCTGCTCACCGCCGTGGGCGTAATGTCGGTCGGCTTCCGGCGCGGCGGCCGGACGCCCCTGCTGCTGCCGCTGGCCGCGGCCTGGACGGGTTCGGCGGCGCTGGCCTGCTGGGGCGGCTGGATGATGCTCACCACGCTCACGGCGACGGCGGCCGACGCCCGTACGTCCACACCGCTGATGAGCCTGACTTACGCTGTGCAGATGATCGTCGGGATGCTCGTCGCCGTCACCGGCGCCCATTTCTTCGCCGAGCGGCACGCCACCACGCCGGCCGCCCCGGAGGCCGCGCGATGCGGGTGACCTTCCGCCGCTGGGTGCATCTCATCCTCGGCGGCGCCTTGCTGATGCCGTACTTCCTGCTGATGATGATCCTCGCGCCGCTGGTCGTCGACGGCGTGAACCCGTTCTTCGACTTCCCGTGGCAGTTCGCCGCGTTCGGTGCGGCCCTGCCGGTCGCCGCCCTCAGCGCGCTGCTCTTCCCGCTGCTGCGCACCCTGGAGTCGGCCGCGACACGGTCGCTGTGCGGCCTGCCCCCGGACGTGGCGGCCGAACTGGCCGAGGAGCCCGCCGACTCGTGGGCGGCCCGACGGCGTACGGCCCTGTGGTTCGTGGCGCACCTGGCCGCCGGCGGCATCGTCAGCGGCATGACGCTGTCGGCGCCGCCCGCCGCCGTGATGCTGGTCCTCCTGCCGGTCACGGACCCGCTGCGGCACGAGGAACTGGGCTGGCCCACACTGGCGGGCGGCGTGCTCGGTCCGCTCACCGGCCTCGGGCTGCTCGCCCTGGTGGCGGGCACCTCCTGGGCGGCCGGGGCGCTGCTGGCCCGCCTGGCGCCCGTACTGCTGGGCCGTACGCCCGCCGACCGGCTGGCCGCCGCCGAACGCCGGGCCGCCGACCTCGCCTCCCGCAACCGGCTTGCCCGCGAACTGCACGACTCCGTGGGGCACGCGCTCAGCGCGGTCACCCTCCAGGCCGGCGCGGCCCGCCGGGTGCTGGACTCCGACCCCGAGTTCGCGCGGCAGGCGCTCACCGCCATCGAGGAGACCACCCGTGACGCGGTCGCCGAACTCGACACCGTACTGGGCCTGCTGCGGGAGGACGGGGACAGCCGGACCACCGCACCGGCGCCCGCGCCGACGCTGGATGCCCTGGGCGGCCTGCTGGACCGCACCCGCGCCGCCGGGCTGCGGATCGAGGCGGACGTCGACGACGGATGCGAGGGGCTGTCGCCGCTGGTCTCGCGGGAGGCGTACCGGATGGTGCAGGAAGGTCTCAGCAACGCGTTGCGGCACGCCGGTGCCGTACCGGTGCGGCTGCGGATCGCCCTGGACCCGGACGAGTTGAGGATCACGGTGGAGAACCCGATGAGGAACACGATGGGGGATGCGGTGAAGAGCCCGAAGGCGGACCCACCACAGGGTACGGCCGGGCGTGCGCCCCGCTCCGGCGGCGGCCGCGGCCTGCACGGCATCGCCGAACGCGCCCGCCTGCTGGGCGGCGAGGCACGGGCCGCTGGCCGGGACGGCGTGTGGCTGCTGACCGTACGGCTCCCGTTGGGGACGGCCCGATGAGCGCCCCGGACGAGGGCCGCCCGAGCGCCCGCACGAGTACCACCGGCACCGCCGACGCTGCCGACTCCCCTGCTGCCACCACTCCCCCGCTGCGCATCGTCCTCGCGGACGACGAGCGGATGGTGCGTACGGCGCTGCGCGCGATCCTCGGCGCCGAGCCGGACATGGAGGTCGTCGGCGAGGCGGCCACCGGCGCGGAGGCGATTCCGCTGATCCGCGAACTGCGGCCGGACATCGTGCTGATGGACGTACGGATGCCGGAGATCGACGGTATCCGCGCGACCGAACAGGTGCTGGCGGGCATGGCGGAGCCGCCGCGCGTCATCGTGGTGACGACCTTCGAGAACGACGCGTACGTGTACGACGCGCTGCGCGCCGGTGCCAGCGGCTTCCTGCTGAAGCGGGCCGGTGTGGAGGACCTGGTGCAGGCGGTGCGGATGGTGGCGCGCAGCGATTCGCTGCTGTTCCCGGCGGCGGTACGGGAGCTGGCCGCCCGGTACGCGGGGGCGCGGGCCGCGCGCGACACGGCGCGGGCCCTGCGGGCGCGCCTGTCCGACCGTGAGGCGGACGTACTGCACCTGATGACCAAGGGCCTGACGAACGCGGAGATCGCGGACCGGCTGGCGGTCGGCCCGGCGACGGTCAAGACGCATGTCGCGGGGGTGCTGGCCAAGCTGGGCGTACGGGACCGGACCCAGGCGGTGATCGCGGCGTACGAGAGCGGTTTCGTCCGGCCGGGATGAGGCGCGGCGGGGCCGCACGGACCGGACCCGGGGCACCCTCGGACACCCCGCCGGCACATCCCGCCGGAGACCCCGCCGGCATCCCGCCGAACACCCTCCGTCACACCCGATTACGCAGCGCCACTACCACATTCCGCGGGAAATATCCGTCACCCGTTCATCCCAATCCGCAACATCACCGAACGTCACCACCACTTCACCCCTGACCTGCCCAAACGTAACCGATCATGCGCGACACGCCGACGATGCACGGGAGTTCTGACAACACGTCAACAGGCTCCCGGCTCGCCCGGCCGTTTACCTCGGATGCAGGAGGCGCGGAACTCCCCCAACTTCCCTCGCGGTGCAGAGGTGTGCCGCGGTCCGCGCTTCGTGGAGGTTCGTCACATGCGTTCCACTCGCGTTCTCACCGGTGCCGCACTGTCCGTCGCCGCCCTCGGCCTGTCCACCTCCGCGGCGTTCGCCGCCACCGGCAACCTTGAGGTGACGCCCAACCCGGTCCAGGCCGGCAAGTCGGTCAACCTCAACAGCAGTGCCTGCGGCAAGGACGGCTCGGCCACCGTCGATGCCAGCACCCTGGGCGCAGGCAAGGTCACGCTGTCCTCGAAAGGCCAGACGCACACCGAAAACGTGCAGGGCTCGCTGCGGGTGCCGGCCAGTACCAAGCCGGGCAGCTACGGCATCGGCGGCAAGTGCTCCAACGGCACGGAGATCTCCGCCACGGTGCGGGTCTCCTCGGGCACCACCCCGCACGGCAAGACGAAGACCGGCCTGGGTGCCACCAGTGAGAACTCCGACACCACGGAGATCATCGCGGGTGCGGGCGTCCTGCTGGCGGCTGCCGCCGGTGGCGTATGGATGGTGCGCCGCCGCCGGGCGGACGGCTCGGCCTGATCCGGTACCCCCGGAATCGCCGGCCGGTACCGGCACCGCCCGGTCCGCCGGACCGCGTCCCCGCCTCCCGGACACGCCTGCCGTACCCGGGAGGCCGGGGCCGCCCCCGGTCCCGCCATCACCCGTGACCCGTAGCCCGCGGACCGCGGTCCGGCGGCCCGCAGAACACCCGGAGGACGGACAGCCATGGGACACACGCCCCGCCGCCACGGCGACCAAGGCCTCATAGCCCTGCTCACCGCGGGCGCGATGGGTACCGGCATCTGGCTGATGGGCCACGGCGCCCAGGCCCAGGCGCCGCCGCCGCAGCCCTCCGCCGACCAGGGGTTCGACGCCGGCCCGCACAGCGGCCGGCCGTCCGCGGCCCCCGCCCCGCCGCCCCCGCCGATGCCGGCCTCCCGGCCCCTGCGGGTGCACATCCCGTCGGTCGGCGTGGACGCGCCGCTGATGCGCCTCGGCCTCGACGAGAACGGCAGCCTGGCGACCCCGCCGCAGGAGGACAAGAACCTCGCCGGCTGGTACGAGGAGGGCAACACGCCCGGCACCACCGGTACTTCACTGATCGCCGGACACGTCGACAACCGCGCCGGGCCCGCGGTCTTCTACAACCTCGGCTCGCTGAAGAAGAACCACCAGGTGGAGATCGTCCGTGCGGACGGCCGGACCGCGGTCTTCTCCATCGACGCCGTCGAGGTGTACGACGGCGCCGACTTCCCGGACAAGAAGGTCTACGAACCGGCCTCCCGCCCCGAACTGCGGCTGATCACCTGCGGCGGCGGCTTCAACAAGTCCCGGCAGGAGTACCTGGGCAATGTGGTGGTCTTCGCCCACCTGACCGGTACGAAGCGGGAACCGGCCCCGCGCCGCGGCGACGGCTGACGTACCCGCGGCAGGCCCGCGCGCCCCTCGGGCCGCGCGCCTCAGCCCGGGATGCGGTTGCCGCGCCCGTTGAGCGCCATCCGGTTCCAGGTGTGCCGCCGGCCGCGGACCGCCACGGAGTAGGCGTAGAGCAGCTCCGGGTCGCACATGCCCGGCAGGAACGCGTCCCCGAAGTGGTGCGCGTCCACCCCGATCTCCTTGGCCGTCAGGGCCAGTTGGGGCGCGATGTCGGCGTGCGCGCCCTCCTGGCTCGTACCGATCGCGCCCATCACCACCGCGCCCGCGTCCTGGACGGCGGCGACCGCCTCGGCGGCCCGCTCCTTGGTGAGGCCGGGCATGGTGCCGGGCAGCGGCAGGACGACGCCGTCGGCGCCCGCGTCCACCAGCGAGGTCAGCCGCCCGGCGGTGATCCGCTCGGGGTGCCCCGCGTGGTGCATCTTGCCGGACCACAGCGCCACGTCGTCGCCGAGGCCGCGGCGCAGTTCGTCGGTGACACGGGCCAGGCCGTCGAAGCTGCCGCCGGTGCCGGGGTTGGCGGTCAGACACAGCAGGGCGGCGCCCATGTCGACCAGGCGGCGGGCCTGTTCCGGTCCGGCCCGGCGGATCTCCGGTACGTCCCCGGCTTCGAGGTTGACGCCGATCGGGCGGCCCACGTACGAGGCGAGGTCGGCGAAACTGGTGAACGTGCCCAGACCGGGCAGCCGCAGGTGCTCCCCGTCCCAGGCCCGCTCGATGAGGTTGAGGATCACGATGTCCGCGCCGAAGGCGGAGACCAGCTCGATGTTGTGCACTCCGGTGCCGTCCGGGTGCGGGGAGAGTGCCGCACGCTCGGCGAAGACCTCGGCGACCATCGTGCGGCCCTCGGCGGCCGCGACCGCCTCGGTCAGCTCCCGTCCCCGCAGGGATGCCAGTTCCTCCCGGTCGAGGTCGAGGATGCGCTGTGTCATGACGTTCCTTCCAGGGTCTGCTCGTGGTCGTGCCCGCGGTGCGCACAGGGGTGCGGGCGGCGGCGGGCACGCTGACGTCACCGGCGCGCGGCCCTGGCTGTACGGCGTACGGGCCGCTCTTACCGTACGGCCGCCAGGCCACGCCGGACGGTTGCCAGGTCGCCGTCGCCCGCCAGGCCCGCGTGGTAGAGCCGCAGCTCGCCGGCGCCGAGGGCGGCGGCATGCGCGGCGTCGGCGGCAAGGGTGCCGGGGCTGCCGCCCATGGCGGTGACGACGGT
Organism: Streptomyces sp. NPDC033221; assembly: GCF_055577005.1. Lineage (NCBI taxonomy): Bacteria > Bacillati > Actinomycetota > Actinomycetes > Kitasatosporales > Streptomycetaceae > Streptomyces > Streptomyces sp. NPDC033221. The sequence goes on along the minus strand of NZ_JBVIQN010000002.1, from coordinate 356,636 downwards.
GAGGTTGGCGGCGACGACGGGGGCGGGCGGCGCGTCCGGGCGCGCCGCGGCCGCCATCCGCGCCTCCGCGAACGGCGTCAGCGCGTCCGTACGGTCCGTGTCGTCACCCGTGCACGGCACCACCACCCCGTCCGCGTACGCGAGGACGTCCTCCGGGTCGACGCCCGCGTTCGCGCCGCAGCGGTGCGCGGCCGGATCGGCGTGCAGCAGGACACGGAATCCGTCGCGCGCGGCGGCTCGTACGGCCGCGACCACCTCCCGCTGGAGCGTGCGCGCGGCATCGTCGCGCCAGCTCCGTACGAGCCCCGACAGCTCGCCGCCCAGCATGTTCTCCACACCGCGCCACTCCCCCGCCCGGCCCTCGCCCGCCTCCTCCTTCCGCCCGCCGTCGGCACCCGTCCACACGGGCTCCAGCGCCCGTACGACCGCGTCCCGCACCTCCTCCGCCCGCACGCCCAGTCCCGTGTAACCCGCCTCGCAGATCTCGCAGAAGCACAGTGACATCAGATACCGGGCGGCGCCGGAGAGCGGCACGCCGCCGGTCTTGTCGTGCGCGTGCGGATGCGCCAGCCCGTACCAGCCGCAGGACTCCAGCTCGGTGCCGCGCGCGCCGGGCCGGGCCGCAGCCTCCGCGGCCAGGTCGCGGAGGTAGGCGCGGACCTCGGGGCGGGCGATGCAGGGCGCCCACGGATAGCGGTCGCCGTAGGCGTTGCGTACGGCGATGGCGGGATGCTCGGTGCCGAGGCGCGTGTTGTGGGCCAGCACGACCCAGCTGTGCACCTCCAGGCCCGCGTCCGCCAGCGCCCGCGCCGCCTCACCGAAAGGGTCCGGGCTCGCCACCCAGTTCTGCGGGTACGGGCGCAGGGCACGGCCCGCCCAGCGTTCGGGGTCCTGCGGGTACAGGACGGCCGCGTGCCGGGCGGTGACGACGCGGTGACGGGGGTGACGCGGGGTCAGCGCCCGGGTGGAGTGGTAGGCCGCGGCCAGCGTGACCTGCCGGACGCCGAGGTCCGCGACGCGGCGGGCGGCGTCCGGATCACCGGCCACGTCCCACGGGTACAGGAACGCGGCGGCGCGCATCACCGGCCGCCCGCCGGGGCGTTGACCAGCGCCAGGCCCTGGGCGATCAGCTCGGCCAGCGCCTCGACGTGCTCGGGGGCCGGTTCGCTGAGCGGCGGCCGGACCGGTCCGACATCCGCCCCGCGCAGCCGTACCCCCGCCTTGACCAGCGAGACCGCGTAGCCGCGCCCCTGGTTGCGCAGCTCGACCAGCGGCCGGTAGAAGCCGTCCAGCAGCCGGGCGACCAGCTCGTCGTCGCCGATGGTGAGGGCGCGGTGGAAGGCGGTGGCGATCTCCGGCGCGAAGGCGAAGACGGCCGACGAGTACCGGCGGACGCCGAGCCCGCGGTAGGCGAGGCTGGTCAGCTCGGCGGTCGGCAGCCCGTTGAAGTACAGGAACTCCTGCCCCGCCGCCTCGGTCCGCACGGCACTGATGGTCCGTTGCAGCAGGTCCAGGTCGCCGAGGCCGTCCTTGAGGCCGATGATGCCGGGGGTGCGCGCGAGGGCGACGACGGTGTCCGGGGTGAAGACGGCGTTGTCGCGCTGGTAGACGATGACGGGCAGCGCGGTGGCGGCGGCGAGGTCCGTGTAGTGCCGCAGCAGGCCCGCCTGGCCGGCGACGACGAGGTACGGCGGCATGGCCAGCAGCCCGTCGGCGCCCGCCTCCTCGGCGAGCCGGGCGTAACGGGTGGCGAGCGCCGTGCCGTACCCGGCGCCGGCCAGCACCGGAACCCGCCCGGCCGCCTCCTGGACGGCGGCGGCCACACAGTCGCGGAACTCCTCCGGGGTCAGCGCGTGGAACTCGCCCGTACCGCAGCAGGCGAAGACGGCCGCCGCGCCCGCGTCGACGCCCGCGCGTACGTGGGCGCGGAAGCCGGCCAGGTCCGGGGCGCCGTCGGGGCCGTACGCCGTCACGGGGAAGAACAGCAGTCCGTCGAGGCGTTCGGCGAGCGGCGGGGCTGAGGTCACGGGCTCTCCCTGACATGCTCGTACGGGACGCGCGCACCTCTCCATGACGTCCCCGCGTGTGCACGTCGCTGACTGTTGTACACATCCCTGAACGCGCTCACGCTAGGGCAGCACTCCCGGGCCGGTCAAGGACCCCGCCCACCCGTCCGGAACCCGAAGTTTCCCCGGCACAACCGGATTTGAGCGATCCGTCAGCCACCTTGACCCCGTCCGGCACAGCTTCCTACCGTGACCCCGATCGTCCACCCATCTGAACACGATCCGCCGATGACGCCGTACGCGCCGGAGCCCGGCGCCCGGCCGGAGGAGTCCCATGGCCCCCATGCCCGCCCCCCGCACCGCCCTGCTCACCGGCGCCGCCGGCGGCCTCGGCACCCTGATGCGCGAGCTGCTGCCCCCGTACGGCTACCGGCTCCGCCTCCTCGACCAGCGGCCCATCGACGACGCACCGGACGCCATCACCGCCGACCTGGCCGACAAGGAAGCCCTCCGCGAAGCGGTACGCGGCGTGGACGCGATCATCCACCTCGCCGGAATCTCCCTCGAAGCCCCCTTCGAGAAGATCCTGCGCGCCAACATCGAAGGCACCTACAACCTCTACGAAGCGGCGCGCGAGGCAGGCGTCCGCCGCGTCGTCCTCGCCTCCTCCAACCACGCCGTCGGCTTCACCCCGCGCCCCGCCGACGGCTCCGGCGCGATCCCGGTGGACACCCCGCGCCGCCCCGACACGTACTACGGCCTCTCCAAGGGCTTCGGCGAGGACCTCGCCTCCCTCTACTGGGACCTGCACGGCATCGAGACGGTCTCCGTCCGCATCGGCTCCTGCTTCCCGCGCCCCACCACCGTCCGGATGCTCTCCATCTGGCTGAGCCCGCCCGACTGCGCGCGCCTGCTGCACGCCGCGCTCACCGCCGAAGGCATCGGACACACCGTGGTCTACGGTTCCTCCGCCAACACCCGGCTGTGGTGGGACCTGAGCACGGCCCGCTCGCTCGGCTACGAGCCGCAGGACGACTCCGAGCGGTACGCCGCCGAACTCATCGCCGCGCACGGCGAGCTCGACCCCGCCAACCCCGAACACACCCACCTGGGCGGCGCCTTCTGTGTGAATCCGCCCATCTGGCCGTACTGAGCGACCGTGGCCTCGGCCACGTCGGCCCGGCCGGGGCAACCCCCGCCCGCCCTCCCGCGTCCTTGTGTACGTATCAATCATTTGCGCAACTGCGCAGGAACGAGGAACGCACCATGGGCATCGTCAGCTGGCTCGTACTGGGACTGATCGCGGGCGTCATCGCCAAGGTCCTGCTGCCCGGACGGGACCCGGGCGGACTCGTCGGCACCACCCTGATCGGCATCATCGGCTCCTTCATCGGCGGCTGGCTCTCCACGAAGATCCTGGACAAGCCGATCCCGAAGGACTTCTACGACCCGTCGATGTGGATAGCCGCCATCGCCGGCTCCCTGGTCCTGCTGATCGCCTACCGCCTGCTGTTCGGCAACAGCCGCGACCGCCGCTGACCCCGCCGGAACCGGTGCCCCGTCCGGCCCTCGGTAATGGAACCGCAAAGGAAGGCCACTCGTTATCCCCGGCATGACCGCTATGACTCCTGGCTCGAACCTTCCGCTCACCGCCTCGCGGGTGGCGGTGGACGTCACCGCGCCCGTGCGGCTCGATGTGTCGGGCCTGCTGCTCACCGCCGACGGCAAGGTGCGTTCCGATGACGACTTCGTGTTCTACAACCAGCCGGCCGGCCCGGGCGTGACCCACACGTCCGGCGCGGGCGGCGCGGGCGACACGATCACGGTGGACACCACCGCGGTGCCCGCCGGCATCGAGAAGATCGTCGTGACCGCCAGCCTGGACGCGCCCGGCGCCACCTTCGCCGGCACCGAACCGACCGGCACGGTCCGCAACGCCGACGACGGCAGCGTCATCGCCTCCTTCACCCCGCCCCGGCTCGGCGCGGAGACCGCCCTCGTGGTCGTCGAGATCTACCAACGCAACGGCGCCTGGAAGGTCCGCGCGGTCGGCCAGGGCTACGCCAACGGCCTGGCCGGCATCGCCACGGACTTCGGCGTCAGCGTCGAAGAGCCCGCCGCACCCGCCACCCCGGCCCCGCAGGCGCCCCCGGCACCCCCCGCCCCTCCGGCCCAGCCGGCCGCCCAGCAGCCCGCCGCCCAGTGGGGCCCGCCCACCGGCGCCCCCGCCCCCATGGCCCCGCCGCCCCCGGCAGCCGCCCCGGCCCCCGCGCCCGCGCCCGGCACCGGAAAGATCAACCTCGACAAGGGCCGCGTCAGCCTCCAGAAGAACCAGACCGTCTCCCTGGTCAAGGGCGGCCGGCCGCTCCTGTCCTCGGTCCGCATGGGCCTCGGCTGGGAGCCCGCCTATCGCGGCAAGGACATCGACCTGGACGCGTCCGTGATCGCCTACGGTCCGGACCGCAAGAAGGTCGACAACTGCTTCTTCGGCAAACTCCAGATCCTCAACGGCGCCATCCAGCACTCCGGCGACAACCTCACCGGCGAGGGCGCGGGCGACGACGAGGCCATCACCGTCCACCTCGGCGGCATTCCCCCGCAGGTCACCGGCCTGGTCTTCACAGTGAACTCCTTCTCCGGCCAGAAGTTCTCCGACGTGGCCAAGGCGTACTGCCGCCTGCTCGACGCCCAGACCGGCGAAGAACTGGTCCGCTTCGACCTCACCCAGTCCGAGCCGCGCACGGGCGTGATGATGGCGAAACTCATCCGCCAGTTCTCCGGCGAATGGGAGATGACCGCCCTGGGCGAATTCGTCGACTCCCGCACGGTCCGGGGGATGGTCAAGCCGGGGGGCGCGGCGCTCTGACCTGAAGGGGCGGCGCGCTTCCCGGCCCGCCGCCCCCGCCAGTCGGCCAGGTCCGCTTCCGGGCTTGATCCCCACAAGAATCCGTAGGGGCCACGGCGCACATGTGCCGTCCGCAATCCGGCCCCGAGTGCGGTGACGATGTCGTTGGCGGGGTGATCACCGACGTACAGGATGTGCTCCGGGGCAACACCGGCGAGATCGATGACCTTGTCGAAGAATTCAGGCCGAGGCTTGGCGACTCCCCACTCTCCTGACGTCGCAATGGCATCAGCAGGCAGATTCAGGTCGCGGAGCAGCGCGTCGGCACGGGACGTCTGGTTGCCCGCGATCAAAACCCTCGCCCCGGCTTCGCGCAGTGCTGCCAATGCGGGCCGTACATCCGGGTACAGATCCGTCTCATCGAGGTGTTCACCCCGTCCGGCTGCTTCGCGTGCACGATACTCCGCGGCGATGTCCGTCCCGGGCCGCAGCAGGTGGACAGCGTCAGCATTGTCACGGCCCTGGGCGACCACCGCCCCCACCAAGGCGGAGAGGGGGTGCCGGGGGACGCCCAGCCAGTCCGCCCAGTCGTGCCAGTACCGGTCGTCACTGACCAGAGTCTCCCCACGTCGAACACCACCGCTTCGATCACTCCCGCAGCCTAGGGGCAGTTCGGCCTGCCGAGCCCATGCACAGGCGGCAGTACGGTGACGGTGCCCTGCGGGCTGACGAAGCCTCGCGCGGGCTGACCGGTCCCGTGGCCCCGTTGCCCCAGCCTGAGCGGAGGTACCGGGATGAGCAAGCAACGTGTGCTTTACGCCATCACCTGCGCCGCCGGCCCCGCCTCCCGGCTCGTCCGGCTGGTCGAGGCCGCCGTTGCCGACGGGGGGACGTGTGCGTCATCGCCACGGTGTGGCGGGTGCTGTACGGGCCGGGGGCCTGGGAGCCGCACGCGCCCGGTACCGGTGGGGAGCAGTTGGACGGGTATCCGTGGGGGCTGGCGTTGGGCGCGGTGGGTGAGGCGGTCAAGGACCGGTCGTAGGGTGTGGTTCGTCCGGCCTCTTCCGTCAGTTCACGGTGGTGCCCGACAGGTCGGGAGGGGTGGTGAAGCGCCAGTCGGTCATGGCCGATTCCGGGGTGCGCGGCCGGCGCTGGCAGGTGTGTCCCCTGGCCATCGACGAAGCCCGACCGTCGGTTGGGTCCCGGACGAATCTCCGGGCCGCCCCCGGACAGGCCGGGGATGCAACCATTCACTGCGGAGCTGGAACCCCCGGAAGCCGACCGCGCGTTACCGACCATAGCCGCAGGCACTGACAGCGGGGCTATCTCGCTCCTCGGTCCGGCTGGACCGGACCGGACAGCCCCACCACCCGCGCCAGCCGCTCGTACGACTCCAGCAGCCCCGCCCGGTCGTACGTGCTGGTCGTCACCAGGAATTCGTCGGCGGCGGTTTCGGTGAGGAGGATGTCGAGTTCGGCGGCCACCTGCGCCTCCGTGCCGTGGATGTGGCCGGCGAGGGCGGACTCGTACAGGTCGCGTTGCTTTGCGGGCATGGCCGGTTCGCGGGCGGCGACCGACTCGGCCGGTTCCAGGGGCGGGAAGACGCCGTGGGTGCGGGAGTAGGCCATCGACCAGGCTTCGGGGAGGAGGAGGTCGCGTGCCTGGTCGCGGGTTTCGGCCACGGCGACCGTGCCGGAGACGATGACGTACGGGCGGGGCCAGAGGGGGGACGGCTCGAAGGCGGCGCGGTAACGGTCGATGGCGGCCCGCATCGCGTCGCGGCCGCGCAGATCGCCGATGACCAGGGCCAGGCCCGCGCGGGCGGCGATGTCCGCGCCCGCACCCGTGGCCAGGACGAACGCGGGGACGTGCAGGCCCTCTGCCGGGCGGGCGTGCACCTGGGGATGGAGGCGCGGGCCGTCGGTGAAGTAGGCGGTGAGCTCGGCGAGTTGGGAGGCGAAGGACTCGGCGGCGTCCTTGTCCGTGCCCAGGGCGCGGCGGATGCCGTCGGTGAAGCCGACGGACCGGCCGAGGCCCATGTCGATGCGGCCGGGGAAGAGGGATTCGAGGACGCCGAACTGTTCGGCGATGACCAGCGGGCGGTGGTTGGGCAGCATGACGCCGCCCGTACCGACCCGGATGCGGGAGGTCGCGGAGGCGACCGCGGCGGCCAGGACGGTCGGTGCGGAGCCCGCGACGCCGGGCACGCTGTGGTGCTCGGAGACCCAGAAGCGGTGGTAGCCGAGCGCTTCGGCGTGCCGGGCGAGGCCGACCGTGTCGCGGAGCGCCTCGGCTTCCGGGTGGCCCTGGCGGGTGCGGGAGCGGTCGAGGAGGGAGAAGGGCGTACGGAGGCGGGGAGCCTCGCGGCCGGTCGGGTGGTTCCCCGTCCCGGCCGGCTCGCCGGGTGTCTGGCTCGTCGTACTGCTCCGCGTGCTCACACCTGGTGCAACAGGTTCGGGACCGGCCGTGATTCCCCGCTGCGGGGCCGGGCGCGGCCCCGCCCGGGCGTCATCCCTGCCGCCGCCAAGGCCCCCGGATCGCCAGCATGATCCCTGGCTCCTGGATGTTGGCGAAGAGTGTGCGGCCGTCCGGCGAGAAGACCGGGCCGGTGAATTCGCTGTACGCGGGGGCACCGGGGGTGCCGATGTCGAGGTCGTTGCGGGCGATGGGGTACGTACGGCCGTCGTCCGTGGCACCGAAGAGGTGCTGGACGCCCTCGCCGTCCTCGGCGATGATCAGGCCGCCGTACGGGGAGACGGTGATGTTGTCGGGGCCGTCGAACGCGCCGTCCTCGTCCGGGGCCGGGTTGACGCCGAGCAGCACCTTCAGGGTCAGGGTGCGGCGGCGCGGGTCGTAGAACCAGACCTGGCCGTCGTGGCGGACCGGGCTCTCCTCGCGGGCGTACGAGGAGACGACGTACGCGCCGCCGTCGGCCCACCACATGCCTTCCAGCTTGCGGGCGCGGGTGATCATCTTGTCGGCGAACTGTTGGCGTACGGGGGTGCGGCGGGCGTCGCGGTCGGGGACCTCGATCCAGTCGACGCCGTAGACCGTGCCGGTCTCCGTCGCGCGGGACAGGTCGTCGACGAACCGGCCGCCGGAGTCGTAGCAGCGGGTCGCGGCCAGGACGCCCGCGTCGTCGGCGAGTGTGCGCAGCCGGCCGCGGCCGTGCTTGAAGCCGTGTGGCGGGGTCCAGCGGTAGAGGAGGCCGTTGGGGCGGTCGGCGTCCTCGGTGAGGTAGAGGTGGCCGCGCTTGGGGTCGACGACAACGGCTTCGTGGGCGTAGCGGCCCAGGGCCTTGACGGGGCGCGGGTCGCGGGCGGCGCGGGGATCGTGGGGGTCGACTTCGAAGACGTAGCCGTGGTCCTTGGTCATGCCGTTCTGGCCGGCCTTGTCCTCGGTCTCCTCGCAGGTCAGCCAGGTTCCCCAGGGGGTGCGGCCGCCCGCGCAGTTGGTGGAGGTGCCCGCGATGCCGACCCGTTCGGCGACGTGCGAGCCGTCCCGGGAGACCTCGACGACGGTGCAGCCGCCGGCCGCCGCCGGGTCGTAGACCAGGCCCTCGGCGAGCGGCACCGGGTGCGGCCACTTCGAACGCGGCCCCTTCAGCTCGTGGTTGTTGACGAGCAGGGTGGCGCCGCGCGGGCCCTCGAAGGTGGCGGTGCCGTCGTGGTGGGAGGGGGTGGACTCGCCGCTCTCCAGTGTGGTGACGCCGGTGCGGGTGATGATCTCGTACGTGAATCCGGCGGGCAGGGCGAGGATGCCGGCCGGGTCGGCGATCAGCGGCCCGTAGCCGGGTATGCGCCCGCGTGCGCCGTCGGCCGGGGCGGGCGCGTCCGCTTCCGGAAGCCTCTGCTCCGGGACCTGCCGGCCGATGGCGCCGGGCGCGGTGGCCAGGACGCCCACGCTGCCGGTCAGCGCGACACCGACACCGGCGCCGGCGGCGGCGGAGCGCTTGGCGAAGTCTCTGCGGGTGAGCGGCATGTCATCTCCTGGACGGCCGGTTCTCGATGTGCCCTGTCCCTGCGCCGCACACCCTCGCGCGCCGCGGCGAACACCGGTTGAACCCCGCACGACCCCGCGATGTCGGGAAGCGCTTCTCATCGCCCCGAAAAACCATGGCAAACAAGGTCATCAGCGGCATCTGCACAGCAAGCGCAAGATTTATCGCGTACCTCCTTGACCGCCGACCGGCCCGGCAATAGACAGTCCCTACCTGCATCACCCGTAGGGAGAGCGGAGCACCCGCGGCTGCACGGAGCTGCCCGGGGAGCGGTCCGTGCCGGGTTCCCGTCCTCCCCTGAGAGCCCGCCGCCATGGGCGGCCCGGGCTCGTGAAGCGAACGCGGTCCCGCCCGCAGCCGTACGCGCCCGTACGCAGGAGCACTCCCGCTCGTCACCGTCCGGGCTCACGGCTGAGAGCCGCGCGGGACGCCCACCGGGGAAGAGGTGGTCTGGTGTGAACCAGCCCGAGATGATGCGCGGACCCACCGGCGGTCAGGTCAGCGACACCTCCCGCCAACAGGCACTTTCCGACTTCATGCACCCGCAGAACCCGACCGCGAACGTCGTCGGCTTCGGGCACGGCGTGAAGTGGGTCAACGGCGAGCCCACCGGCGAGGAAGCCGTCCTGGTCTTCGTCACGCAGAAGGTCCCGGAGTCGATGCTGCCCGAACGGGACGTGATTCCCCGGGAGATGGACGACGGCACCCCGACCGACGTCCTGGCCGTCGGCCACATCTCCGCACAGCCCCAGCAGCGCGTACCGGGCGGTCAGGGCCGGTCGATGGGGCAGCAGGAGCAGGACCTCGGGAGCAACGGCGGCAGCCGGATGAGCGCCCTCGCCCAGCCGCTGCTCGAAGAGCTGAGCCAGCTCGGCAGCGCCCTGGAACCGCAGCTCCTCAAGCGCCGGATGCGTCCCTGCCCGGCCGGCTTCTCGGTCGGCAACGTGCAGGTCACCGCGGGCACGCTGGGCAGCGTGGTGTACGACTTCCTGCCCGGCGCCCAGACCAACCCGCCGGCGCCCGGCCTCGGCGTACCGGGCAAGTTCTACATCCTGAGCAACAACCACGTGCTGGCGGACTCCAACCGGGCGCCGCTGGGCAGCTCCGTACTGCAGCCGGGCAAGTTCGACGGCGGTACGGACCCCGCGGACCGGATCGGCACGCTGGACCGTTTCATCTCGATCCAGTTCGCCCCGCAGATCCCGCTGACGCAGCACAACAACGTGGTGGACGCGGCACTCGCGAAGATCGAGTTCGAGGACGCCACGCGTCAGCAGTACTTCAGCGGCGCGCCGCGCGCATGGCGCCGCAAGTCGGCGGTGGCGGTGGGCGACCTGGTCAAGAAGACCGGCCGGACCACCAACATCAGCTTCGGGCGGATCGTCTCGACCGACGCCACGGTCGACGTGAACTACGGCACGGCCGGCACGGCGCGCTTCAAGGACCAGATCATGACCACGAACATCTCGGCGGGCGGCGACTCCGGTTCGCTGGTCACCTCGCTGGACAACGTCGCGGTCGGTCTGCTCTTCGCGGGCTCGTCGACGGTCACCATCGTCAACCACATCGAGACCGTCCGCACGCTGCTGCGCGTCGAGATCGCCGAGCAACTGGCCTGACCCACCGAGCCTGACCGAGGGAGAGCCATGACAAGCGCAGCGAAGAAGAAGGGGCCGGGCCACGAGCACCAGTTCGTCAACGCCCAGGGCTCCGAGGTCAAGACCCGGGACGAGGCGTTCGCCGTACAGCGCGACGTCTCCCCCGAGTCCCTCCAGGTCACCCAGAAGATGGCGCTGCACAACCAGGCGCTCACCTTCGACATGGAGATCAACTACAACCCGAACACCAACGTCATCACGGGCGGCCGGATCACCTCCGGCATCTGCGGCGCCCCGTGGGACATCACCGGCGGCTCGATCGGCACCTCGCTGCGGATCGACGCCAAGCGTCCGGGCACCGGCGGCAGCTGCGCCGCGACGGTCACCATCATCGGCCAGTTCCAGGTCCCGCTGTCCTACCGCGGCACCTACGGGTTCAACGGCCAGTCCACCTCGTTCAACCACACGACGCAGATCGTGTGCTGACGGCGCACCGCCGCGCAAACGCCGGCGGGCGGCGGGAGCACCGAGGTGCTCCGGCCGCCCGCCGGTCGCATGCTGCCGGGAGAAGGCGCGGGCGCTCAGCCGCCCTGCCGGGACCGCGCTTTGAACGCGGCCTTGCGGGCCTCCTTGGCGGCCTTCTTGTCCGGATGGAGGCGGCCCATGACCTCCAGTACGTCGGCGGTCGCCGGGTGGTCCACCCGCCAGGCGGCGTCGAAGAAGCCGTTGTGCTGGCCGACCACGCCCTCGACGAGGCCGCGCAGCTCGGCCGCGCTCTCCTCGTCGGCCTCGGCCGCGCCGAGCTGCGCCGCGATGGTGTCCACGGTCAGCCAGAAGATCATGTCCTGGGTCGGCTCGGGGATGCCGGTGGCGCCGTGCTCGGCGAGCCACACCCGGGCCAGACCGCCCAGCTGCCCGTCGTCGAGCACCTCGCGCAGCGCGGGCTCGGCCTCCGGTCCGGCCAGCGACAGCGTCTGCTGGCAGGCCAGCCGGCGCAGCGGCCCGTACTCGTCGTCGCCGCGGGCGGCGGAGAGCAGATCGCGGGCGGCGTCGGCGGGCGTACGGGCGGCGAGCCACTGCTCGGACTCGGCCTGCGCCAGGGGCTCCGGGTAGCCGGGCAGCGCGTCCAGGAGGACGTCGGCGCCCTTGTCGGTGAGGTCGCCGACGGCCGGTGCCTCGACACCGGCGTCCAGCATCCGGGCGCGTACGGCGTAGATGCCCAGCGGGGTGAGGCGGACCATGCCGTAGCGGGAGACGTCCTCGTCCTCCAGCGGCTCGGCGGACCGTACGGTCGCGCCGTCCTCGTCCAGCTCCTCGATGAGCGCCTCGTCCACCGGCCGGTAGGCGACCAGGCCGATCGGCTCCAGCACCCGGAACTGGTCGTCGAGCCGCATCATCGCCTCGGAGACCTCTTCGAGGATGTCGTCGGTCGGCTCGTCCATGTCGTCCGGGACGATCATGGAGGCGGCGAGGGCGGGCAGCGGCACGGACTGCTCGGGGTCCTCGTTCAGGGCGGTGAGCAGGTAGAGGTTGCCGAGGATGCCGTCCAGCAGCTCGGCCTCCTCCTCCGGGTTCCAGTCGATCGAGTCCAGGTCCAGGTCGCCGCCCTCGGCGATCTGGTCGGCGATGTCGGAGAGGTCCGGCGCCACGGCGTCGGCCAGTACGGTCTCCATGCCGCCGAGCCAGATGTCGAGGATGTCCTGCGGGCTGCCGGAGGTCAGCAGGGACAGTTCCTCGCCGGGGGCGGCGGTACCGGCCACCGCGTCGTCGGCCTGCTCCTCGCCCTCTTCGGCGGCCTCCTCGATCTCCACCAGACCGGTGTCGACCGCGAGCTGCCAGGCCTCGGCGGCGTATCCGGCGGCGTCCTCGTCCCCGGCCAGGTCAAGGTGGTCGACGGCACCGGCCAGCTGCTCCTGGAGCAGCTCGCCACCGACTCCGACGGGGACGCCGGGCTCCGCCCAGCGGGCCAGCTGCGCGGCCCGGGCGAAGAGCGGTGCGCTCAGCGCGTCCCGCGCCAGCTCCGCGTCGGAGTGCAGCCGCACCGGCGGCAGGGTGGGGCGGTCTGCGGACATCTCGGGCTCAGCTCCTCGTGCGGACTACGGCTCGTGCGAAGCCCCAGCGTAGACGGAATTCCGTGCATCTCGGGCGGTTCACCTTGGTTTCCGTGCCCGTACACCCGGCAAGCCTTGACAACTGCCGTGGCCACACAAGAGATTGACGCGCGTAGAGGCTGCCGGACCGTTTCCGCTCCGCTGCGTTCACGCCTTCTCGCACGCTGTTCCCACCCCTCGCACGCCTTCCGGAGGCTCTCCGTGTCCGCGCACATACCGCCGCACGAACCGATCCGTACGCCCCGTACGCCCCGCCGCCGCGCCCTGCGCCGGTCCGCCACGCTGACCGCGGTGGTCGCCGCCGCGCTGACCGGCGGGCTGCTCGCCGTGCCGCAGACCGCCTCCGCCGCGGTCACCCGTATCCACGACATCCAGGGCACGACCCGCGTCTCGCCGTTCGCCGGCAAGCAGGTCGCCGACGTACCCGGCACGGTCACGGCGGTACGGGCCTTCGGCTCGGCCCGCGGCTTCTGGGTGCAGGACCCGCGGCCGGACCGCGACCCGGCCACCAGCGAGGCCGTCTTCGTCTTCACCGGCAAGCAGACGCCGAAGGTCGCCGTCGGCGATTCCGTACGGGTCTCCGGCACGGTCAGCGAGTACTACCCGGGCGGCGAACGGGCGGGCCTGCAGTCCGTCACCGAGATCACCGACGCCGCCTGGACCGTCGCGTCCTCCGGCAACCCGCTCCCCGCCGCCTACAAGCTCAACCCCTCGACCGTACCGGACCGTTACGCCCCCTCCGCGGGCGGCAAGAGCATCGAGACCCTGCCGCTGCGCCCGAACGCGTACGCCCTGGACCGCTACGAGTCGCTGGAGGGCATGCGGGTCTCCCTCACCGACGCGTCCGTCGTCGGCCCGACGAACACGCACAACGAGCTGTGGGCGACCGCCGAGCCCCGCCACAACCGCACCGTGCGCGGCGGCGCGCTCTACGGCTCGTACCAGGACCCCAATGCCGGCCGCGTGAAGATCACCTCGCTGATCCCCTTCACCCAGCGCCCCTTCCCCGTCGCCGACACCGGCGACCTCCTGACCGGCATCACCGCGGGCCCGCTGGACTATGACAACTTCGGCGGGTACGGGATCGCCGCCACCGAACTGGGCACGCTCACCGACCGCGGCCCGGCCCGCGAGACCACGCGCAAGCAGCGCGCCGACGAGCTGGCCGTGGCCACGTACAACGTCGAGAACCTTTCCCCGAAGACGCCGCCCGCCAAGTTCGCGCGGCTGGCCGAGGCGCTGGTGAAGAACCTCGCGTCACCGGACATCGTGGCACTGGAGGAGGTACAGGACGACAACGGCCCCACCGACGACGGAACCGTTTCCGCCGACGCCACCCTCAAGCAGCTCACCGAAGCCGTCAAGGCGGCCGGCGGCCCCTCCTACGCCTGGCGGCAGATCGACCCGGCGAACAACCAGGACGGCGGCCAGCCCGGCGGCAACATCCGCACCGCGTTCCTCTACAACCCGGCCCGGGTCACCTTCACGGACATCGCCGGCGGCGACGCCACCACCCCCGTCAAGGTCACCGGCTCCCCGGGCAAGCCGCGCCTGACCGCCTCGCCGGGCCGTATCGACCCCGGCAACACCGCCTGGGCCAACAGCCGCAAGCCGCTCGCCGGCCAGTTCTGCTTCCGCGGCCGCCCGGTCTTCGTCGTCGCCAACCACTTCAACTCCAAGGGCGGCGACCAGGGCCTCGACGGCCGCTTCCAGCCGCCGGCCCGTACGTCGGAGACCCAGCGCGTCCAGCAGGCACAAGCCGTGAACGCCTTCGTGAAGAACGTCCTCTCCGTGGACCCGAAGGCCGACGTGGTGGTGGCCGGCGACCTCAACGACTACCAGTTCTCCCCCGCCCTCAAGGCCCTGACCGCCGGCGGCGTCCTCACCGACCTCGTCGACCGCCTGCCGCGCGGCGAACGCTACGGCTACGTCTACCAAGGCAACTCGCAGGTGCTGGACCACATGCTCACCAGCCGCCACCTGCGCCGCGTGGACTACGACATCGTGCACATCAACGCCGAGTACGCCGACCAGTCGAGCGACCACGACCCGCAGGTACTGCGCCTGAAGCCGTAGCACCCCTTAACTTTCCACCCACTACAACTAAGTAGACCTGAAGATCGCGGTGGGGCCAGACTCCGCTCCATGAGCCCTCTCGACGCTCCGAGCGCTGCCACCCCACCGCCCTTCGGCCGCATCGCCGCCGCCATGATCACGCCGTTCCGCGCCGACGGCGGCCTCGACCTCGACGGCGCACAGCGCCTCGCCGTCCACCTCGTCGACGAGGGCTGCGACGGACTCGTCCTCAGCGGCACCACCGGCGAATCCCCGACCACCACCGACACCGAGAAGGAAGCCCTGCTGCGGGCCGTCGTCGAGGCGGTCGGCAACCGGGCGCGGATCACCGCCGGAGTCGGCACCAGCGACACCCGGCACACCATCGAACTGGCCCGTACCGCCGAACGCGCCGGCGCCCACGGCCTGCTCGTCGCCGCCCCCGCCTACTCACGCCCCGGCCAGGAGGCCGTAGCCCACCATCTCCGTACGGTCGCCGACGCCACCGCCCTACCCGTCATGCTCTACGACATCCCCGGACGCACCGGCACCGGCACCGCGCTCACCGCCGACACCCTGTCGCGGCTCGCAGAACACCCCCGCATACGCGGCGTCAAGGACTGCGCGTACGACCTCGTGAAGACCGCGAAGACACTGGCCACGACCGGCCTCGCGTACTACGCGGGCTGCGACGAGCAAACCCTCCCCCTGCGAGCCATCGGCGCCGTCGGCTGCGTCAGCACGGTGGCCAACGCCGCGCCCCGGCAGGTACAGGCCGTCCTCGACGCATACGACGCGGGCGACCCGGCCGAGGCCACGCGCGGCTACCTCCGCCTGGTCCCGCTCATCACGGCGATGATGGACACCGAGCACCCCGGTACAGTCACCGCCAAGGCACTACTCAACACTCTCGGACTGTCCGCAGGCCCGGTCCGCGCACCCCTGCTGGCGGCGGGCCCGGAGGTCACCAGCGAGCTGCTTGCGGCCCTGAAGACGGCACAGCAGTAACCCCCTCAACCTCTTCCGCCTCTTCCTCTTCGTTCTCCCCCACCAAATCACGAACGAGCAGCGTCGCCCCCGCCACCGCGCCCGGCATCAGGAACACCGCCACGAACGGCACGAGGAACAGCAGCACCAGCGGCGTACCGAACCCGACGGCGAGCCCCTTACGGCCGCGCAGCATCCGCAGCCGCTCCCGCACCGGAATGCCACGCCGCTGCATCGCCACCGAGGTCAGCTCCACCGTCAGGAAGAACCCCGACACACAAAACCCGATCGCGGGCACCACGGTCTGCCCGACAACCGGCACAAACCCCAACACAAAGAAAAGCAGCCCGAACCCGGCAGCACGCACCAGCACATGCACACTGTCCCTGAGCGAAATCCACAACTCCCGCCACAGCGACAGCCCGGTCCCCGGCGGGCAGTGGCCCTCGCTCTCCTCCACCTTCTCCGACAGCGACTCGTAGAACGGGTCGCCGATCAGCAGCGTGACGGCGGTGAAGGTCAGCACGGACAGCAGCAGCCCGCCCGCGAAGAGCAGCGCGACGAACACCCCGCGCAGCACCCCCTGCCAGGGCGAACCCCAGCCGTCGGCGAAGGGCGTGGCCCAGGCCGCGAGGTCCCCCGCGAAGAAGGCCAGCGCGACCAGCGCCCCCGCGTACAGCACCAGGGCGATGAGCGCGGGAATCATCCCGAACCCCCACCACCGGCCGTGCTGGGCAACCCAGCGCTGCCCCTTCCCGAGGTACCCCGTTCCCGCCACAAGATCGCGCATGGGCGTCAGCCTAATCGGCGCCCGGCCCGCCCCCGTCTCCGTACGGTACGGATACGGTCACGAAACCTTGCCCCCACCGGTGGACCCCCCACTCGTGAACCGGGCCAGCTGCCGCTGCAGCCAGTCGAGCCGGGCCTGAATCAGCGAGGCCTCGGCGGCCAGCTCGGGCACGGTACGGGCCCCGGACGCAGCCGGCTCCGCGATGTCCTCCTCGCCTCCCGGTTCCCCGCCCGCGACAATCCGCAGCGGCCCGCCCCCACACCGCACGAACTCCGTGAAGCTCACCGCCGTCCACGGCGCGCACGCCGTACGCGCACGCCGGTCCGCGCACTCCGCGCAGACGGCCGTCAGCACCCGCCAGCCCGTACGCCCCCACCCGGCATCCGCGAACCCCGACGGCGTCCGGCCACACGCACACGCACCGACCCGCGCCACCCGCACCCGCTGCCGCGCGTACCGCATCCCACGCTCGAAGCGGATGTACGCCCCGAGCACAGTGACCTCCAGCAGCACCGCTCTCCGGTACTCACTCGCACACGCCAGGGCCAGCGCCTGGTCGAACGTGTGCAGACAGTAGAAACCACAGTCGCAGCGCAGGGCCGGACAGCGGTGACGCCGCCCGTACACACAGCGCGCCTCGTCCACGAACCCGTACGGGAGCGCGCCACCGAGCGACACCCCCGCGAACCCGGCCCGCGTCCCGTCGTGCGAGATCACCGGATGCGCGAGCTTGAATCCCGCGGGCGGCGTCGTGGGCCGCTCCTCGGGCAGCCGCCGCAGCCTCATCGTCCGGCGGGCACCGGGTCCTGCTCCGGCACACCGTCGGCCGGCGCGTCCCGCCCGTCGGCGAGCACCGGCTCCGCGACCGTCTCCGGCACGCCCGCCCCCTCCGGGTACTCCAGGTCCTCCGCGACACCGACAGCGAGCGCTTTACCCAGCCTCATGACGCCTCCCGGTACGGTACGGCCGGTCGTTGGACATCGTCCCGCCATGGTGGCCCAGGAACGCCCGGGTCGGCACCGTCCGATACCGGCCACAGCGCCCGCCGCGCACGGCAGCGGCCCGGCGGGGAGGTTCCCGCCGGGCCGCTGTGCGTACCGGGTGCGCCGCTGGTGCCGGATGCGGCGCCGCGGCTCAGTTGTGACTGTGCAGTACGTCGTTCAGGCCGCCCCAGTTGGCCTTGTTGGGGCGGGCCTCGACGGTGCCGGTGGTGGAGTTGCGGCGGAAGAGGATGTTGTCGGCGCCGGAGAGTTCGGCGGCCTTGACGATCTGGCCGTCGGGCATCGTGACGCGGGTGCCCGCGGTCACGTACAGGCCGGCCTCGACCACGCACTCGTCGCCCAGCGCGATACCGATGCCGGACTCCGCGCCGAGCAGGCAGCGCTCGCCGATCGAGATGATCTGCTTGCCGCCGCCGGACAGCGTGCCCATGGTGGACGCGCCGCCGCCGATGTCCGAGCCGTCGCCGATGACGACGCCCGCGGAGATGCGGCCCTCGACCATCGAGGTGCCGAGGGTGCCCGCGTTGAAGTTGACGAAGCCCTCGTGCATGACGGTGGTGCCGGCGGCGAGGTGCGCGCCGAGCCGTACGCGGTCCGCGTCGGCGATCCGTACGCCCGCCGGGGTGACGTAGTCCGTCATCCGCGGGAACTTGTCGACGCTGGTGACCGCCATGTGCAGGCCCTCGGCGCGGGCGTTCAGGCGCGCGGTCTCCACCTGGTCGACGGGCACCGGGCCGATCGAGGTCCAGGCGACGTTGGCCAGCAGCCCGAACATGCCCTCCAGGCTCTGGCCGTGCGGCTTGACCAGCCGGTGGCTGAGCAGGTGCAGGCGCAGGTACACGTCGTGCGCGTCCAGCGGCTTGTCGTCCAGCGAGGAGATGACCGTACGGACGGCCACGACCTCGACGCCACGGCGCGGGTCGGGCCCGACCGCCTTCGGCGCGGCCTCGCCGAGCAGTTCGACGGCGCGCTCGTCGGTCAGCCGCTCGGTGCCGGCGGGGCCGGGGTCGGCCACCAGCTCCGGCGCGGGGAACCAGGTGTCGAGGACGGTGCCGTCGGTGGTGACGGTCGCGAGCCCGGCGGCGACGGCGCCAGTCGTACGGGAGGAAGCGGAAGGGGTAGCAGCATCGGTCATGTCGAAAACCTAACCGGAGGGGGCGTGCGGAGGCTAACCGGCCCGCAAGGTGGGCGTGGGGTCCGGCCACGGCCCCTGGCGGGCCGCCCCGCAGGCGATCACCCGGTCAGCCGATCACCCGCGCCACCGCGTCCCGCACCTCCACCCGGTCGAACTCCCGCCCCGTCAGCAAGTACTGCAGCACCAGCCCGTCGATCAGCCCCGCCAGCGCCCGCGCGGTGGCCTCGTCGCCGGTCCGCCGCCGCAGCAGTCCGACCATGTCGTCGATGCACTCGGCCGCGAGCGGGCGCACCACCTCGTGCCGCAGCGCCGCGAGATACAGCTCGTACTCCAGCTCCACCTGCGCCCGGTCGTCGCCCAGCAGCTCTGCGACCAGCCTCGTCAGCTCGTCCGCGAGCGGAACCGAGGGGTCCACCCCCCGCTCCCACTCCTCGATCCCGGCCAGCCACACCGCGTTGGACTGCCGCAACGCCGCCACCAGCAGATCGTCCAGCGAGGCGAAGTGATACGTCGTGGACCCGAGCGGCACGTCCGCCTCGGCCGCCACCGCGCGATGGCTGAGCCCGGCGATGCCCCGCTCGCCCACCACGCGGATCGCCGCGTCGATGATCCGCTGCGGCCGGTCCGGGTCGTAACGGCGCGGCATCAGTGCGCCCCGCCCAGATTCAGTACGACGACCCCCGCGATCACGAGTACGACCCCGATGATCCGCGCGGCAGTCGCCGCCTCCCCCAGGAACACCATCCCGATCGCCGCGACGATGGCGGTCCCCGCCCCGGCCCAGATCGCGTACGCGGTACCGACATCCATCGACTTCAGCGTCTGCGCGAGCAGCGTGAACGCGACGACGTACCCCAGCACGGTCCCCAGCGAGGGCCACAGCTTGCTGAAGCCGTCGCTGTACTTCATCGCGGTCGTCGCGAGGATCTCGGAGGCAATCGCCCCGGCAAGCGTCAGATACACCATACGTACGAGCGTACACAACGTTGCGTACGATCGTACGCAACGCCGCTCGCGATGATCATCCGCGCCTCAGTCCAGCAACGACTTCTTCGGCCTCAGCACGCAGAATTCATTGCCCTCCGGATCGCCCAACACACGGAACTAGTAATTCTGGAGTGCGGGCATGGTGGCGTCCACCCTGGTCAGGGAGCACAGCGGCAGCGGGAACCCCCCGGTCCCTACGGGGGAGATGAACAGCGCACCCAGGAACCCCCTCGCCGGCACGGTGTACACCGAGACCCTTCGGGGGGTGCGGTGTGTCCGGCTGTCCGTACTGACCGACGAGACCACCAGCCCCGAGCGGCAGCGCGAAGCCGATGACCAGGCGGCAGCCGCGCACAACATCAGCTTCGGCGAGGGCGACCAGCTCCGCGAAGCGGTGGACCTTGACGTATCCGCTTCCAAGATCAGCCCCTTTGACCGTCCCGCCCTCGGCGGGTGGCTCGCGCGCCCCGGGGACTTCGATGCGTTGGTCTGGTGGAGGTTCGACCGCGCCATTAGGTCCATGGCGGACATGCACGATCTTGCCAAGTGGGCGCGCGAGCACCGGAAGGTGTTGGTGTTCGCCGAGGGCATCGGCGGCGGAAAGCTCGCATTTGACTTCCGCAACCCCATGGACCCCATGGCGGAATTTCAAATGGTGATGCTCGCCTTTGCTGCGCAGGTAGAAGCTCAGAGCATCAAAGACCGCGTTACCGGCGCCATGGCTGCTATCCGCAAGATGCCGCTTCGATGGCGCGGCGGAGGTCGGCCGCCGTACGGCTACATGCCCGCCCCTATGCCCGCAGAGTTCGGCGGGGTCGGCTGGACGCTCGTACCGGACCCGGATGCCGTCAAGGTCATTGAGCGAATAGTCCGTGAGCTGCTGGAAGGCAAGACCGTTTCGGCTATCGCCGTGGGCCTTAACCTGGACAGCATCCCGAGCCCGCGCGATCACTGGGCCGTGAAACAGGGTCGGAAGACCGGCGGCAAGACTGGCGGAGCCAAGGGGCTCAGTAAGGACGCGTTCAACTGGAACCCCGCGGTCATTACGCGGATGCTCCGCAACGAAACGTTGCTCGGTTGGAAGATGCACCGGGGCAAGCCCGTCCGAGATGCCGAAGGTAACCCGATCATGGCGACTACAGAGCCGATCATGACGCGTGAGGAGTTCGACTGCATCGGGGCGGTATTGGACGAACGCAGCATCGACAACAGAGACCGCAAGGACACGGACGCACTACTGTTGCGGGTCATCCACTGTGACTCATGCGGGGGTCGCATGTACCTGAACAAGCAGGGCAGCAAGAACCAGCACCCCACGTACAAATGCAACCCGTATTCACGTGGGTTCAAGTGCGAGAAGTCCGCGAATATCAGGGGCGATTGGGTGGACGAATATGTGACCACCGAGTTCCTACGGCGGGTCGGTCCTATTCAGACGACACACGTAGTCGAGATTCCCGGCTACGACCCCGAACCCGAGTTGCGCGCCACGCTGCAAGAGTTCAACGAGCACCAGGAACAGAAGGGACGGCAGAAGTCCAAGCACGCCGCGCGAGCGTGGCAGGAACGGGCGGATGCATTGGACGCGCGCATTGCTGACCTGGAGACCCGCGAGAAGCGCGAGCCACAGCGCATCGTCACGCCGACCGGCCGCACGTTCGCCGACGAGTGGGCCGAGAAGGACACCGCGGGCCGACGAGCCATGCTCAACGAAGCTGGGGTTCGCCTGGACGTACGGCGCGGTACGCGCGGTGGGTGGCGCAAGCTCGACATACGGCGCGTGGACTTCACCATGTCCGGGGAACTGGACCCCGCCGCGGAAGGCGTGACCGTGGCCGCTGCGGACGTGGCAGCCGAAGCACGCGACGACCAGCCCCCCGCACCGGGCAGCGCCGTACGGCTCACCGAGCCCGCCCCCGAGCTGGTGCAAGCCGCGTAACCCACGGACAGCCCCGACGAGCCTCCGCACCCGTCGGGGCGGTCCCGCAGCGAGCGGCCGAAACGGGCCCGTACTGTGAAGCAGGCTCCGTACGCTGCCCACATGGAGATCCTGGACGATGCTGAAGTGCGCACGATCTTGGAACGCCACCAGGACGGCGGGTTGATCTCCCGCCTCTACGAAACCGGAGAGATCACCAAGAAGAAAGAAACAACTCAGGCACTCGGCCGGCGGGCGCAAACCGTGCTGTACAGCGGCGACGCACACACGGCCCAACGACTGCTGGACGTGGTGACGTACGTCTACGTGACCGGCGAGCGTCCGCCCGTCCCCAACTGGGTCAGCCGCTGACCCTCTCAGCGCCCCGGCAGGCTCATTGAACTACGTACGGCCTGACTCGCCCCGGTAGTCCCTCGGGACCGCCGGGGCTTCTTCTTGCCATCAGCGGGGCAGTCAGCGAGCAGAGCATGACGGTATGACGATTTAGAGGTGTTTTCGTAGTGCACATAAAAAATAGGAGAGATACCCCGGACGTCATCCAAACCGTCATGACGTCATAGAGCCAGGAACTTCCCGCTCTGCACAGCACAGCGAGAGTGGGCCGCCACGGACGGCACCCACCATTGGGCAGAGCACGGGAAACCTTCGGTCCCTACTACTGGGGCACCAGGGAGAGACCGCGGGACCGGCCGCCTACCGCACAATGCGGGCAGGGCGCGGGAAACCTTCGGTCCCTACTACTGGGGCAAGCGAGAGCGGGATACCGCGCACCCACCCAACGGGGGACGCAGGCGGTCTGAGTGCCCGCTCTCGGAAAACGGCGTCGCTCGTGCACCACGCGCCCCGCGTTACTCGGGGCGGTCTGCTGGGGTCGTGTGGCGACGCTGCGGGGGCCGTACCGCCCATCAGTAACCCACTCGTCCGCGAGTGCGCCGAACGGGGTTGTAAGCCCGTACGGCCCCCACTACGCCCGGACCGGCCCGAGCCGGCGAGGACGGCACCAGCCCGCCTAGCCCAACTGGCAAGAGGCACGCGGTCTAGACCCGCGGTGTTCCCGGTTCGAGTCCGGGGGCGGGCACTACTTCAGCACATGCGGTCCCTGTTCCGGGACGCACAGTCTTGATCCTTCACTGTCCACCAGGGCAGTGCGGCTGTACGCCTCCCATTGGAGGCCGAGCCCGCACACGGGGCAACGACCAGCGAAACGGCGGTAGCCCGGTGCGGGCTCGGACGGGTTGTCGGTTGAAGTCATCCGAGCAACGTATGCCATGACACTGACAGGGGGCGCTCATGCGCTGCATTGACTGCACCGAGCCCGCGACCCACAGGGGCCGCTGCAAGAGCCACTACGGGGCGTACGAGGGGCGTACCGGTGTTCGGTCCCGCCGTGCCCGCGGTAGGCGCCGAGCGGCCCGGTACGACGCTGCTGCTCGTCTCCGCCGGCGGGTGGACGAGCGCGGGTCGGGCTGGTGTGACTGGTGCCTGAACGACTTCCCCGCGGACATGGTGGAGATAGACCACGTGCGGCCCCTCGCGATGGGAGGGACCGACACGGACGGCAACGTTCAGGTGCTGTGCGTCGGCTGCCATGGGCTGAAGACCCGTGCAGAATTCTCCTAGGCGTCGTGACGTGATTCAGCTTGGCTTAGGCCGTGCGGGAGAACGGGCCGCGGTGTCTTCCACTTCGGCCATAAGTTCATCTGCGTGCCGCTCGGTACGGATTCCTCCCGGCTGATCAAGCGCAGCCAAGAAGCGATGGACATATGCCGTCTCCCGAAGGAGGCCAAACGCCAGTTCGTCGACAGTGTGTCGGGCAAGGTGTGTAACGGCTTCGTTGTCACTTTCGAACGGCACGTCTTCGCTTGTGTCTGCGCAGATGGGACAACCCACGGCAGCACCTCCAAAGCCGGTCAACTCATCCACGTTTATCCGCCTATCTACGTAGTTTCCCCCGTGGTCCGTAAGCTCAGTCAGCTATTCGCAGCGGCACGTACCTCAGTCCGTAGATGGTCCCAGTTCACGGCATCGAGATCCGCCGGGACCATCAAGTTGACCAACTCGGCTCGCGCCCAACGGGCCCAAGTGCAGGCGCTTAAATGACTCGTGGCCGAGGCCACCGCGTCACGACGATGTTCGCCGTCCGCAACGGTGAGGATGCGCAAGGCGACTGCCGTAGGACTCTCATGCATATGCCGAAGATAGGCCCCACTGGGAGGAGACGCCCCCTGCCCCGAAAGCCCCGTACCCCCTGCCCGATACCCGGGTGCCCCGAGCTGACCAGTGGTGGCCGCTGTGAGGCTCACGAGCGTGAGGCAAATGCACTGCGTGGCTCGTCGGCGGAGCGGGGCTACGGGACTCGGTGGCAGCGCATCCGACGCCGGTACCTGTACCACCATCCGTGGTGCGTGCTGTGCAGCCGTACGGCGACAGTCGCGGACCATTTCCCGCTGTCACGGCGGCAGTTGGTAGCTCAAGGGGTCGCCGATCCGGACGCGTGGTCGCGTCTGCGTCCGCTGTGCACGCAGTGTCACAACCGCGAGACCGCGAAGCGCCAACCGGGCGGTTGGGCTGCCGAAAAACGCTCGAATTCGCAGCGAATTTGATCCTTTTACCAGGGGGGTACCCCCTCCCCTCCCCACGCTGATCGGCAGGGAGGCGATTTTTCCGCATGGCCGATTAGGCCGTTTCTGTGGGCCGCGCACGCCGCAGAAAAAGCGGTCGTCAACCTTGACGCCCGCCCCGACTATCTCTAACGGAGAACCCCATGGCACTCACTCTGACCGAATCCGCCAAGCTCTCTCAGGACGATTTGCAGCGTGGCGTTGTCGAAACGTTCGCACAGGAATCACCTATATTGGACCGACTTCCGCTCATACAGGTAGTGGGCAATGCCTACAGGTACAACGAAGAATCCGCCCTGCCTGGCGTGGCCTTCCGTGCGGTGAACGAGGCGTACCCGGAAAGCACCGGAGCGCTCAACCAGCGGATCGAGACACTGGCCATCCTCGGCGGCGACGCGGATGTGGACAAGTTCATCGCCCAGACCCGGGGAAATCTAAATGACCAGCGGGCCATACAAACCACGATGAAGGTCAAGGCCGCGTCCATCCACTTCGCCGACCAGTTCTTCAACGGAGATGTCGAGGTGAACCCCAAGGGATTCGACGGACTGCGGAAGCGGCTCACAGGAAGCCAGGTACTCGACGCCAAGGGCGCCGGGCCGGTTGTCAACGGGCATGACTTCTTTGACACCTTGGATGCACTGATCGCACAGGTGCGCGGCATCACCAGCGCCAACGGCGCGCTCTACATGAACGCAGCGATCCGGGCCAAGATCGAGTCGGGATTCCGCCGGCTCGGTGGTGGCGAACTCTTCACCGAGGTGATCGCTGGTAAGCGCACCCCCATGTGGAAGGGCATCCCGCTCCTGGATGCTGGGCAGAGGCTGGACGGCACGGACGTGCTGCCGCTGACCACTGGAACGGGCGGAAAGCAGACCGGCGACATCTACGCTGTCCGCTTCGGGACGACCGAAGCGGATGCCGGAGTCTCCGGCCTGACTAACGGCGGCGTGCAGGTCACCGATCTTGGCGAGTCGCACGACAAGCCTGTCTACCGCACTCGCATCGATTTCTACTGCGGGCTTGCCGTGTTCGGCGGCAAGGCTGCCGCACGCCTCACCGGCGTACTGAACGGCTGATCACAGAACGAGCCCCCGCGCACGCTTCCCCTACTGGTACTGGGGTGGCGGGTGCGGGGGCTTTGTGCTGTGTATCCGCTGGCCCTCTTGACGGGTTCCGCAGGAAGGGCGATCGTCGTGCAATCAAGTGCAATTGGATCGACTCAGGGAGAGACCATGCGCTTGCGTTTCCTGGGGATCATCCCGAACACGCCGGACACCGACTCGCCGACCATCTGGCTGGATGAAGAGTCGGGCGATCTGCTGATCCAGTCGTACAAGGCAACGGAGGCAGAGGTGAAGGCATGCCAGGAGATCGGCTCGATTCCCGATCACTCCACCGACGTGCCGGAGCACGAAATGATCATCCGCCTCCCACAGGTCATGCGGCAGTACCTGCCCCCTCACAACAACGAGTAGGACGATGACGAACCCTGTACTTGAGGGACTGGCGAAGGCCCGGCACTCCGCTGTGCACCTGGAGATGCGCGACACCTACCAGCCCAGCGACCCCGAGTTCATCGCGTGGCAGAACGGCAAGCGTCTCGTCCCCGCGGACCGGTCGTCCTGGTGGCGTCCGTTTCTCGACGTTGTGGTCGAGACGACCGGGCGCGGAGTCGAGATGCGTCGGGCACGCATCGTGTCGGAACCCGTGACGGACTACATCAAGTACGAGTACGACGTGACGTTCCCCAACGTGGCAGCGGGGGAACTGGTCTGCTGGCTCCCCAGGCGCAGAGCGGCTGACATCCCGCTTCCCGGGACCGACCTGTGGATGTTCGATGGGTCGTCGGTGCTGTTCACGTACTTTTCCGGGGCCGGCGAGGTAGTTGATCGAGAGTGGCGCACGGAACCCGCTGTTGTGGATCTGGTCAGTACGGCCTTTGAGGCGGTGTGGGAACGAGCGATCCCCCACGAGGAGTACAAGCCGGCCTGACGCACCATGTCCGTATCAGGATCGTCGAGTGTTCAGCAAGCCCGGCAAGCCCTTGCCAACCGCCTGCGCGAGTTGTGCACGGACGCCGGGCTGGATGGCAAGAGTCTCGCCGCGGCCTGCGGTTGGCACCCGTCCAAGGTGTCCCGCATCTCTACCGCAAAGACCGCACCCTCGGTGGGCGATATCCGGGCCTGGTGCCGCGCTTGCGGCGCTCAGGAGGAGACAGAAGACCTGATTGCCTCACTGCGGGCTGTCGAGAGCATGTGGGTCTCGTGGCGTCGGATGGAACGGGCAGGGCTACGGCGTGCCCAGGAAGTCCGCTTGCCGCTGTACGAGCGCACCCGCTGGTTCCGCGCCTACTCACCGAGCTTGGTGCCGGGCCTGATCCAGACGCACGGGTACACGGAAGACGTGTTGCGCGCCGTCCAGCGCAGGCGCGTGCAGATCGACGACGTGGCGGACGCGGTTGCCGCTCGGATGGAACGGCAGCGTGTTGTGTACGAGGGGCAACGGCGATTTGCGTTCCTGGTTGAGGAATCGGTCTTGAGTAATGGGCTCGGTGACGCTGACACGCAGACGGAACAGCTTGATCATCTGCTGTTTGTCGCCGCGCTGCCCAACGTCAGTGTCGGTGTGGTTCCGACTCGCCTAGGACGAGCCCGATCACCGGTGGAAGGCTTCTGGATCTTCGACACGGCCCAAGTCAACGTCGAACTCGTCTCCGGCTACCTAACGATCACGCAGCCCAGCGAAGTAGCCATGTATGCGGACGCATTCACCGCACTGGCGGACATGGCCGTCTATGGCGCGAAGGCTCGCGCGTTGATTACCAGGGCCCGTGACTCGCTCGTGTGATCCGCGTGCAATTACGTGCAATCGGCTGTGCGCTGGGGAGCCGATGTTCCTAGCGTTGTCCATCTCAGGACAACGCAAGGGGTCCACCCATGACCAATCCAACAAAGTACTACGGCCCGCCCGTTGAGCTGCCCCTGAGACTGGGACGTGACCCGGACCCGGAACCCGGGTGCGACGTGTGCGGTGCCCTGGCCAGGGAGCGCGACGCAGCACGCGGCACGGGAAACATGTCGAAGGTCTCAGACGTGAACGTCGAAATCCGGCGGCACCCACATCCGAAAGCGCGGGGCTGACGTGATTTGGATGAGCGAAAGCAACGCCCCGAGGCTGCCGACACTGCTCGGTGGGGCGTTCGGATGATCCGTACCGTCATGCGCTTCGTAGCGCACACCATCCGCGCTGTGCCGGACCTCCCGATGGAGGCGCGCACGTTCTGCATGTCGAGCGGGTGCGGCCAGGACTCCGGTCCGCGGACTCATCCTGACGACGCCCAAGACTGGGCATTGCGGCACACCGGACGCACGGGGCACGCCCTGTTCCGCCGCATATTCGCCGACCACGCCCGCGTGACCCGTGCCGGATAGACGCCAGCCCGCCGGGCTCCGGACGGGCCGGCAACAGCGGTGAGTGCGGCACCGACGACCGCCCCGCCCGTGCGCCGGCCCCCGATGGCGCTCGGGCGGGGCTTTCTAGTTGCTGCTGTCGGTCTGGGGGCTGTCGTCCTTCACCTGTACGTAGGTGCCCCGCTGCGGCACCACGAAAAGAACGTTCTTCTCCACCAGGACGGCGATCGCCCGGCGGACGGTCGGCCGGGACAGACCGAACTCCTCACACAGCCGCGCCTCCGATGCGATCGGGCGGCGCGGCTTCCAGTCCCCACGCTCAATGCGCGCTCGGAGGATGCCTGCGAGCTGCTGAAACGGCGGCTCAGGCGCGTCACGCTCGATCTCGTCATCGGGGCCGTAGTCCATAGCTTGAAGCTAGCGGCAGCCTTACAAGACCACACTTTCGGCCACGTGACTGGACGTGTCTTTACGTGCCTTTACGTGTGTTGACGTCAAAGGCTAAGGTCATCCAACGAAAGCGCCCCGACAGACCGCGTAGGACCGGTCCGCCGGGGCTCGCCGAGACAGCTATATAGGAGCTGACCGACTTATGCGCGACCTTATCGCCCGCGCCCTCGCTTGGGTGCTCGCCTTATTCATCCCGTCCGCCCGCCGGCCCAAGCCCGGACGCCACACCGCGGCATACCTTGCCGACCAGCCCGCCCCCGCCGACACCGGACCGTGGGGAACCCCGTGGACCACACCGACCCCCGCGCACGTCACCGAGCGGCATACCCCACTACGCGGCGAGGACGTGCAACTCATCCGCCCGTACGTCGCCGGATTCCGGCCCCCGCAGACCGAGACCGAGTGGCAGGTAGAACGCCGCCGGGCAGCAGCGTTCGCCAGTGCGGGCTACGACTACCCTTACAGCTATCCGGGTGCGCCCCTCGCCGAGGCGGTGTCGGCATGAGCCTCGAGACATGCTGCTTCTGCTGCGAGAAAACGAGTACGCCCGTCCCCGTGTCGAGTGTTGAGCGCGTGAGTGGTCCGCCAGTGACCATTTACGCGTGCCCCGACCACGCGAGGCACCTTGTTCACGACTCCGCTCCGGAGAGGCGCGTACGGCCCGCGTAGAGGCCGCAAACAACCAACAGCCCCGTTCGGCCACGTGCCGAGCGGGGCTTTGCGCTGTTCCGGGGGCTGGTGGGGCGGTACCGTAGAACTGGTAGTCAGAGGTGTTGGGGTCGGTCAGCACCTCCCAGGTCACGTCCTCCCCCTGCCCCACGTCCGCCCGCCGGGCCCCGAGCCCGATGATCCGCTCGACCTCGGCCGCCTGGTCGTCCGGCGCGAGGTCGATGTGCAGCCGGTTCTTCCCCGCCTTCGCCTCGGGTACGGCGAGGAAGGTGATGCCCGGCAGCGCATTCTCGTCAGCCGCGATGATCACCTCCTCCGGGTCCTCGTACAGGATGTGCCAGTCCAGGACACGGGCCCAGAAAGCGGCGAGGCCCTTGAGGTCGTGGGCATCGACGGCGAGTTGATACAGGCAAACGGCCATGCCCGTCAGTGTGCCTGGCGGGCATGGACGTGTCAGGAGGATCGTGGTGGCGCGATCAGGTGCCGAACTCTCCACTCACGACGGCGTCGACGAATGCGGTGAACGCGGTGGCGGGGATGAGGAGGGCGGGGCCGTGAGGGTTCTTGGAATCGCGGAGCGGGACCAGCCCGGTCAACCCGTCTGCCACTTCGAGGCAGTTGCCCCCACCACCGCCGCTGTAACTGGACTTACGCCATGCCGCGACCTTCGGCAAGCCGTCACTGTTGGCGTTCACGTTCGTAGTCCTCCGCAACTGCCCTGAGCAGGCTCAACGACTCCTCGTGCGACCGCGCATCGCCCAAGGCCCGATAGTAGGCCGCCTGGCTGTCCAGAACTACCGTCGGATCGTCGTGCAGCGTGCCGGAGTGCAGGCCTTCCACATAGGCGATGGGAGGCGCATCGTCGAACCACATGAGCGTCACGCCGCTCTCCAACAGCGAGTGAGCACCGGCCGAGAACGGAAGGACATGAAGGCGAATGCGCTCTCGCTCCGCCAATTCGACGATGTGCCGCAACTGTGCGGCCATGACTCCGGGCCCGCCAACTGGCCGCCGCACCACTGCCTCGTCGAGAAGTACCCACAGAACAGGGGACACCGGTTCGGACAGAATGCCCGCCCGTTCCAGGCGCGTGACGAGGAAGCCGTCACATCCTTCGACGCTCTTCGGCGGGTAGTACGCCCGGAACACCGCCCGTGCGTACTCCTCCGTCTGCAACAGGCCCGGCACCAATGTGGCCCCGTACTCACGGATCACCGTGGCCTGTTGCTCGAACTCTGCCACCAACTCGAAGTGCTCCGCCAGAGACCGGGTGTCCAGCGTTGGCTGGAACCGCGCGAACACGCCCCCGGTGTTCAGCACTCGATCGAGACGCCGGGCATCATCCGGAGCCGGTTTCCGCCTGCCTGCTTCGATATGGGCAATGTGGGTGCGCGACATCACGGCAAGTTCGCTCAGCTGTTCCTGCGTAAGACCGGCTGCCTCGCGCCGCTCTCTCAGTTCATCCCCGTAAGCCGTACGGGATTTAGGAATGCGCTTACCGGTCATACGGGCAACTCCTTCGCGTGACCTGCCCTTTGTCACTCTTTACCTACTGGCGAGCGTACTCGCGCGACTCCACTCTGTAAGCGGAAACAACCGCCCCCCACACGGAGGTACATCGCATGACCCCCCGCTTCGAAAACATGTCCCCCGCCGAAACCGCCCGCGAAATCATGTGCGACCTCGGCGAGGCCGCGCGGTCCGTCGGCGTGCAGTTCCCCAGCCTCCGGCTGGACCCGCACCCGGTTGCCGGACTCGGCACGCCTACGCATCTCATCGACACCGGCCGCATCAACCTCACCACCGCCATGCAGATGACCGAGGTGTTCCGCGCGGCGGGCAAGTAGAGACGAAAACGGCTGTGCCCGCCGGAGAAATCCCGGCGGGCACAGCCGCAAAATGATCCCTGGGGGATCAGAGAAGATCAGACGTTGAACCCGAGCGCCCGCAGCTGCTCGCGCCCATCATCCGTGATCTTGTCCGGGCCCCACGGCGGCATCCAGACCCAGTTGATCTTCAGCTCGTTGACGATGCCGTCCGTGGCGGACTTCGCCTGGTCCTCGATGACGTCGGTCAGCGGGCAGGCCGCCGAGGTGAGCGTCATGTCGATGGTGGCGATGTTGGCGTCGTCGACGTGGATGCCGTAGATCAGGCCCAGGTTGACGACGTCGATGCCCAGCTCGGGGTCGACGACGTCGTAGAGGGCCTCGCGGACCTCTTCCTCCGAGGCCGGCTTCGTGGATACTGCGTCGGTCATGCGGTCTTCGCCTCCTCGGACAAAGCCTTGGCCGTGGCGTCTTTCCAGGCCATCCAGCTCAGCAGCGCGCACTTCACGCGTGCCGGGTACTTCGAGACGCCGGCGAACGCGACGGCGTCCTCCAGCACCTCCTCCATCGCGTCGTCCGGCTCCAGCTGGCCGCGGGACTGCATCAGCTCCAGGAAGGTCTCCTGGATCTTCTGCGCCTCGCCCAGCTCCTTGCCGACCAGCAGGTCGTTGAGCACGGACGCGCTGGCCTGGCTGATGGAGCAGCCCTGGCCCTCGTACGACACGTCTTCCACGGTCGCACCGTTGAGCCGTACGCGCAGGGTGATCTCGTCACCACAGGTCGGGTTGACGTGGTGCACCTCGGCGTCGCCGTCCCGAAGACCGCGCCCGTGGGGGTGCTTGTAGTGGTCCAGGATGACGTCCTGGTACATGGAATCCAGCTTCACGGCTCAGTCAGTCCTCGTCCTCATCCGAAGAAGTTGCGGACGTGCTCCAGCCCCTCGACGAGGGCGTCGACCTCGGCCGGAGTGGAGTACAGGTAGAAAGACGCTCGCGTGGTCGCGGGAATTCCGTACCGCAGGCAGACCGGCCGCGCGCAGTGGTGGCCGACCCGGACCGCGATGCCCTGCTCGTCGAGGACCTGGCCCACGTCGTGCGGGTGGATGTCGCCGAGCGTGAAGGAGATCGTCGCGCCGCGGTCCTCGGCCGTGGAGGGGCCGATGATGCGCAGGTCCGGGACCTCCAGCAGCCGCTTGACGGCGTACTCGGTGATCGCGTGCTCGTGCGCGGCGATGTTCTCCATGCCGATCGAGGTGAGGTAGTCCACGGCCGCGCCGAGGCCGACGGCCTGCGCGATCGGGGGCGTGCCCGCCTCGAACTTGTGGGGCGCGGGGGCGTAGGTCGAGGAGTGCATGGACACCGTCTCGATCATCTCGCCGCCGCCGAGGAACGGCGGAAGGTCCTCCAGCAGCTCCTGGCGGCCCCACAGGACGCCGATGCCGGTCGGGCCGCACATCTTGTGGCCGGTGAAGGCCACGAAGTCGGCCTGCAGGGCCTGGACGTCCAGCACCATGTGCGGGGCGGCCTGCGAGGCGTCGATGCAGACCAGCGCGCCGACCTCCTGGGCGCGGCGGATGATCGCCTCGACCGGGTTGACGGTGCCCAGCAGGTTGGAGACCAGCGTGAAGGAGACAATCTTCGTACGGTCGGTGATGACCTCGTCGATCGTGTCCAGGTCGAGCCGGCCGTCGTCGGTCAGCCCGAACCACTTCAGCTTCGCGCCGGTGCGCTGCGAGAGCAGCTGCCACGGGACGATGTTGGAGTGGTGCTCCATCTCCGTGATGACGATCTCGGTGTCCTGGTCGACCCGGTACGGCTCGTCGGCCCAGCCGAGCATGTTCGCCACGAGGTTGAGCGACTCGGAGGCGTTCTTGGTGAAGATCACCTCGTCGCGGCTCGGCGCGTTGATGAACGCGGCGACCTTGTCGCGCGCGCCCTCGTACAGCGCCGTGGCCTCCTCGGCGAGCACGTGCACGCCGCGGTGGACGTTGGCGTTGTGGCGCTCGTAGTACCCGTTCAGCGCGTCAAGCACCTGGCGGGGCTTCTGGGAGGTCGCCGCGTTGTCCAGATACACGACCTTCTTCCCGTCGTGGATCTGTCGGTCCAGGATGGGGAAGTCCTTGCGGATCGCCTCTGTGTCGAGGAGGCCCGGCAGCTTTGTCACGCGGTTGCGCCACCCTTCACGTACTCCTCGTAGCCCTCGGCCTCCAGCTTGTCCGCCAGCTCCGGGCCGCCGGACTCGGCGATCCGGCCGTTGGCGAAGACATGCACGTGGTCGGGCTTGATGTACCGGAGAATCCGGGTGTAGTGGGTGATCAGCAGGGTGCCCACATCACCGGACTCGCGGACGCGGTTGACGCCCTCGGAGACGACGCGCAGCGCGTCGACGTCCAGGCCGGAGTCGGTCTCGTCGAGGATCGCGATCTTCGGCTTGAGCAGCTCCAGCTGGAGGATCTCGTGGCGCTTCTTCTCACCGCCGGAGAAGCCCTCGTTGACGTTGCGCTCGGCGAAGGCCGGGTCCATGGACAGCCGCTCCATGGCCTCCTTGACCTCCTTGACCCACGTACGCAGCTTGGGAGCCTCGCCGCGGATGGCGGTGGCCGAGGTACGCAGGAAGTTGGAGACCGAGACGCCGGGGACCTCGACCGGGTACTGCATGGCGAGGAAGACGCCGGCGCGGGCGCGCTCGTCGACGGACATCTCCAGGACGTCCTCGCCGTCGAGGGTGACGGTGCCGCCGGTGATCGTGTACTTGGGGTGACCCGCCAGCGAGTAGGCGAGGGTGGACTTGCCGGAGCCGTTGGGGCCCATGATGGCGTGCGTCTCGCCCTGCTTCACGGTCAGGTCGACGCCCTTCAGGATCTCGCGCGGGCCGCCTTCGGCCTCGACGGAGACGTGCAGGTCGTGGATCTCAAGCGTTGCCATGGGGACTCAGGACTCCTGGGTGACGGAGACGAGCACGGAAGCGTCCGGGCCCTCTCCTTCGATCTTTACGGGGTATACGGGGACGGGCTGTGTGGCGGGCAGCCCGGACGGCTTGCCGGTGCGCAGGTCGAAGCTGGAGCCGTGCAGCCAGCACTCGATCGCGCAGTCGTCCACCTCGCCCTCGGACAGGGAAACGTTCGCGTGCGAGCAGATGTCGTTGATCGCGAACACCTCCCCTTCGGTACGGACGAGGGAGACCGGCACGCCGTCGATCTCGACGCGCTTGGGGCTGTCCGCCTCCAGCTCTCCCAGCCCGCAGGCACGTACATAGGCCGGACTCATGCCACGGACGCTTCCAGCTCGGCCTCGATCTTGGCGATCAGGCGCTCCTCGACGTCCGGCAGGCCGATCTGCTGGACGAGTTCGGTGAAGAAGCCGCGGACGACCAGGCGGCGGGCCTCGTCGGCCGGGATGCCGCGGGCCATCAGATAGAACAGCTGCTCGTCGTCGAAGCGGCCGGTCGCCGAGGCGTGGCCGGCGCCGACGATCTCGCCGGTCTCGATCTCCAGGTTGGGCACCGAGTCGACCCGCGCGCCGTCGGTCAGCACCAGGTTGCGGTTGAGCTCGTAGGTGTCCGTGCCGGTGGCGGCGGCCCGGATGAGCACGTCGCCGATCCAGACGGCGTGCGCGTCCTGGCCCTGGAGGGCGCCCTTGTAGACGACGTTGGAGCGGCAGTTCTGCGCCTCGTGGTCGACGAAGAGGCGGTGCTCCTGGTGCTGGCCGTTGTCGGTGAAGTACAGGCCGTAGAACTCGGCCTCACCGCCCGGCGCCCCGTACGTGACGCGCGGGTGCAGCCGGACCAGGTCGCCGCCGAAGGTGACGACCACGGACTTGAAGCCGGCGTCCCGGCCGACCAGCGCGTTGTGCTGGCCGACGTGGACGGCGGTGTCGTCCCAGTCCTGCACGGAGACGACGGTCAGCTTGGCGCCGTCACCGATCAGGTAGTCGACGTTGGCGGCGAGCGTCGCGTCGCCGGTGTGGTCGATCACGACGACGGCCTCGGCGAACGCGCCCAGCTCGATGACCTGGTGGCCGTAGGCCGTACCGCCCTCGCCGTGCACGGCGATGCGAATCGGCTCGGTGAGCACCGTCTCCTTGGGCACCGTGATGACGGACGCCTTCTCGAAGGAGCTGTACGCCTGGGCGGCGATCCGGTCGACGGGCTTGCCGGCCTTGCCGACCCGCGGGTCGCCGCGCTCGACCAGTTCGTGGGTGACGCCCTCGGGCGCCGTGATGTCGATCTTCAGGTCGCCGCCGGACGCGACGGCGGTGCCGTCGTGCAGGCCCTTCAGGCGCGCGAGGGGCGTGAAGCGCCACTCCTCCTCGCGGCCGTGCGGTACCGGGAAGTCCGCCACGTCGTAGGACGGCGGGGCGCTCATCCGGGTGGCGACGGTGGACTCGGCGGCCACCGCGATCGAACCGGTGGTCGTGGACCCCGCCGGGATTGTCTGAGCCTCAGCCATGGCTGTCGTCGTGCTCTCTTCCTCGTGAGAAATCAGTCGCTGCGTGCGGCGGGTGTCAGCCGACCGCGCCTTCCATCTGCAGCTCGATCAGCCGGTTCAGCTCCAGCGCGTACTCCATCGGCAGCTCGCGGGCGATCGGCTCGACGAAGCCGCGCACGATCATCGCCATCGCCTCGTCCTCGGACAGGCCGCGCGCCATCAGGTAGAAGAGCTGGTCGTCACTGACCTTGGAGACGGTCGCCTCGTGGCCCATCGTGACGTCGTCCTCGCGGACGTCCACGTACGGGTAGGTGTCCGAGCGGGAGATCGTGTCGACGAGCAGGGCGTCGCAGAGCACGTTGGACTTGGAGCCCTCGGCGCCCTCACCGATCTCGATCAGACCGCGGTAGGACGTACGGCCACCGGCCCGCGCCACCGACTTGGAGACGATGTTGGAGGACGTACGGGGAGCCATGTGGACCATCTTGGCGCCCGCGTCCTGGTGCTGGCCCTCGCCCGCGAAGGCGATGGACAGGGTCTCGCCCTTGGCGTGCTCGCCCATCAGGTAGACGGCCGGGTACTTCATCGTCACCTTGGAGCCGATGTTGCCGTCGACCCACTCCATGGTCGCGCCCTCGTAGGCGACGGCGCGCTTGGTGACCAGGTTGTAGACGTTGTTCGACCAGTTCTGGATCGTCGTGTAGCGGCAGCGGCCGCCCTTCTTCACGATGATCTCGACGACCGCGGAGTGCAGCGAGTCGGACTTGTAGATCGGGGCGGTGCAGCCCTCGACGTAGTGGACGTAGGCGTCCTCGTCGACGATGATCAGCGTCCGCTCGAACTGGCCCATGTTCTCGGTGTTGATCCGGAAGTAGGCCTGCAGCGGGATGTCCACGTGGACGCCCTTGGGCACGTAGATGAACGAGCCGCCGGACCACACCGCGCTGTTCAGCGAGGCGAACTTGTTGTCGCCGACCGGGATGACCGTGCCGAAGTACTCCTGGAACAGCTCCGGGTGCTCCTTGAGCGCCGTGTCGGTGTCCAGGAAGATCACGCCCTGCGCCTCCAGGTCCTCGCGGATCTGGTGGTAGACGACCTCGGACTCGTACTGGGCCGCGACACCGGCGACCAGGCGCTGCTTCTCCGCCTCCGGGATGCCGAGCTTGTCGTACGTGTTCTTGATGTCCTCGGGCAGGTCCTCCCAGGAGGCGGCCTGCTGCTCCGTGGAGCGCACGAAGTACTTGATGTTGTCGAAGTCGATGCCCGACAGGTCCGAGCCCCAGTTCGGCATGGGCTTCTTGCCGAAGAGCTTCAGGCCCTTGAGGCGGAGCTTGAGCATCCACTCGGGCTCGTTCTTCTTGCCCGAGATGTCGCGGACGACTTCCTCGGACAGGCCGCGCTTGGCGGAAGCGCCGGCCACGTCGGAGTCGGCCCAGCCGTATTCGTACGTGCCCAGGCCATCGAGCTCGGGGTGAGCAGTCTCCGTGGGGAGAGTCATGCGGGGTTCCTCCCGGCCGTGCTTGCAGAAGCGTTGGTGGTCTTGGTGGTGCTGTGGGCGGTCTTGCCGACGGCCTCTCGGCCCTTCGGGACGAAGGTCGTGCAGACACCGTCGCCGTGGGCGATGGTGGCAAGACGTTGCACGTGGGTCCCCAGCAGGCGGGAGAAGACCTCGGTCTCCGCCTCGCAGAGCTGCGGGAACTGCTCGGCGACGTGGGCGACCGGGCAGTGATGCTGGCAGAGCTGCTCACCTAGCTGATGACTGGGCGCGCTGCGTGCCGTAGCAGCGTACCCGTCCGCGGTCAACGCCTCGGCAAGCGCCTGTGTACGTCCTTCGGGGGACGCGGCCTCGACGGCCCGGCGGTAGCCCTCGGCCAGCGCGGCGAAGCGGGCGCGGGCGAACGCCGCGATGGCGGCGTCACCCAGCTCGCCGCCGCCCGCGCTCTCTGCGATCCAGCGCAGCGCGTCGGCCGCGAGCTGGTCGTAGGACTGGTCGAAGGCGTCCCGGCCGCAGTCGGTGAGCGCGAAGACCTTGGCCGGGCGGCCGCGGGTGCGCGCGCCGTAGACGCGCTTCTCGCGGGGCTCGACCACGTTCTCCGCGACGAGGGTGTCGAGGTGGCGGCGGACGGCCGCCTGGGTCAGCTCCAGCCTCAGGGCCAGCTCGGCCGCGGTGGACGGACCGTGGTCGAGGATGGAACGCGCGACGCGGTTGCGCGTGCCCTGCTGTTCGTCGTGGTTCGGGGCGGCACCGGTGACGGACCGGGGCGCCCTGGCGGGCGTGGGGCGGTCCGGCCCGCCGGCCGGGTGGGCCGCGGTGCCTTCCTGGTCCTCGCTCGCGTATTTCACAACGCCATTGTTGCGTAATTCCTCAGGCCGAGACAACCCTCGACGGGATCACGGACTGGTGGCCTCGATCACTTAGGGTCACCTAATCGCCCTGCCCGGCCGGGTACCGCACGGGCGCACTGACACCCCACCTGACCTCGGCTTTCGTGAGACCAGACCGCCGTCGGCCGACCCGCTCGCGCCCCCGCCCCGGGATGCGGATGATCTACGCCCCGCACAGGGACGCCCCACTCCCCCACCCGAGGGAGCCCCCGCCTTTTCGCCCCCGCGCCTGTGCACACCCCCGCGCTTCGTAGACTGCCGGTCATGCGCAGCGCCTCCTCCGGGGACACCCCCCGGGCCCCCGGCCGTCCGCCTGCCGTCGACATCACCGGCCTGGTCAAGCGGTACGGGTCCAAGACCGCGGTGGACGGCCTCGACCTCCGGGTCGAGGCGGGTTCGGTGACCGCCGTCCTCGGGCCGAACGGCGCCGGGAAGACCACCACCGTCGAGATCTGCGAGGGCTACCGCCGCCCCGACGCGGGCACCGTCCGCATCCTGGGCCTGGACCCGGTCGCCGACGCCGCCAAGCTGCGCCCCCGTATCGGCGTGATGCTCCAGTCCGGCGGCGTCTACGCGGGCGCCCGGGCGGAGGAGATGCTGCGGCACACCGCCGGCCTGCACGCCCACCCCGTCGACGTGGACCTGCTCATCGACCGGCTGGGCCTGGGCAGCTGCGGGCGGACGGGCTACCGGCGGCTGTCCGGCGGGCAGCAGCAGCGCCTCGCGCTGGCCATGGCCGTCGTGGGCCGCCCCGAACTGGTCTTCCTGGACGAGCCGACGGCCGGCCTGGACCCGCAGGCCCGGCACGCCACCTGGGACCTCGTACGGGAACTGCGCGCCGACGGCGTCAGCACCGTACTGACCACCCACTTCATGGACGAGGCCGAGCAGCTCGCCGACGATGTCGCGATCATCGACGGCGGCCGGGTGATCGCCCAGGGCAGCCCGGACGAGCTGTGCAAGGGCGGCGCGGAGAACACCCTGCGCTTCACCGGCCGGCCCGGCCTCGACCTGGGGGCGCTGCTCAAGGCGCTGCCCGCGGAGAGCGCGGCGGCCGAGCTGACGCCCGGCACGTACCGGGTGACCGGCACGGTCGACCCGCAGATGCTGGCGACCGTCGCGTCCTGGTGCGCGCAGCACGGTGTGCTGCCGGACGCCATAGCGGTCGAGCGGCACACCCTGGAGGACGTCTTCCTCGAACTGACCGGCAAGGAGCTGCGTTCATGACCGCCACCGGCACGACGGACCGGGGCGGCGCGGCCGGCGCCACCGGCACCTTCGCCCCCCGGCCCGGCGCGGCACCGCTGCCCCGGATGATCCGCGCGCAGGCCCTCCTCGAAACGAAGATGCTGCTGCGCAACGGTGAGCAGCTGCTGCTGACGGTCGTCATCCCGACGCTGCTGCTGGTGCTGTTCTCGGCCGTCGACATCGTCGACACGGGCGAGGGCAAGGCGGTCGACTTCCTGGCGCCGGGCATCCTGGCGCTGGCCGTGATGTCCACCGCCTTCACCGGGCAGGCCATCGCCACCGGCTTCGAGCGCCGCTACGGGGTCCTCAAGCGGCTGGCCGCCTCCCCGCTGCCGCGCTGGGCGCTGATGACGGCCAAGACCTGCTCGGTGCTGGTCACCGAGATCCTCCAGATCGTGCTGCTGACGGTGATCGCGTTCGTGCTGGGCTGGTCCCCGCACGGCAACCCGCTGTCGGTGGTGCTGCTGCTCATCCTCGGTACGGCGGCGTTCTCGGGCCTCGGTCTGCTGATGGCGGGCACCCTCAAGGCAGAGGCGACCCTCGCGGCGGCCAACCTCGTCTTCCTGCTGCTGCTGGTGGGCGGCGGCGTGGTCGTGCCGCTGGACAAGTTCCCGGACGCGGCGCAGTCGGTGCTCGGGCTGCTGCCGGTCTCCGCACTCTCGGACGGCCTGCGGGACGTCCTCCAGCACAGCGCGGGCATGCCCTGGGGCGACCTCGGCGTCCTCGCGGTGTGGGCGGTGCTCGGGCTGGGCGCGGCGGCCAAGCTGTTCCGCTGGGAGTAGACCGCTGGGAACGGGCGTGACCTGCGGGTACGCGAGAGGCCCGCGCGTTGCCCACCCCCTCGTGAAACTTTGCACAAGCCGCCGCCTACGATGGCTGCGTGCCGAACACGTGGAACCCCTTCGAGCTGATCGCGCGCCGCTGGCAGCCGACCGCCGCCTTCGTACGGCGGGCCGCGCTGGCCACCGTCGTGATGTCCGTCGTCATCGTCGTGACCGGCGGCGCCGTCCGGCTCACCCAGTCCGGGCTGGGCTGCTCGACCTGGCCCAAGTGCACCCCGGACAGCCTGACGCCGACCTCCGCGATGGGCATCAACGGCCTCATCGAGTTCGGCAACCGCCTGCTGACGTACGTGCTGTGCGCCTTCATCGGCGTGTTCATCATCGCCGCCCGGGCCCGCGCGCCGCGGCGGCGCTCGCTCACCCGGCTCGGCTGGGCGATGTTCTGGATCGTCATGGGCAACGCCGTCTGGGGCGGCATCGTCGTCCTGACCGGCCTGAACCCGTACCTGGTCGCCGCGCACTTCCTCCTCACCACCGCCCTGCTCACGGTCTCCGTGCTGGCCTGGCGGCGGGCCGCCGAGGGCGACGAGGCGCCGCGCGACCTGGTCGCCCGGCCGGTGCGCCAGCTCGCCGGACTGCTGGTCCTGGCGACCGGCGCGCTCACCGTCATCGGTACGGTCGTCACCGGCGCCGGACCGCACGCGGGCGACGCCAAGAAGGTCCACCGCATCCCGGTGGACTGGCACGAGATCACCCAGCTGCACGTCGACTTCGTCTACATCGTCGTCGGCCTGTCCGTGGCCCTGTGGTTCACGCTGCGCGCCGTCAAGGCACCGGCCGCGCCGCGCCGCATGATGCTGGAGCTGTTCGGCTGCATCGTGCTCCAGGGCGTCATCGGCTACGTCCAGTACTTCGCGGGCCTGCCGGAGATCGTCGTCGGCCTGCACATGCTGGTCTCGACGCTGGTGTGGATCTGCGTACTGCGCATCTACCTGGCGCTGCGCGACCGGGGACCCGTACCGGCCGGCGAGGGTGAGCCCACCGCGCCCGGCGCCGAGGTGCCCGCCCCCGCCGCCGGAACCGCCGCGGCCGCCGGGTCTCAGACCGCCGCCGGTACCTCCGCCTCCAGCCGGTAGACGCGGCGCGCCGTCCCGGACGCGACCATGGCGGTGATCCGCCCCGCGTCCGCCGGCGCGCACATGCCCTCCGCCGCCCACTCCCGCACGACCCGCTCCACGGCCCGTACGAAGAAGCGCGCGCCCGTCACGTACAGCTCGGGCAGTGCCCGCGCC
The DNA here is from genome assembly GCF_055577005.1 of Streptomyces sp. NPDC033221. Taxonomy (NCBI): domain Bacteria; kingdom Bacillati; phylum Actinomycetota; class Actinomycetes; order Kitasatosporales; family Streptomycetaceae; genus Streptomyces; species Streptomyces sp. NPDC033221. The sequence continues at coordinate 316,070 of NZ_JBVIQN010000002.1, read as the reverse complement.
CCCGTGGAGAACAGCAGCTTGCCGAACGGCGCCTGCGCAAGCGTTTCCTCGGGGTTCGGTCCGGCGTCCGCGTAGACGTGCGGATGGACCGCGGCCAGCTGCGCCGCCCGCCGGTGGTGCGGCGGCCGGGGCAGCAGCACCAGGTCCGTACCGATACCGGTGGTGGCCCGCAGGAAGCCCGCCAGCGGCAGCGGATCGGGACAGTGCAGCTGTACGGGTACGCCGGTGGCGACCGCGCTCCACAGCAGATGCCGCAGCAGCGACGGCTCGGCCGGCCGGTCCCCCGGCCTGCGGCCCCGCAGCCACCGGTCGGCCGCGCGCCGCACCTCGCCCGCCTCCGGGGCGCGGCCCTCGCAGAAGGCCGCGCCGGAAGCGAAGGCGGTGGCGTTCTGGGCGGCCGCGTAGATCGCTTCGGCCGTGTAGCCGATGAAGGAGTCGACGCTGCCGGAGGTGTCGGCGATCTGCCCGGCGAGCGGTTCGAGCCGTATGACCTCGTGGGCTCGGGCCCCCGCGGCGGCGGCCAGCTCACCGGCCGAGGTCAGGTCGCTGGGCGCGCCGGTCTCCAGCAGGAACGTGCCGATGCCGGCGCCGCGCAGCAGCAGGCGGCTCGCACGGAAGGCGCCCAGCTCCCGCCTGCGGGCCAGATAGCGGGCGGGCGGGCAGTGCGCCTCCAGGCCCAGCAGCGGCGGGCACCAGCGGCGTACGCCGAGGCCGGTCCAGCTGTCGAAGAAGGTCGTACCGGCGGGTGCCGGACCGTGTCCGCCGGAGGCGGCGGCCAGATGCGCCTCGAAGGCGCCGAGTCCGAGGTCTCCGTGGAGCGCGCCGTGACTGTGCTGGTCCACGAGCGGTGGCAGTTGGTCCATCCGCCCCTCCTCGCCGAAGCCGAAGACGCCCGCGGCGCCGAAAGCCCACCCGGCGCGGCACGGACGCCGCCCCTGGTGGGCTCAACGGACGACGCGGGCGTCAGGTAGCGGGTTCGGCCGGGCCGGGGCGCTGTTCGACGCGGTCCGCGGGAGCGGAACCGGCCGTCAGGACCCGGCGGCACGGGCTCGGGTGCCGCCCGGCTGTCAGGCGTTGGCCGGGCCGCCCACCTGGATGCCCGCCATCCGTGACCACTCGTACGGCCCGGTGCGGACCTTGGCCGCCAGGTCGCCGTCGAACTCCTCGTGCAGCTCGGCGCCGCCGCGCTCGGCCGCGGCCCGTGCGATGTCCTGGGAGTCGGCGACCAGGTTGCCCCACTGGCCGTCGGCGCCGATCAGCGCGATCCGGACGCGGCCGCGGCCGATGTGGGCGAGCTGGGCGTCGGCGCTGCCGCCGTGGGCGTCGGCGAAGGCGCGTACGGACTTCGCCAGGGACGCGGTCCGCCGCTCGTCCCGCTTGCCCGGCCGGCCTGCCGCCGCCTGGTCGTCGAGCTGCTCGTCGGGCGCGTCCGCCTGCTTGGTGTCTGCCATGGACAGGATGCTACCCGCCGGTAATCAGCGGGGGAAGAGCCGTCCGGCGGACCGGAAGGCACCCCGGACACACGCCGAGGGCCCGCCACGAACGCATCGTGACGGGCCCTCGGGAAACCTCCGGGGAACGCTCCCTACCGCAGGAACGGGTCCACGGCGATGGCCACGAACAGCAGCGACACATAGGTGATCGACCAGTGGAACAGCCGCATCTCCTTGAGCTTGGGGCCCGTGACCCCGGCCTTGGCGCGGGTCTGGAGAGCGTGCGCCTCCTTCAGCCAGAAGGCGCCGCAGAGCACCGCCACCACCGTGTAGAACCAGCCCGTGTAACCCAGCGGCTGGAGCAGCAGCGACACCAGGACCATCACCCAGCTGTACGCCACGATCTGCCGCGCCACGACCTTGTTGCCCGCGATGACCGGCAGCATCGGCACGCCGACCCGCTCGTAATCGTCCTTGGCCTTCATCGACAGCGGCCAGTAGTGCGGCGGCGTCCAGAAGAAGATGACGAGGAAGAGGACGGCGGAGGCCCAGGAGACGGTGTTGGTGACCGCGGACCAGCCGATGAAGACCGGCATGCAGCCCGCGATGCCGCCCCAGACGATGTTCTGCGCCGTACGCCGCTTGAGGATCATCGTGTACACGACGACATAGAAGAGCAGCGCGCCGAGCGAGAGCATCGCCGAGAGCGGGTTGACCAGGAACCAGAACCACGCGGTGGAGCCGACGGCCAGCGCGGTCGCGAAGACCAGGCACTCGCGGGGCGAGACCATGCCGGTGACCAGGGGCCGCTGCGAGGTGCGGTCCATCAGGGCGTCGATGTCGCGGTCGATGTACATGTTGTACGCGGCCGCGCCGCCGGCGGAGAGATAACCGCCGACGCAGGTGGCCAGCACCAGCCAGAGGTCGGGCACGCCGCCGGCCGCCAGGAACATCACCGGAACCGTCGTCATGAGCAGCAGCTCGATCACGCGCGGCTTGGTCAGCGCCACGAAAGCCTTGACACGGGCCCCGAACGGACGGTGACCTGAACCCTGCGGGCCCTGGGCTAGGACCCCGGCAGGACGGGATTCGACGGCCGTCACGCACACCCCTGGAAGTAACATCAGCGGCTTGCGCCGCGAAGATAAGGCCAGCAAGCGTCCCCGGTTGTGAAGACCCGGTTAAGGCTTGCGCGTACCACGCCACTTTAGACGTTGGCCATACGACGGCCTTCGCGGGGGTGGGGTCGTGTTGAGGGGTACCGGGGCCGCCCGGGCCGTACCGCCCATCGGTTCCCGCGCGCGCCGCGCACCGGTCCGGGCCGGCCGCCCGCCCACCGGCACCCCCTTCTCCCCGCGCGTCTGCGGGTGCGCTTCACCCGCCGTTCACGCCGTTCGAGAGGCGGAGGCGGGCCCCGCCCGGCAGTCTGGAGTGGTGACCGTCTCGTCCGGGGCGGGAATGTCCGGAGTCCGGATTTGGTTGCCCAAGGCGTCGAGTTTCATCATGACGAGCCGTCGACGCTTCGTCGAAAAGATGGCCGTAGATGCAGGGGTAGGCTCGACAACGCCCGGCGGACATACCGTCCCCGGCATTCGACATGTGGAGAGGAGCCCTGACTCAGGGTGAGCACCAAGCCGACCACCACAGATTTCGAGTGGACCGATCTGGACCAGCGGGCCGTCGATACCGTCCGCGTCCTGGCCATGGATTCCGTTCAGAAGGTCGGTAACGGCCATCCGGGTACCGCCATGAGCCTCGCGCCGGCCGCCTACGTTCTCTTCCAGAAGCTGATGCGGCACGACCCGGCGGACGCGAAGTGGACCGGCCGCGACCGGTTCGTGCTGTCCGCGGGCCACTCCAGCCTGACCCTTTACATCCAGCTCTACCTGGCCGGCTACGGCCTGGAGCTGGACGACCTGAAGTCCTTCCGCACCTGGGGCTCCAAGACCCCCGGTCACCCGGAGTACGGCCACACGGTCGGCGTGGAGACCACCACCGGCCCGCTCGGCCAGGGTGTCGCCAACGCCGTGGGCATGGCCATGGCCGCCCGCTACGAGCGCGGCCTGTTCGACCCCGAGGCGGCGCCCGGCACCTCGCCGTTCGACCACACCGTCTGGGTCATCGCCGGTGACGGCTGCCTCCAGGAAGGCGTCTCGGCCGAGGCCTCCTCCCTCGCGGGCCACCAGAAGCTCGGCAACCTCGTACTGCTGTGGGACGACAACCACATCTCCATCGAGGGCGACACCGAGACCGCGATCTCCGAGGACACCCTCAAGCGCTACGAGTCCTACGGCTGGCACGTCCAGCGCGTCGAGCAGCTGCCCAGCGGCGACCTCGACCCGGTGGGCCTGGCCGAGGCCCTGAAGGCTGCCCAGGAAGAGACCGAGCGTCCCTCCTTCATCGCGGCCCGCTCGATCATCGCCTGGCCCGCCCCGAACGCCCAGAACACCGAGGCCTCCCACGGCTCCGCGCTGGGCGACGAAGAGGTCGCGGCCACCAAGAAGGTCCTGGGCTTCGACCCGGAGAAGTCCTTCGAGGTCTCCGACGAGGTCATCGAGCACACCCGCGCCGCCTGGAAGCGCGGCAGCGAGGCGCACGCCGCGTGGGACAAGGCCATCGCCGCCTGGCGCTCGGCCAACCCGGAGCGCGCCGCCCAGTTCGACCGCATCCAGGCCGGCGAGCTGCCGGACGGCTGGGAGAAGGCGCTGCCCGCCTTCGAGACCGGCAAGGGCGTCGCCACCCGCGCCGCCTCCGGCAAGATCCTCCAGGCGCTGGGCGCGGTCGTGCCCGAGCTGTGGGGCGGCTCCGCCGACCTCGCCGGCTCGAACAACACCACGATCGACAAGAACTCGTCGTTCCTCCCCGAGGGCAACCCGCTGCCCGAGGCCAGCCCGTACGGCCGCACGGTCCACTACGGCATCCGCGAGCACGCCATGGGCTCGACCATGAACGGCATCGCGCTGCACGGCAACACCCGCATCTACGGCGGCACCTTCCTGGTGTTCTCCGACTACATGCGCCCCGCCGTCCGGCTCGCCGCCCTCATGCAGCTGCCGGTGACGTACGTGTGGACGCACGACTCCATCGGCCTCGGCGAGGACGGCCCGACCCACCAGCCGGTCGAGCACCTGTCCGCGCTGCGCGCCATCCCGGGCCTGAACATCGTGCGCCCGGCCGACGCCAACGAGACCGCCACCGCCTGGGCCGAGATCCTGCGCCGCCACCAGAGCAAGCCGGCGCCGCACGGTCTGGCGCTCACCCGCCAGGGCGTACCGACGTACGAGGCGAACCCGGCCGCGGCCAAGGGCGGCTACGTGCTGTTCGAGGCCGAGGGCGGCGAGCCCCAGGTCATCCTGATCGGCACCGGCTCCGAGGTGCAGCTCGCCGTCGAGGCGCGCGAGGCGCTCCAGGCCGAGGGCATCCCGACGCGCGTCGTCTCGATGCCGTCCGTCGAGTGGTTCGAGGAGCAGGACCAGGGGTACCGCGACAGCGTGCTGCTGCCGACGGTCAAGGCCCGGGTCGCGGTCGAGGCCGGCATCGGTCTGACCTGGCACCGCTACGTGGGCACGCAGGGCCGCATCGTCTCGCTGGAGCACTTCGGTGCCTCGGCGGACGCCAAGGTCCTCTTCCACGAGTTCGGCTTCACCGCCGACGCGGTCGCCACGGCGGCCCGGGAATCCCTCGCAGCGGCCACGCGCTGACGCCCGTAACCATCTAGTAGGAGATGCAAACCCCATGACAGACGCACTCAAGCGCCTCTCCGACGAAGGCGTCGCGATCTGGCTGGACGACCTGTCCCGCAAGCGGATCACGTCCGGCAACCTGGCCGAGCTGATCGACCAGCAGCACGTCGTCGGTGTCACCACCAACCCGTCGATCTTCCAGAAGGCCATCTCGCAGGGCGACGGGTACGACACCCAGCTCACCGACCTCGCGGCCCGCGACGTGACCGTCGAGGAAGCCATCCGGATGATCACCACGGCGGACGTCCGGGACGCGGCCGACATCCTGCGCCCGGTCTTCGACGCCACCGACGGCCAGGACGGCCGGGTCTCCATCGAGGTCGACCCGCGCCTGGCCCACAACACCCGCGCCACCGTCGCCGAGGCCAAGCAGCTGGCCTGGCTGGTGGACCGCCCCAACGCGCTCATCAAGATCCCGGCCACCAAGGCGGGTCTGCCGGCGATCACCGAGACGATCGCCCGGGGCATCAGCGTCAACGTCACGCTGATCTTCTCGCTGGAGCGCTACCGCGCGGTCATGGACGCCTACCTGGCGGGCCTGGAGAAGGCCAAGGCCGCCGGCCTGGACCTGTCCAAGATCCACTCGGTGGCGTCCTTCTTCGTGTCCCGCGTGGACACCGAGACCGACAAGCGCCTGGACGCCATCGGCACCGACGAGGCCAAGGCCCTCAAGGGCAAGGCCGCCGTCGCCAACGCGCGTCTCGCCTACCAGGCGTACGAGGAGGTCTTCTCCTCTGACCGCTGGAACGCGCTGGACAAGGCGCATGCCAACAAGCAGCGTCCGCTGTGGGCCTCGACCGGCGTCAAGGACCCGGCGCTCAAGGACACCATGTACGTCGAGGAACTGGTCGCGCCGAACACGGTCAACACCATGCCCGAGGCCACCCTGGAGGCCACCGCCGACCACGGCGAGATCTCCGGTGACAAGGTGCGCGGCACCTACGAGCAGGCCCAGGCCGACCTCGACGCGCTGGCGAAGATCGGCATCTCGTACGACGACGTCGTGCAGGTGCTGGAGGACGAGGGCGTCGAGAAGTTCGAGGCGTCCTGGACCGACCTGCTCAAGTCCACTGAGGCGGAGCTCAAGCGCCTCGCTCCTTCGGAGGGCTGACCCACCTTGTCCAGCAGCAATCCGCTGCGTGACGCTGCAGACCGACGGCTCCCGCGTATCGCGGGGCCGTCGGGCCTGGTCATCTTCGGTGTCACGGGCGATTTGTCCCGTAAAAAGCTGATGCCTGCCGTCTACGACCTGGCCAACCGCGGGCTGCTGCCGCCGGGCTTCTCCCTCATCGGCTTCGCCCGCCGCGAGTGGGAGCACCAGGACTTCGCGCAGGAGGTGTACGAAGCCGTCAAACAGCACTCCCGTACGCCGTTCCGCGAGGAAGTCTGGCAGCAGCTCGTCCAGGGCTGCCGGTTCGTCCAGGGCAACTTCGACGACGACGAGGCCTTCGAAACCCTCAAGGACACCATCGAGGAACTCGACAAGGCCCAGGGCACCGGCGGCAACTTCGCCTTCTACCTGTCCGTGCCCCCCAAGTTCTTCCCCACCGTCGTCCAGCAGCTCAAGAAGCACGGCCTGGCCGACCAGCAGGGCGACTGCTGGCGGCGCGCCGTCATCGAGAAGCCCTTCGGCCACGACCTGGCCAGCGCCAAGGAACTGAACCGGATCGTCCACGAGGTCTTCCCGCCCGAGTCGGTCTTCCGCATCGACCACTACCTCGGCAAGGAGACCGTCCAGAACATCCTGGCGCTCCGCTTCGCCAACACCCTCTTCGAGCCGCTGTGGAACCGGTCCTACGTCGACCACATCCAGATCACCATGGCCGAGGACATCGGCATCGGCGGCCGGGCCGGCTACTACGACGGCATCGGCGCCGCCCGTGACGTCATCCAGAACCACCTCCTCCAGCTGCTCGCGCTGACCGCCATGGAGGAGCCCGCCTCCTTCGACGCGGACGCGCTGGTCGCCGAGAAGACCAAGGTCCTGGGTGCCGTACGGCTCCCCGCCAACCTGGGCAAGGAGACCGTGCGCGCCCAGTACGCGGCCGGCTGGCAGGGCGGCGAGAAGGTCGTCGGCTACCTGGAGGAAGACGGCATCGACCCCCAGTCCCGGACCGACACCTACGCCGCGGTCAAACTGGAGGTAGACAACCGCCGCTGGGCGGGCGTCCCCTTCTACCTGCGCACCGGCAAGCGCCTCGGCCGCCGCGTCACGGAGATCGCGGTCGTCTTCCAGCGCGCGCCGCACTCCCCCTTCGACCACACCGCCACCGAAGAGCTGGGGCAGAACGCCCTGGTCATCCGCGTCCAGCCGGACGAAGGCGTGACCATGCGATTCGGCTCGAAGGTGCCCGGCACCTCCATGGAGGTACGGGACGTCTCGATGGACTTCGCGTACGGCGAGTCCTTCACCGAGTCCAGCCCGGAGGCGTACGAGCGTCTGATCCTGGACGTACTGCTCGGCGACGCCAACCTCTTCCCGCGCGTCGAGGAGGTCGAACAGTCCTGGCGGATTCTCGACCCGATCGAGCAGTACTGGGACGAGCACGGCAAGCCCGCGCAGTACGCGGCCGGGACCTGGGGACCGGACGAGGCGGACGAAATGCTCGCACGAGACGGACGGAGCTGGCGTCGGCCATGAAGATCGACCTGACGGAAACCACGGCCAGCAAGGTCAACAAGGCGCTGGTCCAGGGCCGTCGTACCATCGGCACCCCCGCCATCGGCATGGTGCTCACCCTCGTCATCGTCACCGACGAGGAGAACGCCTACGACGCCCTGAAGGCCGCCAACGAAGCGTCCCGCGAGCACCCCTCGCGCACCCTCGTCGTCATCAAGCGCGTCAGCCGGTCGCCCCGCGACCGCGCCAAGGCCCGCCTGGACGCCGAGGTCCGCGTCGGCGCGGACGCCGGCACCGGCGAGACGGTCGTACTGCGGCTCTACGGCGAGGCCATCAACCACGCCCAGTCCGTCGTCCTGCCGCTGCTCCTGCCGGACGCGCCGGTCGTCGTGTGGTGGCCGGTCAACGCCCCGGTGGACGCCGCGCGCGACCCGCTCGGCGCGCTCGCCCAGCGGCGCGTCACCGACATGTACACCGCCGAGAACCCCATCCGGGAACTGGCCGAACGCGCCGACGCGTACTCGCCCGGCGACACGGACCTGTCCTGGACCCGCATCACGCCCTGGCGCTCGATGCTGGCCGCGGCGCTCGACCAGCTGCCCTGCAAGGTCGCCGAGGTCGAGGTCGAGGGCGAAGAGTTCAACCCCAGCGTCGAACTCCTCGGCATGTGGCTCGCGGACCGCCTCGGCGTCCCCGTCCGACGGCTGCTCTCGGCCGGCCCCGGCCTGACCGCCGTCCGGATGGAAACCGACTGCGGCCCCGTCGCGCTCGACCGCGCGGACGGCTCACTGGCCACGCTCTCCATGCAGGGCCAGCCCGACCGCAACGTCGCGCTCAAGCGGCGCGAGACCGCGGAACTCCTGGCGGAGGAGCTGCGGCGACTCGACCCGGACGACACGTACGCCTCCGCGCTGAAGTACGGCGTCGACCGGCTCGGCGAGCCGCAGCGGGCACAGACGCCGCTGGCCGCGAAGGCGGCGGCGTCCTCCGACGAGCCGGCCGCTGACGCGGCGGGAGCGACGGAAACGGCGGAGGCCAAGTCCGATTCCTCCGAACCCAAGGCCAAGGCCCCCGCCAAGAAGTCCGCCTCCAAGAAGGCGGCCTCCAAGGCGGCCTCCGAGTGAGCGCGCCGCAGGTCGTCGTCCACCGCGACAAGGAACTGATGGCCAAGGCCGCGGCGGCCCGGCTGATCACGAAGATCGTGGACGCCCAGGCCGCCCGCGGCTCCGCCTCCGTCGTCCTGACGGGCGGCCGCAACGGCAACGGGCTGCTCGCGGCCCTCGCCGAGGCGCCCGCCCGGGACGCGGTGGACTGGTCCCGCCTCGACCTGTGGTGGGGCGACGAACGGTTCCTGCCGGACGGCGACCCGGAACGCAACTACACGCAGGCCCGCGAGGCCCTGCTGGACAGCGTTCCGGTGGACCCGGCCCGGGTGCACGCGATGGCCCCGTCCAACGGCCCGTACGGCAATGACGCGGACGCCGCGGCGGAAGCGTACGCGGTAGAACTGGGCGCCGCGGCGGGCCCCGAGGACCACGGCCCCGTCCCGTCCTTCGACGTCCTCCTGCTGGGCGTCGGCCCGGACACCCACGTCGCGTCGCTCTTCCCCGAGCTGCCCGCCGTCCGGGAGACGGAACGCCCGGTCGTCGCCGTACACGGCGCCCCCAAGCCCCCGCCCACCCGCATCTCCCTGACCCTCCCCGCGATCCGCGCGGCACGTGAGGTCTGGCTGCTCGCGGCGGGCGAGGACAAGGCGAAGGCCACGGCGATGGCGCTCTCCGGCGCCGGGGAGATCCAGGCCCCGGCAGCAGGCGCGTACGGCCGCAGCCGCACGCTGTGGCTCCTGGACGAGGCGGCCGCGTCGCAGTTGCCGCGGGGGTTGTATCCGCCCGCGTCGGCCTGACACCGCCGTATTGGCGAACGGCCCCGTTCCCGGGTGGGAACGGGGCCGTTGTCGTACCGCCTGGGTTTCGACGGCGGGTGGGGGCCGGGCGCCGTGGCCGACTGATGGTCCGTGCCGGGTGGCACTCTCCTCGGCCCTGGCACGGGACCGGTCTTCCAGACTCCGTCCTACGGCCCGCCCCCTCCCGCCGTACGGCGATCGACGGCCGGCGGGGGCAGGCGCCCCCCACCCCGTACGTGTCAGGCTGACGCGTACGGGGTGGGGTGCGGGACCGGAGGACGAAGTCTGCAGGGCCCGGGCCCGCGCCACCCGCCGTCGTGCTCAGCCGGTCACGGCCTCCGCTCACGCTCCTGGCGGACCATCGCGTTGGCGAGGTGGCCGGGGTCCTGGAGGTCGCCGACCGCGACGCCCTCCACCTCCGTGTCGTGGGTGTCGTACGTGCCCAGGCCGTGCTCCTTGTCGCCCTGGACGACGGCGAGGTGACGGGCCGCCACTTCGCGCTGCCGGGCCTGCGGGCGGCTCTGGAGCCAGTCGCGGTTCTCGGGGGTGAGGAGGTCCAGGAACTCCGCCAGAACCTCCTCCTCCGCCGCCATCAGCGGCCCCGCATCGCGCGGTACGTGGCGACCAGGGACTTCGTCGAGGCGTCCAGGCCCTCGACGTCCGCGCCCTCGGTCAGCGCGGGCTCGACCCGCTTCGCCAGGACCTTGCCGAGTTCGACGCCCCACTGGTCGAAGGAGTCGATGTTCCAGATCGCGCCCTGGACGAACACCTTGTGTTCGTACAGTGCGATGAGCTGGCCCAGGACGGACGGGGTCAGTTCCTCGGCGAGGATCGTGGTGGTGGGGCGGTTGCCCTGGAAGGTCTTGTGGGTGACCAGTTCCTCGGGTACGCCCTCGGCGCGTACCTCGTCGGGGGTCTTGCCGAAGGCCAGTGCCTGGCCCTGGGCGAAGAGGTTGGCCATCAGGAGGTCGTGCTGGCCCACCAGGCCCGGCAGGAGGTCCTCGACCGGCTTGGCGAAGCCGATGAGGTCGGCGGGGATGAGCTTCGTGCCCTGGTGGAGGAGCTGGTAGTACGCGTGCTGACCGTTGGTGCCGGGCGTGCCCCACACGACGGGGCCGGTCTGCCAGCGCACCGGGTTGCCCTCGCGGTCCACGGACTTGCCGTTGGACTCCATGTCGAGCTGCTGGAGGTACGCGGTGAACTTGGAGAGGTAGTGGCTGTACGGCAGGACCGCGTGCGACTGGGCGTCCCAGAAGTTGCCGTACCAGACGCCCAGCAGGCCGAGCAGGAGCGGGACGTTCTCCTCGGCGGGCGCGCAGCGGAAGTGCTCGTCGACGAGGTGGAAGCCGGCCAGCATCTCGCGGAACCGCTCCGGGCCGATCGCGATCATGAGCGAGAGGCCGATCGCGGAGTCGTAGGAGTAGCGGCCGCCGACCCAGTCCCAGAACTCGAACATGTTGTCGGTGTCGATGCCGAAGTCCGCGACCTTCTCGGCGTTGGTCGACAGCGCGACGAAGTGCTTGGCCACCGCGTCCTCGCCGGCCCGCAGGCCGGTCAGCAGCCAGTTGCGGGCGGAGGTGGCGTTGGTGATCGTCTCGATGGTGGTGAAGGTCTTCGAGGCGACGATGAAGAGGGTTTCCGCGGGGTCGAGGTCGCGGACGGCCTCGTGCAGGTCCGCGCCGTCCACGTTGGAGACGAAGCGGAACTGCATGTCGCGGTGGGTGTAGGCGCGCAGCGCCTCGTACGCCATGGCCGGGCCCAGGTCGGAGCCGCCGATGCCGATGTTGACGACCGTCTTGATGCGCTTGCCGGTGTGGCCCTTCCACTCGCCCGAGCGCACCCGGTCGGTGAAGATCTGCATCTTGCGCAGTACGGAGTGCACGGCGGGGGCGACGTTCTCGCCGTCGACCTTGACGGAGGCGGACTCGGGGGCGCGCAGCGCGGTGTGCAGCACGGCCCGGTTCTCGGTGACGTTGATCTTTTCGCCGCGGAACATCGCGTCCCGCAGGTCGGCGACGCCCCGGGCCGCGGCCAGCTCGCGCAGCAGGCGCAGCGTCTCGTCGGTGACCAGGTGCTTGGAGTAGTCCAGGTGCAGGTCACCGACCTGGAGGGTGTAGCGTCCGGCGCGGTCCGGGTCCTGGTCGAACAGCTCGCGCAGATGCACCTCCCCCAGCTGCTCCCGGTGCTTGTTCAGCGCGCTCCACTCAGGCGTCTGGTCGAGCCTGTTGCGGCCTTCTGCGTTCATCTCGGACATCAGCCTTCTTTTTCTCGTACCGGCCCCGCCGTCTCCCAACCTAATTGATCAGGGAGCGGGATGAGGTGTCCCCCCGCTGTCGGTGCCCCGGGAAACGGTTTTGGCACTCCCGCACCGGTACGCGCCCGTCCCTCCCGCCGTTTCCCGGCCGCAGGCCGGATACGCGGACGGCCCGGCCTGGAGGGCGGTTGCCTCCGGCCGGGCCGGTCGTCGAGGTGTGCTGGTCCGTCAGATCTCACCGCGGAGCTTGGCGAGGGCCTCGGCGAGGATCGCCTCGCCGTCGGCGTCGCTCCTGCGCTCCCGGACGTACGCGAGGTGCGTCTTGTACGGTTCGGTGCGCGGCGGGTCCGGCGGGTTGTCCCGGTCCTTGCCTGCCGGGAAGCCGCAGCGCGGGCAGTCCCAGGTGTCAGGAATCTGCGCGTCGCCGGCGAAGCTGGGCTGAGTCTCGTGCCCGTTCGAGCACCAGAAGGAGATGCGGATGCGCGGTGCGGACTCGCCCCGCTCCGCCTCCCCCATCGGCCCCGCCCCGACCCGACTTCCTCGGATCGCGTTGCCACTTGCCACGGTTGTAACTCCCTGCGTAATGGTGCTGCGAAGCATCGAACAGCAGTCGCGCTGCGAGCGCCCCAGTCTACGTAAGGCCCAACGCGCGTCCAGTGACAGGAGTTACACCCCCACCGAGGACGCCGCCTTCATGATAAGCCGCGTCCTCGACGGTATGTCAGCTGTCCAGCTTCATCAGGACGCCGAGTACGACGATGCAGGCGAACCAGAGCAAAGCGATCACGATGGTGATGCGGTCCAGGTTCCGCTCCGCGACGGAGGAGCCGCCGACCGAGGACTGCATACCGCCGCCGAACATGTCGGACAGGCCGCCGCCCTTCCCCTTGTGCATGAGCACCAGCATCATCAGCAGCAGGCTGAAGACGATGAGGGCTACCGAGAACCCGATGACCACGACTGGACCAACTCTCTAGGACTGGCGGACGGGACGTACCGAAGAAGATCGAATGGTACGGGGCCGGGCGGCGCACACGGCACCGGGCCCGGCCCCGACAGGGTACGACGGGCCGGGCCCGTCGTCATAGCCGCTACTGGTCGCGGAAGCGGACGATCTTGACGAATTCGTCCACGTCAAGCGCCGCGCCGCCGATCAGGGCGCCGTCCACGTCCGGCTGCGCCATGATCGCGGCGACGTTGCCGGACTTGACCGAGCCGCCGTACTGGATGCGGACCTTGTCGGCCAGCTCCTGGGTGTACAGCTCGGCGAGGCGGCGGCGGATCGCGCCGCAGACCTCCTGCGCGTCCTCAGGCGTGGCGACCTCGCCGGTGCCGATGGCCCAGACGGGCTCGTAGGCGATGACGATGGTCTCGGCCTGCTCGGCCGGGATGTCCTTGAGGCCGCCGTCGACCTGGGCGAGGGTGTGCTCGACCTGGTTGCCGGCCTTGCGGACGTCCAGGCCCTCGCCGACGCACAGGATCGGGGTGATGCCGTGCTGGAAGGCGGCCTTGACCTTGGCGTTGCAGATCTCTTCGTTCTCGCCGTGGTACTGGCGGCGCTCGCTGTGGCCGATGGCCACGTAGCTGCACTTGAGCTTGGCGAGCATGGCGCCGGAGATCTCACCGGTGTACGCGCCGGAGTCGTGCGCCGAGAGGTCCTGGGCGCCGTACTTGATCTTGAGCTTGTCGCCGTCGACCAGCGTCTGCACCGAGCGCAGGTCGGTGAAGGGCGGCAGGACCGCGACCTCGGTGGCCTCGTAGTCCTTGTCGGCGAGCGCGAAGGCGAGCTTCTGGACGTGCGCGATGGCCTCGAGGTGGTTGAGGTTCATCTTCCAGTTGCCCGCCATCAGCGGGGTACGGTCAGTCACGGTTCTTCAGTCCTCCAGAGCGGCGAGGCCGGGGAGCGTCTTGCCTTCGAGGTATTCGAGGCTGGCGCCGCCACCGGTCGAGATGTGGCCGAAAGCATTCTCGTCGAAGCCGAGCGAGCGCACGGCGGCGGCCGAGTCGCCGCCCCCGACGACGGTGAAACCGTCGCAGTTCAGCAGGGCCCGCGCGATGGCGGTGGTGCCGCTGGCGTAGTCCGGGTGCTCGGCGACGCCGACGGGGCCGTTCCAGAAGACGGTCTCGGCGTCGGCGATCTTCGAGGCGAACAGCTCGCGGGTCTTCGGGCCGATGTCCAGGCCCTCCTTGTCGGAGGGGATGCCGTCGGCGTCGACCGTGACGAAGTCGGCCGGGGCCTTCGTCTTCAGGTCGGGGAAGTCGGCCGAGGCCAGGATGTCGACCGGCAGGACCAGCTCGACGCCGTTCTTCTCGGCGCGCTCCATGTATTCGGTGACGGTCGGGATCTGGTCCTCCTGGAGGAGGGAGATGCCGACCTCGTAGCCCTTGGCCTTGAGGAAGGTGTACGCCATGCCGCCGCCGATCAGCAGCCGGTCGGCCTTGCCGAGCAGCTCGTCGATGACGGCGAGCTTGTCGGAGACCTTGGCGCCGCCGAGCACGACCACGTACGGGCGCTTGACGTCCTCGGTGAGCTTCTTCAGGACGGTGACCTCGGCGGCGATCAGGTCGCCCGCGGCGTGCGGCAGGCGGGCCGGCAGGTCGTAGACCGAGGCGTGCTTGCGGTGCACGGCGCCGAAACCGTCGCCGACGTACACGTCCGCGAGGGCCGCGAGCTGGTCCGCGAAGGCGCCGCGCTCGGCGTCGTCCTTGCTGGTCTCGCCCGGGTTGAAGCGCAGGTTCTCCAGGACGGCGACCTCGCCCTCCCCGAGCCCGGCGACGACGGAGCGGGCGGACTCGCCGACCGTGTCGGTGGCGAACGCGACGTCGCGGCCGATCAGCTCACCGAGGCGCTCGGCGGCGGGGCGCAGCGAGAAGGCCGGGTCCGGGGCGCCCTTGGGACGGCCCAGGTGGGAGGCGACGATCACCTTGGCGCCGAGCTGGGCCAGCTTGGCGATCGTCGGCTGGACTGCGCGGATGCGGCCGTCATCGGTGATGCTGGTGCCGTCCAGCGGCACATTGAGGTCCGCGCGGACGAAGACCCGCTTGCCGGACAGCCCTTCCTGGGCGAGATCGTCGATCGTCTTCATACGAAGTGACTCCGTTGCGTAGGTCGGTCATGGGAGGGGGCCCGTACGGCGCTTCGGTGCGCCCTACGAGCCCCTTCCGCACTTCTACGTGCCCTGGCCTTGGTCAGGCAGGTGTCAGAGCTGGCCGCCGACGAAGGTGGTCAGGTCCACCAGGCGGTTGGAGTAGCCCCACTCGTTGTCGTACCAGCCGATGACCTTGACGCTCTTGCCCTGCGCCATCGTCAGGGAGGAGTCGAAGGTGCAGGAGGCCGGCCAGTTGACGATGTCCGAGGAGACGATCGGGTCCTCGGTGTACTCCAGGATGCCCTTGAGCTGGCCCTCGGCCGCCTTCTGGAAGGCGGCGTTGATCTCGTCCTTGGTGACCTCGCGCTCCAGCTCGATGACCAGGTCGGTCACGGAGCCGGTGGGGACCGGGACGCGCATGGCGATGCCGTCCAGCTTGCCCTCCAGCTGCGGGAGGACCAGCGCGGTGGCCTTGGCGGCACCGGTCGTGGTCGGGATGATGTTCTCCGCGGCGGCGCGGGCGCGGCGCAGGTCCGAGTGCGGGAAGTCCAGGATGCGCTGGTCGTTGGTGTACGCGTGGACGGTCGTCATCAGGCCCTTGACGATGCCGAAGTTCTCGTCGAGAACCTTGGCCATCGGCGCCACGCAGTTGGTGGTGCAGGAGGCGTTGGAGATGACGTGGTGGTTGGCCGCGTCGTACTTGTCCTGGTTGACGCCCATCACGATCGTGATGTCCTCGCCCTTGGCGGGCGCGGAGATCAGGACCTTCTTGGCGCCGGCCTGGATGTGCTTCTCGGCGTCGGCCTTCTTGGTGAAGATGCCGGTCGACTCGATGACGATGTCGGCGCCCAGCTCGCCCCAGGGCAGGTTGGCGGGGTCGCGCTCGGCCATCGTCTTGAAGGTCTGCTTGCCGACCGTGATGGTGTCGTCGGTGTGGCTGACGTCGTGCTTCAGGCGACCCAGGATGGTGTCGTACTTCAGCAGGTGAACCAGGGTGGCGTTGTCGGTCAGGTCGTTGACACCGACGATCTCGATGTCCGCACCCTGCTCCAGGAGCGCGCGGAAGTAGTTGCGACCAATGCGGCCGAATCCGTTGATGCCTACGCGGATCGTCACGAACCGATCTCCTCGTTGGTGCGCCGGTGCAGTACCGGCGAGCTGTATGGGATGTCCCCGACCGCCTCCGACCCTACCCCCAATACGAGACGTACGTGACATTGACAGGGGCGGCCCGGGCCCACTCTGGGGCCGCGGGCCGCCCTGTTCGCCGAGAGAGTACGGGCGCGGTCAGCCGTCGAGCGCCTTGAGCGCCGCACCGGTCAGTTGCGCCCGTTCCGTGGCGGTCTGTACGTGCTCCAGGCCGAAGCCCAGCAGAACGGTGTTCCGGGTGGTCACCGCACCGGCGGCCCGGAACAGCTCCTTGGACCTGACCCAGTCGCCCGAGGCGGGCGGGCTGCCGGCGGGCGGCCCGGGGACGGTCCACGGCCCGAGGGAGGTCTCGAAGCCCTCCAGCGGCTCGCCGCCGGTGCCGGAGGTGAGCCTGGTGTTGTCGGCGAAGACGCCGCGGCCGCCGGTGCCGGGGTCGGTGATGTAGGAGAGCGCCAGCTCGACGCGCCGCCCCGCGTAGGCGGACAGGTCGACGGCGACCGGTCGCCAGCCGTCCGAGGCGCCGGTGAAGCGGTGCCACGCGCCGGTGGTGCCGGTGTTGCGGCACTCGGTGCCGGTACGGGTCAGGTAGTGCTGGAGGAAGGGGTGGGTGGCCAGGTAGTAACCGGCTCCGCACTCCGCGGGTACGCCGGTGCCGGTGCCGCCGTTCGCGTCGGGCAGCGTCGTCCAGTCGTCCTGGCCGGCGGTGTGCGCCTCGACGACGGCGTTGTCGTACCCGGCCTCGGTGTCGTGGCTGAGCATGAACCGCAGCGTCGGCCGGTCGGCCGCGGTCACGCCGGTCAGGTCCACGGTCCGGGAAAGCCGCATGTACGAGCTGTCGCGGTGCTGTGCGGCGGCGAACCAGTCGCCCTCATACGGCTGGAACGGCGTCCGTACGCCCGGGTAGTCACCGGCCGCGGCGCTGGCGAACTGCGGGAACGTGGCCGGCGGCAGCTCATCGGAGATCACCGAGTGGGCACCCGCGGAGTCCAGTGGGTTGCCCGGCGCGTCCCCCAGCTTCACCTCGGTCCCGGCCAGCTTGCCGGCGCCCTTGAAGGCGGGCGGGTTCTTGACCGGTACGCGGCTGCCGGCGCCCAGGTAGTACTGGCTGAAGTCGTCGGTCACGGCCCGGCCGACCACGGCACTGCCGCCCGCCTGCTCCCCCGCGGTGATCAGCTTGCCGCCTTCGTTGACGTAGTCGCGTACGGCCAGCAGGGTGGCACCGCCCGGCCGGCCTGCGCCGGTGTACCAGACGACGTTCCCGAAGTGGCTCAGGACGCCGAGCGCGTCCGGGGCGCCCTGCCGGGACACGTCCCAGACCGCGGCGCGGTGGCCGTTGGCGGCGAGCGCCTTGGTGTAGGCGGCGGTGTGCTGCGCCGGAGCGGTGCCGCCCTCCTCGGCGAGCACGAGGGTGTCGGCGCGCGGCCGCTCGGCGACGGTGTAGGTGAAAGGTTCACTCGTGGTGGCCTTGCCGTCCCGCGTACGGCCGGAGAACCAGACCTCGACCTCGTCCCCCGGATCGGCCCCCTCGACGGACGCCCGGTACTGGTCGAAGTGGAGGTTGTCCTCACCCCCGTAGGTCTCGCCCCCCTCCCACGCCTCCAGCTCCTCGGTGTGCCGGCGGCCGCCGTTGACGCGGTAGTTGAGCTCCTTGTCGCGTACGGACTTGCGCGCGGTGACCGCGACTTCCTGGTCCTCGCCGCGGGCGTAGGAGGTGGTGAACGCGTGCGGGGTGAAGTCGGGCGCCTTCAGGCCCACGGACGAAACCGGCTGGTCAGGGCGCCGAGCGCTCTCCGCGACGGAGAGCGCGAAGGGGATGTTCTTCGCGAACTCCGCCTGGATCAGCTTCTCCGAGTCGGGAAAGTTGAAGACGGACTGGCAGTCGGCGGCGTTCCACTCGTCGTTCGGATCGGCGTTGGACGCCGTCTGACAGGTCGACATCTCCGGGGTGAACATGGGGATGCCGTTGACGTTGGACGCGTGGCCGTCGGCCTCGCCGTTGGTGATGTACAGCTCGGAGGAGACCTGCGGACGGTAACCGGGGATCGCGGGCTTCTCCGGCGTACCGGCCAGGGCCCGGTAGAGGACGTCGTCGGGGGTCGGGGTGGCCACCTGCCAGCCGACGCCGTAGAGGATCAACTCGGCGGCGGAGTGGTAGTTGATGGCGTACCGGAACCCGATGCGCTTCTCGAAGGCGTCCAGCGCCTTGGTCTCGGGCTCGGAGGCGGCGGCCGGGCCACGGTAGGTCTCGCCCGCCGGGTTCGGCGACGAACCCTCGTTGTCGTAGCCCCACTTGTAGGAGAAATTCCGGTTGAGGTCGACGCCGTCGCCAGGCGTGATCTTGCCGTCGCCGTTGTTGTCCCGCAGGTTCTTGCGCCACAGCCGGCTCTGCGGACCCTCGAAGGTGTAGTCGTAACCGTCCGGGTTGGCGGAGAGCACGAACCACAGCTCGGTGGTGTCGAGAATCCTGGTCAGCCGCGGGTCCTTGCCATACCCGGCCAGGTAGTACTGCATCAGCCGGCGGGTCATCTCGGGAGTGATCCACTCCCGCGCGTGCTGGTTGGACATGTACAGCACCGCGGGCTTGGCGCCGTCCGCGGTCGTGTCGGCGTTCTTGGTGAGCTTCAGGGCCATGATGTCGCGGCCCTTGACGGTCTTGCCGATGCTGACGACTTTCGCGAGCTTACGGTTGAAGCGCGCGGTGTCGATCATCTCCTTCATCAGGCCGTTGGGGCCCATGTAGGGGCGGAAGACCCGGTCACCCTGTGCCTGCAGCTTGCGCTGCGTCTCCGCGGGAACGGTCCTGCGCGTCAGCTCCACGCCCTGCCGGCGCAGTCCTGCGGCCTGCCCGGCGGAGAGGTACACCTCGACCTCCGCCTTACCGGTCTTCGGCACCTGCGCGCTCAGCTCGTGACCATCCACCCCCGCCTTGAGCAGCAGCGGCACTTGCGCCTGGGTGACTTCGGCGGTCCAGGTCGCGACGGCGTCCCGGTCCCCACCCCCGCCGTCCCCTGGCCGCGCCTGCGCGGCCGGCGCCGCCACCAGCCCTCCCAGCAGCAACGATGCCGCCGCGAGTAAGGATCTCGCCCTGCGTCTCATGAGCCCCCCTTGCCGACGTCCCTCTCGTGAATGCGCGTTCGACAGACTGGTCACGCTGCATGATCATGTCAATACAGGGTGTGGCGAATGGCCGGTGTGACCGGTGTGGCCGAGAAGCTCACCGGTTCACCGCTCCGCGGCGAACCGCCGACGCGAGCGCCGTTCCCGGGAAGTGACCGCCGGGCGGGGTCGGCCCCGAAAGGCACCTGCCCCCTCCGCGGTCGACCGCCGTACCGGTCCGTACGGACGGGTGGCGCGGGTCCGGGCCCTACAGACTTCGTCCTCCGGTCCCGCACCCTCCCGTACGCGTCAGGCTGGCACGTACGTGGGTAGGGGACGCCTGCCCCCACCGGCCGTCAGTCGCCATACGGCAGGAGGGAGCGGGCCGTAGGACGAAGTCTGGAGGACCGCTCCCGTGCCCGAGTGCGGGCCGGCGGCACCGGCACGGGCAGCAAGTCGGCCACGGCGGTCGGCCCGGCACCGGCCGTCGAAACCTCTCGGTACCGCGGTGAGGCGGGCCCGGGCCCTACAGACTTCGTCCTCCGGTCCCGCACCCTCCCGTACGCGTCAGCCTGACACGTGCGTGGGTGGGGGGCGTCTGCCCCCACCGGCCGTCGGTCGCCGTACGGCAGAAGGGGGCGGGCCGTAGGACGGAGTCTGGAGGACCGCTCACGTGAGCGGACCGAGGAGAGCGCCACCCGGCACGGACAACCACTCGGCCACGGCGCCCAGCCCGCCACCGGGCGGCGAAACCCCTACCCGGCTTCCGGCGCGGAACGCGCCATCTCAGCCGACCATCCCGTCCGCCATCTCCTCCGACAGGTTGGACTCCGTGCCGGGGATGCCCAGGTCCTGGGCGCGCTTGTCGGCCATCGCCAGGAGGCGGCGGATGCGGCCGGCGACGGCGTCCTTGGTCAGGGGCGGGTCGGCGAGGGCGCCCAGTTCCTCCAGGGAGGCCTGCTTGTGGTCCATGCGGAGGCGGCCCGCCGCGGCCAGGTGCTCGGGGACCTCCTCGCCGAGGATCTCCAGGGCGCGCTGGACCCGGGCGCCCGCGGCGACCGCGGCGCGCGCCGAGCGGCGGAGGTTGGCGTCGTCGAAGTTGGCGAGGCGGTTGGCCGTGGCGCGGACCTCGCGGCGCATCCGCCGCTCTTCCCAGGCGAGTACGGACTCATGCGCACCGAGGCGCGTCAACAGCGCGCCAATCGCATCACCGTCACGGACGACCACGCGGTCCACCCCGCGCACCTCGCGGGCCTTGGCGCCGATGCCGAGCCGGCGGGCGGCGCCGACCAGTGCGAGGGCCGCCTCGGGGCCGGGGCAGGTGACCTCCAGGGAGGAGGAGCGGCCGGGTTCGGTGAGCGAGCCGTGGGCGAGGAACGCTCCGCGCCAGGCCGCCTCGGCGTCGCAGGTGGCCCCCGAGACCACCTGCGGGGGCAGGCCGCGGATGGGCCGGCCGCGGCCGTCGACCAGGCCGGTCTGGCGGGCGAGCTGGTCGCCGCCGGCGACGACCCGTACGACGTAGCGGCTGCCGCGCCGGAGTCCGCCGGGGGCCATCACCACCAGGTCGGAGGAGTGGCCGAAGATCTCCAGGATGTCCTTGCGCAGCCGCCGGGCGGCGATGCCCGTGTCCAGCTCCGCCTCGATCACGATGCGCCCGCTGACCAGGTGCAGACCGCCCGCGAACCGCAGGATCGACGAGACCTCCGACTTCCGGCAGCAGGTCCGGGTGACGGGGAGCCGGGAGATTTCATCCTTCACCGCTGCCGTCATCGCCATGGGCCGATCCTTCCATGCATCCGAAAAATACGGTCGTACGCGGCGGCCAGCAGCTCCGGGTCGTGCCGGGCGGCACCCTTGTGGGTCTCCGCCGTGCCGCAGGGGCTGCCGGGCGCGGCGACCGCCGCCAGCTCGACCTCGCTGCCGACGAGCTGCTTGGCAGCGACGGTCAGGCTCTCGATGTCGGGCACGGCGGCCCGGTCGGCCAGCACCACGTCGAAGGCGAGTTTAGGGGCGTGTCGGGCCAAAACCTCCAAATGACGCTGCGGGGAAAAGCCATCGGTTTCGCCCGGCTGGGGTGCCAGGTTCAGTGCGAGGACCTTGCGGGCCTTGGTCTCCTCCAGTGCCTCGCGCAGCTCGGGCACGAGCAGGTGCGGGATGACGGAGGAGAACCAGGAGCCGGGGCCGAGCACCACCCAGTCCGCGTCGCGGACCGCGGCGACGGCCTCGGGCACCGCGGGCGGGTCCTCCGGGACGACGTGCACGGACTGCACCTCGCCGGGGGTGAGCGCGACCGTGGCCTGGCCGCGGACCGTGGTGATGTCGTCCGGGCGGGTCTCGTCGTGGCCCTTGACCAGGGCCTGGAGCTCCAGCGGTACGGCGGACATGGGCAGCACCCGGCCGTGTGCGCCGAGCAGCTTGCCGACCAGGTCGAGGGCCTTCACGTGGTCGCCGAGCTGTTCCCACAGGGCGACGATGAGGAGGTTGCCGACGGCGTGGTCGTGCAGTTCGCCTTCGCTGGTGAAGCGGTGCTGGATCACCCGGGACCAGGTCTGGCCCCAGTCGTCGTCCCCGCACAGCGCGGCCAGTGCCTTGCGCAGGTCGCCGGGCGGCAGTACGCCCAGCTCGTCGCGCAGCCGCCCGCTGGAGCCGCCGTCGTCGGCGACGGTGACCACGGCGGTCAGGTCGCCGGTGATGCGGCGCAGCGCGGCCAGCGAGGCGGACAGGCCCATGCCGCCGCCGAGCGCCACGACCTTGGGCGTGGCGCCCTTGCCGGAGCGGCTGCCCGGGACCAGCTTGCGGACCCGGCGCAGCCGCAGGGGACGGGCGGTCATTCGCGCCCCATGTCCCGGTGGACGACGACGGTCTCGACGCCTTCGGAGACCAGGCGGTGGGCCAGCTTCTCGGACATGGCGACGCTGCGGTGCTTGCCGCCCGTACAGCCGACCGCGATGGTGACGTACCGCTTGCCCTCGCGGCGGTAGCCCTCGGCGACGATGCGCAGCAGCTCCGCGTAGCCGTCCAGGAACTCCTTGGCGCCGGGCTGGCCGAAGACGTAGCCGGAGACCTCGTCGTTCAGGCCGGTGTAGGGGCGCAGCTCCGGGACCCAGTGCGGGTTGGGGATGAAGCGGCAGTCGATGACCATGTCGGCGTCGACGGGCAGGCCGTACTTGAAGCCGAAGGACATGACCGTGGCCCGCAGCTCGGGCACCTCTTCGCCGGCGAACTGGGCGTCCATCTTGGCGCGCAGTTCGTGGACGTTCAGGCTGGAGGTGTCGATGACCAGGTCGGCGTCGCCGCGCAGCTCGCGCAGCAGGTCGCGTTCGGCGGCGATGCCGTCGACGATGCGGCCGTCACCCTGGAGGGGGTGCGGGCGGCGTACGGATTCGAAGCGGCGCACCAGGGCTTCGTCGGAGGATTCCAGGAAGACGATGCGGCGCTTGACGTTCTGGGCGTCGAGGGTGGCCAGGGACTGCTTGAGGTTGTCGAAGAAGCGCCGGCCGCGGACGTCGACGACGACGGCGATCCGGGCCACGTTGCCCTGCGAGCGGGCGCCCAGTTCGACCATGGGCGGGATCAGCTCGGGCGGGATGTTGTCGACGACGAACCAGCCGAGGTCCTCCAGGCACTTGGCGGCTGTGCTGCGGCCGGCCCCGGACATCCCGGAGATGATCACCAACTCGGGGATGGCGGCGCTCTCGCCCGTGTCGGCATCGCGCATCGTGCCCGTACTCACCTGTGCACCGTCTCTTTCGGTCTTGCGGGGAGGCCGGGTGTCCTGCGCTTCCCGCGTGTCGTGCTTGTGCTGCTCGGTACTGCTGCTCATCGTTCCTGCCCCCGTTCTGATGACAACGCGGCCGGCGGGGTCACGTCATCCTCAATGATCTCTCCTGTGGCGGTGTTCACTGCCGGGGCGGGCGGGGCCGCTCCGGCCAGCGCCGCCGCGATCGTCTCGGCCGTCTTGCGGCCGATGCCGGGCACCTCGCAGATGTCCTCGATCCGTGCGGCGCGCAGCCGCTTGACCGAGCCGAAGTGCTTCAGCAGGGCCTGGCGGCGACTCTCGCCGAGGCCGGGGACGCTGTCCAGCGGTCCGGCCTTGAGGCGCTTGCCGCGCTTGTTGCGCTGGTAGGCGATGGCGAAGCGGTGGGCTTCGTCACGGACGCGCTGGAGGAGGTAGAGGCCCTCGCTGCTGCGGGGCAGGACGACGGGGTCGTCCTCGTCGGGGACCCAGACCTCTTCGAGGCGCTTGGCCAGGCCGCAGACGGCGACGTCGTCGATGCCCAGTTCGGTCAGGGCCCGCTGGGCGGCGGCGACCTGCGGCTGGCCGCCGTCGACGACCACCAGCTGGGGCGGGTACGCGAAGCGCTTGGGGCGGCCTTCCTCGTCGGTGGGGCCGGTGGCCAGGGGCGCGTCCTCGTCGGTGGACACTGCGGCGGGCGCGAGGGCGGACCCGTCGGCGCCCGGGGCGTCCTCCGCGGCGGGCGCCTCCTCGTCCCACTCCCCCGTCTGCTGCTTCTCCTGGAGGTAGCGGCGGAAGCGGCGTCCGATGACCTCGTGCATGGCCCGGACGTCGTCCTGGCCCTCGAAGGTCTTGATCTGGAAGCGGCGGTACTCGCTCTTGCGGGCCAGGCCGTCCTCGAAGACGACCATCGAGGCCACCACGTCGTCGCCCTGGAGGTGGGAGATGTCGAAGCACTCGATGCGCAGCGGCACCGAGTCCAGGCCGAGGGCCTGGGCGATCTCCTCCAGAGCGCGGGAGCGGGTGGTCAGGTCGGAGGCGCGCTTGGTCTTGTGCAGCACCAGGGCCTGCTGGGCGTTGCGCTGGACCGTGGCCATCAGGTCCTTCTTGTCGCCGCGCTGCGGGATGCGCAGCGAGACGCTGGAGCCGCGGCGCTCCGTGAGCCACTGCTGGACCGGTTCGACCGGGTCCGGCAGGGCCGGGACCAGCACTTCCTTGGGTACGGCGTCGCCGCTCTCCTCGCCGTACAGCTGCTGGAGGGCGTGCTCGACGAGGGCGGCGGTGTCCACGTTCTCGACCTTGTCGGTGACCCAGCCGCGCTGGCCGCGCACCCGGCCGCCGCGGACGTGGAAGATCTGGACGGCCGCTTCCAGCTCGTCCTCGGCGAGGGCGATCAGGTCGGCGTCGGTGGCGTCGGCGAGCACCACGGCGCTCTTCTCCATCGCCCGCCGGAGCGCGTCTATGTCGTCGCGCAGCCGGGCGGCCCGCTCGTACTCCATCTCCTCGGCGGCCTCCTGCATGGACTTCTCCAGGCGGCGGATGTACGCGCCGGTGCGGCCGGCCATGAAGTCGCAGAACTCCTCGGCCAGTTCGCGGTGCTCCTCGGGGGAGACGCGGCCGACGCAGGGCGCCGAGCACTTGCCGATGTAGCCGAGCAGGCAGGGGCGGCCGATCTGGGCGGAGCGCTTGAAGACCCCGGCGGAGCAGGTCCGTACGGGGAAGACGCGCAGCATCAGGTCGACGGTCTCGCGGATGGCCCAGGCCTGGCCGTACGGGCCGAAGTAGCGCACGCCCTTCTTTTTGGCGCCGCGCATGACGCGGACCCTCGGGTATTCCTCGTTGAGGGTGACGGCCAGATACGGATAGCTCTTGTCGTCGCGGTACTTGACGTTGAACCGCGGGTCGTACTCCTTGATCCAGGTGTATTCGAGTTGGAGCGCCTCGACCTCGGTGTTGACGACCGTCCACTCGACGGAGGCCGCGGTGGTGACCATCGTGCGGGTGCGCGGGTGGAGGTTGGCCAGGTCCTGGAAGTAGCTGGACAGGCGCTGGCGCAGGCTTTTGGCCTTGCCGACGTAGATGACGCGGCGGTACTCGTCACGGAATCTGTAGACCCCGGGCGAGTCGGGGATCTGTCCCGGCTTGGGTCGGTAACTGCTGGGGTCTGCCATGCCGCCCACCCTACTTGGGGGCGGTGACAGCGGGCGGACCGTGGGCGGTGGCGGGCGTGCACGCCGGGCGTACGGCGCGGGGACGCGGGGCACCGGCCCGGGCGGGTGGGGTCCGTCCGGGCCGGTGCGGGCCCGGGGGCCGGGTCGGGCCCCCGGGGCGGGACTCAGCGGTTGTGCCGTCTGCGCAGGGCCGCAGTGCCGGAGAGGCCGAGGGCGAGCAGGGCGGCGGTGCCGGCGACGGCCGAGGCGGCGGTCAGCGGGCCGCTGCTGTCGCCCGCCGTGGCGCCCGCCGCGACGGGCTGTCCGGGCGTGCCCGTCGGGGCGGCGCCGTCGCCCGTGCCGGACACCTGCGGGCCGTACCCGCCCGCGGCGCCGCGCCGGTCGTACGCCGATCCGGGCAGCTTGTCGCCGTACGCCTTCGCCACCCGCCGCTGGTACGCGGCGACGGTGGTGCCGCCCGCGCCGATCGCCTTGCGCGCCTCCGCGTCCAGCGGCCGGATGCGGTCGCCGCGCTGCTCGTACCAGGCGTTGATCTGCGGTTCCTGGAAGACCGTGCCGCCCTGGCCCGCCGCGCTGTAGCGGGCCTCGTCGTCGCCGGTCGCGATGTTGACGACCTTCCAGGCGCCGCCGGCCTCGGCAGTCCACACGGACGCTTTACGCCCGTCCGGGGAGACTGCCGTGCTGGCCAGGAATTCCAGCTGGGATACGGGGGCCCCGGCCTTGCCGCGGACGAAGTCGGCCGAGAGGACGTACACGGGTACGGTCCGCCCCTCGATCCTGGGCTGCGCCGTCGTTCCGGCGACCGCGCCGCCGCGGGCGGTCACACCGTCCCGGGCGCCCGCGCCGTCCCGGGCGAAGAAGCGGGAGAGCGTCGCGAGGGTGTCCGGCGCGGTGGCCGCCGCGCGGGCGGCGCCGACGGTCGATGCGGCGGGCGCGGGCGGCGGCGCGGGGGTGGCGGCCAGCGCGCTCTGCGGCGCGAGGCCGAGGAGGGCGGCGGTGAGCGCGCCGGTGGCGGCGGCCCGTATGGCGGCGCGCCGTGCCGGAGTGCCGCGCCGCGCGGCGGTGGCGGATACGGCCGGAGCTCTGTGCTCGGTCATGGCCTCAGGCTCCGATCCGGTAGAGGGAGTGGGTCCAGGAGAAGGAGTCGCCGTTGACGTAGTAGTTGTAGTCGCCCCAGTTGTAGCGGCTGTTGGACCCCCATGGGTCTCCCCAGTACACCCAGTTCTCCGCGGTGTCGAAACCGTAGATCACGTGCATGTGTCCGCCGCCCGAGGACCACTGGATGCGGGTCTCCACGGGGCGGCCCGCGTTGATCTCGCTCTGGACGGTGCCGTAGCGCAGGTGACCCGTGACGTAGGAGCCCGGGTTGACGCCCATCCAGTCGAAGGCGTTCTGCACGTTGCCGAGTGTGGCCTGGTTGTTGGGGCAGGTGCTGCCCTGCGAGCGGTGGAAGGCCGCGTTGCAGAACTGGTTCTGGCTGTACCTTCCTCCGTAGAAGGTGGCGATGGTGTTGCCGGAGGCGGCCCAGCACCAGTTGGTCTTCTCCTGGGCCTGCATGGAGATGTCGAGCCGGTTCGCGGCGAGTGCGCCCTGTGGGGCGGGCGCGGCGGGGGCCGCCTGGACTGCCGTGCCGGTGGGGGCGGACGCGGCGGTGGCGGGTGTGGCGGGTACGGCGGTCAGTGCGGCGGCCGACAGTGCCGCGGCCGACAGCCATCTGCGGCGCGAGCCGCGTGTGCGTGCTGCACGGAGCATGGCGTTCCTCTCCCGAGTGAGGGGGGTGGGGACGGAGGAGCGCATCCGGATGCTGGTCAGGAGCATCGGGTGTTGTCCGGAGCAGGTCAACACGCTTCAATGCGGGGTGACATGGGGGTGTGGACGACCGGCGCCGGGTGTGAACGGCCCGTGCCCGGCGTACTGCAGCGGACAGGCAGGGGCAGCGCACGGTGTGACATCCGGTTGTGAACGTTCACCGCGCGCGCCGGAGGGTTGGGCGATGAGACAGCACACGGCACAGCAGGCACCACGTACACCTCATGAACACCAGGAAGCACACGAACAAACTCCGCACCAGACGCCCCGGGCGCACCCGGTGAGCGCCGCGGATTCCCCGCATTTGGGCGAGTTGACACAGATTTTGCGGACCGGTCCGTTCCACCTGGCTCTACGGGCCGCCCTGGCCGCCCGCGGCCTCGCCCTGCACCGCGTCCAGCACAAGCTGGCGCA
The DNA here is from genome assembly GCF_055577005.1 of Streptomyces sp. NPDC033221. Classification (NCBI taxonomy): domain Bacteria; kingdom Bacillati; phylum Actinomycetota; class Actinomycetes; order Kitasatosporales; family Streptomycetaceae; genus Streptomyces; species Streptomyces sp. NPDC033221. Next base: position 288,653 of record NZ_JBVIQN010000002.1, on the reverse strand, counting down.
GCGCGGCATCAAGGTCGGCGTGACGAGTCTGAGTTACTGGCAGCAGGGGGCACGGCGCCCGCAGCGCCCCGAGTCGCTGCGCGCCGTACGGGCCCTGGAGGAGGTCCTCGAACTGCCCGCGCACTCCCTGCACCGGCTGCTGGTCCCCGAAGGCGGCCCGCGCGCCGAGACGGCGGAACGCCCCGCCGCCCGCTCCTACCGCTCCCTCTTCGACCCCTCCGACGCCCTGCATGCGCTCTTCGCCGAGCTGGAGGCACCCGCGGACGGCGGGCTGCACACGGTCGGCCACCACGAATGGGTGCACATCGGAGCCGGCCGGGAACTGCGCGAGCGCCGCTCCCTCCAGGTGGTACGCGCCCACCGCGACGGCGTGGACCGCTACATCGCCATCCACCAGGGCGACGCGGGCTGCGACCCGTCAAAGGTGGCCGTCCGGGCCGGCGAGAACTGCCGCCTGGGGCGGGTGCGCCGGAACGCGGCCACCGCGATGGTGGTCGCCGAGCTGCTCTTCGACGTCCGGCTGCGCACCGGCGACACCCATGTCTTCGGCCACACCTTCGTGGACGGCAGCGGCGGCCAGAGCGCGGAGTACGTACGCGGCTTCCGCTTCGCCGGCGGCCAGTACGTCCTCCAGGTGTGCTTCGACGAGGCCGCGCTGCCGGTGCGCTGCCGCCGTTTCACCCGGACCAAGGCCGGCGCGCCGCGCTCGGGCCAGCAGGAGCTGATACTGAGCGGGCAGCACCGGGCCGTACACCTGGTGGAACAGGGCGTACGGCCCGGGATCGTGGGAATCGGGTGGGACTGGGGGTGATCCGGACGGCGGGGCCCGCTACGGGGTGGGCCCCGCCCCGGTGGCCGGGACGCCCGACGCGTCGGCGTCCGCGGCCGCCGAGCTGCCGTCCAGGGCTCCCGCGGCCGCCGCGTTGTCGGCGACGCGCCGCTCCAGCATCGAGATCTTCCCGTCGAGCGGCCGGTCCATGCCCGGCCACACATCGGCCTTGATGCTGACCTGGACGCGCGGCACGCGGTCGGCGACGGCCTCGGTCGCGCGCTTGACGACGTCCATGACCTCGTCCCAGTCCCCTTCGATCATCGTGTACATGGAGTCCGAGCGGTTCGGCAGCCCGGACTCCCGGATGATCTTGATGGCGTCGGCGACGTATGCCGCGCCGTTCTCCTCCACGCCCATGGGCGTCAGGGCGAAGGCAATGAGCACGGTCTTCCTCTCCTCGTCCGGATGCGGTCGGTCCCGTACGGATGCGGTGGCTCCCGTACGGATGCGGTGGCCCGCCGGCGGCGGACCGCGGCGCGGCGCCCGTCACCCGGTGCCGACGTGTGCCGCCCGGTAGTCGCGTACCACGGGAGAGCGGTAGGCATCCGCGATCCGCAGCAAGTGGCGGACCTCCTCGCCGAGATCGCCCGCGCCGGGCCCCGCGAGGTTGGCCGTCTGCGCGTGCGGTGCCGCCCCGGTGCGCCGGGCGTGCAGGGCGGCGGCCAGCCAGCAGGCGGTGACGTGCGCGTCGGCCAGGTGCTCGGGGACGGCCTGCTCCCCCACGTGCCGGCGGACCCCGTCGAGCGTGGCCGGGGTGACGTAGTCCCGCAGCACGATCATCGCGTCCCGGATCTCGATGACCCGCCGGTACAGGCGCAGCTGGAGCGGCAGTACGGCGTTGCGCAGCCGGTTGCCCGGCCCCAGCACCACGTCGGGGGTGACCGCCGTCAGCTCCCGCCACAGGACGGCCAGCCCCCGGTAGGAAGCGCGGTCCCGCCAGAGCTGCTGGGCTCCGGCCAGTACGGGCAGCGCCACGCCGGCCGCGATGAACAGCGCCTCAAGGCCGGTGACCGGCGAGAACAGCGGGCCGAAGACCGGCGAACGGGTCTGCAGGTAGGCCAGTTTGAGCACCCACAGGAGGGACGCCAGCAGGATGCCGGTGCCGAACAGCCGCAGCCCGTACCGCAGCAGCCGGGGCGCGCCGGTACGGCCCTGGGCCCAGCAGACGAAGCCGCAGGTGGTGTCGGCCGTCAGGTGGAAGGCGAAGAAGACGTACCAGTAGGCGTCCGGGACGCTCGGGATGTCCGGCGAGGGGGTGATCTGGTTCCGGGCGTGCGGCGGCCCGGTCAGGTCGAGCGCGACGAGCGCGAGCATGACGGCGAGGGCGGCGCCGAACACCAGGACGGTACGGCGCTGCCGTCCCGCCGCCTGGAAGATGAACCACAGCACGGCGGCGGCGTCGACGATGCTGAACAGGTGCGTGCTCAGGTCGACCCAGTGGGCGCCCGGCACGAGGCGGGCCAGGACGGCGGTGACCGGTTCCAGGTGCATCGACATGGCCAGCGCGATCATCACGATGGCGAGCCACAGGGGCCGCTGGGCCCGGTCCGTCAGACCCCGCGGGGCCCGGGCGATCACCACGGCCCACAGGGCGACGATGCCGGCGTTCTCCAGCCAGGCCAGGTCCGCTAGCGAGGTGAGCACGACGCTCCCGGGTGACGCGCGTCCCGCGGGCCCGTACCGGACCGCAGGCCCATGCCGGACGCCAGGCCGCCGAGCGTGCCGGACAGCAGCGTCGGCGCGGGCACCCGCCCGGCGCCCTCCAGGATCAGGCTGGCGATCATCTCCGCCTCCTGCTCCTGCCGGTCGGAGTAGCGGGTGCGGCCGAGCGCCCGCCGGATGGAGGCCGGGTCCGCGATGTCGATGTGCCGGAAGAGCGCCGGGTCCTCGACGGCCATGCGGTGGTCGCAGACCAGGTGGCCGATCTCGTGGAGGATGATGTGCTCCTGGTGGAGCGGGCTGGTCTGCGCGTCGTAGAAGACGTAGTCGCCTTCCTCGGTCGCCAGCCACATGCCCGTCGGCATGCCCAGCCCGGTCGGCGTGGGCAGGGTCATCAGCCGCAGCGGACGGTCCCGGTCCGTGGCGAGCCGGGCGCACAGTTCCTGGGCGGAGAACGGCTCGGGCAGCGGTATCCCGTCGATCACGCGCCGGCAGCGGCGGCGCAGTCGCCTCCAGTGCATCGCGGGCGATACTCCATGACGTGTGGGTACAGGAGGGCAGAGGACCCGGTAACGGCGCCCGGTCATGCTGCCGCCGCCGGGCGGTGACCCGAGGAAACCAGCACGACGACACCCCCTCGCGCGCCATCGGTGCAACGCGTCGTGCGATCGTAGATCGTCACCCGGCCCCCTGTCAGGCCCCCGCCTCCGGGCAGTCCGTTTCCGGCCAACCGCGCCGGGTGACGGGCCCCGCGGCCGCCCGTCAGCCGGCGATCAGCTTGCCGCCCTCGGCCTTGACGGGGACCTCCGGCAGCGGCTTGGAGGCCGGCCCCTGGATGACCTTGCCGGTCGTCACGTCGAACCGGCTGCCGTGGCAGGGGCAGTTGCCCTGGTTGCGCTCGATCTTGTCCAGTACGCACCCCGCGTGGGTGCACTTGGCGCTGAAGCACTTGTACTGGCCCTTCTCGGGCTGCGAGACGAGCAGACGGCTCTCCCGGTACAGCTTGGCGCCGCCGACCGGTACCTCGGTGGCGGCGCCCAGGGCGACGGGCTCGGTGGGCGTCGCGGACGCCTCGCCCGAGCCGCCGCCGGAGCAGGCGGCGACGCCGAAGCCCGCCGCGCCGGCGAGCGCGGCCCCTCGCAGCACGGTCCGGCGGGCGGGGGGCTGGCTCATGTCGTTCTCCCGGGTCTTGCGTTCAGGGGCGCGGCGTCATCGTGCGGCGTCGGCTCCCGACGATACCGGTACCGGTCCGTCCGCTTCGGGCTGACCCGACCGGCCCTCGCCCCGGTCCTCCAGGTGCCCCGACCGGCCCTTGAGCAGGTCTCGTTCGATCTCCTCCAGGCTGCGGCCCTTGGTCTCCGGCAGCAGCTTCCGTACGAAGAGGAAGGCGGCGAACGTCGTCACGGCGAAGAACAGGAAGTTCACGCCGGCGCCCCAGGCGCGCAGCAGGGTCGGGAAGACCAGCGAGACGACCATGTTGAACAGCCAGTTGAACATGACGCACAGGCTCACCGCGGCGGCCCGGATCCGCATCGGGAACAGCTCCGGCAGCATCACCCACTGCACCGGCCCCCAGGAGACGGCGAAGGAGGCGATGTACAGGGCGATGCCGAACAAGGTGAGGACGGACAGCGCCGCGCCGTACCCGAGGCCGGACAGGTTGGTGACGGCCAGCACGAGCATGGCCGTGCACATGCCGAGCGCGCCGTACAGGAGCAGCGGCTTGCGCCCCTTGCGGTCGATCATCCGCATGGCGGGCAGCGTCATCAGCATGTTGAGCAGCCCTATGCCGACGTTGGCGAGGATCGCGCCGTCGGAGCCGAAGCCGATGTCGGTGAGGAGCGTCGGCGCGTAGTAGATGATCGTGTTGATGCCGACGAAGTTCTGGAAGAAGACCAGCAGCATCCCGATGAGGAGGACCGGCCGCAGCCGCGACGCCGCGAGGTCCTTGAGGGTCAGCGGGCGGCTCTCGGCCCGTTCGACGCGTTCGGTCTCCTCGATCTCGGCCAGTTCGGCGTCGGCCGCGCCACCCGTACCGCGCAGCCGTGTCAGTACGTGCCGCGCCTCGTCGTTCCGGCCCTTGCCGACCAGCCAGCGGGGGCTCTCGGGCTGGGTGATGATGCCGAGCGCCAGGATCGCGGCGGGCACCACGCCCAGGCCGATCATCCAGCGCCACGCCTCGGCGCCGGCGAGCAGGTAGTCGGTGACGTACGCGAGGAAGATGCCGACCGTGACCAGCAGCTGCATCAGGGAGGTCAGCCCGCCGCGCAGGTGCTTGGGCGCCAGTTCCGTCAGGTAGAGCGGCACGACGACGGAGGCGATGCCCACGCCGGTGCCGATCACGAAGCGGAAGGCGATCAGCGTCCAGGGGCTGGTGGCCAGGGCGGCGCCGAGGGTGCCGAGGATGAAGACGGCGGAGGCGGCGAGGATCAGGCGGCGCCGGCCCCAGGAGTCGGAGAGCCGTCCGGACAGGCCCGCGCCGAGCATCGCGCCGACCAGCAGGCCGGAGACGACCATGCCCTCCAGCAGCGGCGTCAGCGCGATGTCGTTCTTGATGAAGAGCATGGCGCCGGAGATGACGCCGGTGTCATAGCCCCACAGGATGCCGCCGAGGGCGCCGAAAACCCAGATCAGGGCGTTCTTGATGCGTGCGGGCACGGCCGGTCACCCCTTTCGCGCGGGCTGCGGGGCCGCCGTACGGGAGCCCGGCTGCGGCGCGATGTGGATCTTGCGGCCGGTGCCGGCCCGGAAGCGGGCCACCGCCTCGTCGAAGTCCTCCAGCCCGTACACGTCGCTGACCAGTGGATCGAGGTCGAGTCCGGCTGCCAGTACGTCGATGGCGGGCTGGAAGCTGTTGTGGACGGCCATCGAGCCGATGATGTCGATCTCGTGGTGGTAGACCAGGTACGGCGAGAATTTCGCGGAGCGGGCCGGGTCGGTGACGCCGAACTGGAGGAACGTACCGCCCTTGCGGACGCGGCCGAGGCCGTCCTCGATGGCCGGGACCGCGCCGGTCGCGTCGATGACCACCTCGAAGCCGGGCTTGCGGCCGAGCCGGTCGGCGCTGGTCACGGCGGCGTCCGGGCCGAAGCTCTCGGCGAAGGCCAGCCGGTCCTCGTTGAGGTCCACGACGGACACCGAGGCGGCGCCGGCGGTGCGGACCAGCGCGGCCATCATCAGGCCCATCGTGCCCGCGCCGTAGATGAGGTAGTGCTCGCCGGGACGGCGGGGCAGCCGGTTCAGGCCGTGCACCGCGCAGGACAGCGGCTCGATCAGGCCCGCGGCGGCCTCGGAGAAGGACTCCGGGACGAGGTGGCAGCAGCGCGCGGGGACGGCGACCAGTTCGGCGAAACCACCCGCCTGGGTGACGCCGATCGCCTGGTAGTCCTCGCAGAGGTTGGCGCGGCCGATGCGACAGTAGTGGCAGGCGCCGCACGGCATGTTCGGGTTGACCGCGACGCGGTCGCCGACGGCGGGACTGGTGACGCCCTCGCCGACGGCCACCACCTCGCCGGTCAGCTCGTGCCCGGGGACCAGCGGGTAGGGCACGGCGGGCAGCTCGCCGCCGAGGATGTGCATGTCGGTCCCGCACAGCCCGCAGGAGGACACGCGTACGACGACCTCCGCGGGTGCCGGCCGGGGATCGGGTACGTCGGTCAGGGCGGTACGGCCCGGCTCGGTGACCACGACAGCGCGCATCGGCGCCTCCTCACGTCTTCGTGCGGTGTTGCAGTGGGGCGGCGTGAACGTAACCCGGGGGTAAACGTTTGCGCAAGCGTTTACGTCTAGGCTGTGATGGACTACGTACCGGCAGCCGGACCTCCTTGCCGGCGCGACAGGGCAACGGACTCGGGGAGACGGACCGGATGACGACGATGGTCGATGTGGCACGCCAGGCCGGGGTTTCCGTGGCCACCGTCTCGCACGTGCTCAACGAGACCCGCCCGGTACGCCCCGATACCCGCGCCGCCGTCCTGAAGGCCATCGACGACCTGGGCTACACCCACAACACACTGGCCCGCTCCCTGGTCACCTCGCGCACCCGCTCCATAGGCCTCGCGGTCTCCGCGATCAGCAACCCGTACTTCACCGAGATCCTCCAGGGCGTCGAGGCCGGCGCCCTGGAGGCCGGGTACAGCCTGCTGCTCGCCGATCCGCACGACGACCCCGCGCACGAACAGAAGGTCGTCCGGCTGCTGCACGAACGCCGGGTGGACGGCATGATCGTCGCGCCGTCCGCCGAGCCCGCGGGCATGGCCGGCTACCTGACCCGGCGCCAGGTCCCGGCCGTCTTCCTCGACCGGCTCGTCGGTGACGCGTACGACCAGGTCTGCACCGAGAACAGCGCCCCCGTACAGCAGCTCGTCGAGCACCTCGCCGACCTCGGGCACACCCGCATCGGGCTGGTGGCCGGACTGCCCGGACTGAGCACCACCACCGAGCGCGTCCAGGGCTACCGCGACGGCCTGCGCGCCCGCGGCCTGCCCTTCGCGCCCGAGCTGCTGGCCGGCGGCAACTCCGAGGCGGAGGGCGCCCAGGACGCCACCCGGCACCTGCTCGCCGCCCCCGAACCGCCCACCGCGATCATCACCGCCAACAACGCCATGACGATCGGCACCCTGCGCGCGCTGCGCGGCCTGGGCCTCGACGTCCCCCGCGACATCGCGCTGGCCTGCTTCGACGACTTCTCCTGGGCCGACCTCTTCGCCCCGCGCCTGACCGCGATCTCCCAGCCCAGCAAGGAGATCGGGGCCACCGCGGTCCGGCTGCTGCTGGAGCGGCTGGAGGAGCCGGACCGCCCGCCGCGCACCCTCCGGCTGCCCTGTACGTACGTGCACCGCGACTCCTGCGGCTGCACCGGCACCGGACGCTGATCCGCCCGCCCCTCCCCTCCCCCAGAAAGGCCAGGACTGCCGTGATCGTCGTCGCCGGCGAGGCCCTGATCGACCTCGTGCCCAGCTCGCAATCGCCGTCCGGGGACGGACCGTTGCCCGCGCTGCTGCCGCGCCGGGGCGGCGGCCCGTACAACACCGCGCTCGCCCTCGGGCGGCTCGGCTCGCCCGCCGCGTTCTGCTCGCGGATCTCCACCGACACGTTCGGCGAGGAACTGCTGCGCGGGCTGCGGGCGGACGGCGTGGACACCTCGCTCGTCCAGCGCGGCACCGAGCCCACCACCCTGGCCGTCGCGGACATCAGCCCGGACGGCTCGGCCGGTTACGGCTTCTACGCCGACGGCACCGCCGACCGGCTCTTCACCCTCCCGGCCGAACTGCCCGCCGCGGCACGGGCGGTGTCGTTCGGCACCTGCTCGATGGTCCTGGAGCCGGGCGCGAGCGCGTACGAGGCCCTGCTGCGGCGCTCGGCACAGCAGGGGATCTTCACGGCGCTGGACCCCAACATCCGCGCCGGGCTGATCGCCGACCCGGACGCCTACCGTGCCCGCTTCCGCTCCTGGCTGCCGCACATCGCGCTGCTGAAGCTCTCGGAGGAGGACGCGGAGTGGCTGGCCGGTCCCCAAAGCGTCGCGGCCGCCGTCAAGGACTGGCTGACGGCCGGTCCGGCGGCGGTCGTGCTCACGCGCGGTGGTGACGGACTGTCCGTACGGACGCCGGACGGCGAGGAGATCGCGGTGCCCGGCGAGCGGGTCGAGGTCGCCGACACCATCGGCGCGGGCGACACGGTCAACGCGGCGCTGCTGCACCGCCTGGACGCGCACGGCGCCCTGGCGCCCGACGCGGTCGCCGCCCTGTCCCCCGCCGCCTGGCGCGACATCCTCGGCTTCGCGGCCCGCGCGGCCGCGGTGACCTGCTCCCGGCCGGGCGCCCAGCCGCCGTACGCGGCGGAGCTGGCGGGGGCCTGACCCTACGCGGACGGGCCGCCGCCCACTCGCAGGAGTGGACGGCGGCCCGTTCGGCGCACCCGGCGTGAACGTCAGGCCTTGCGGGCCCGCGTCGCCTTCTTGACAGCCGTCTTCTTGGCAGCCGCCTTCGTGGCGGCCGCCCCGGCCGTCTTCTTGGCCGTCGCCTTCGTCGCGGACGCCTTGGCGGCCGTCTTCGCCGAGACGGTCTTCTTGGCCGGGGCCTTCGTCGCGGCGACGGTCTTCTTCGCCGCCTTGCGCACCGCGGGCCGCTCCGCGTCGCTGACCCGGTCGCCCAGGATGTCGCGCAGGAACTTGCCGGTGTGGCTGGCGGGGACCGCGGCGACCTCCTCCGGCGTGCCCTCGGCGACGACCAGGCCGCCGCCGTTGCCGCCCTCGGGGCCCATGTCCACGATCCAGTCCGCGGTCTTGATCACGTCGAGGTTGTGCTCGATGACGATGACCGAGTTGCCCTTGTCGACCAGACCGGACAGCACCTTGATCAGCTTGCTGATGTCGTCGAAGTGCAGACCGGTGGTCGGCTCGTCGAGGACGTAGACCGTACGGCCCGTGGAACGCTTCTGCAGCTCGGAGGCGAGCTTGACGCGCTGCGCCTCACCGCCGGACAGGGTCGGCGCGGACTGCCCGAGCCGGACGTAGCCGAGACCGACTTCGTCGAGCGTCTTCAGGTGCCGGGCGATGGTCGGGACGGCCTCGAAGAAGCTCAGCGCCTCCTCGATCGGCATGTCCAGCACCTCGGCGATGGACTTGCCCTTGTAGTGGACCTCCAGGGTCTCCCGGTTGTAGCGCGCGCCGTGGCAGACCTCGCACGGCACGTACACGTCCGGCAGGAAGTTCATCTCGATCTTGATCGTGCCGTCGCCCGCGCAGTTCTCGCAGCGGCCGCCCTTGACGTTGAAGGAGAAGCGCCCCGGCAGATAGCCGCGGACCTTGGCCTCCATCGTCTCCGCGAACAGCTTGCGGATGTTGTCGAAGACACCGGTGTAGGTCGCGGGGTTGGAGCGCGGCGTACGGCCGATCGGCGACTGGTCGACGTGGACGACCTTGTCCACCAGGTCGTCGCCCGCGACCCGCACATGGCGGCCCGGCACCGACTTGGCGCCGTTCAGCTCGCGCGCCAGGTGGGTGTAGAGGATGTCGTTGACGAGCGTGGACTTGCCGGAGCCGGAGACGCCGGTGACCGCGGTGAGCACGCCGAGCGGGAAGGAGACGGTGATGTCGCGGAGGTTGTTCTCCTTCGCGCCGTGCACCGTCAGCTGCCGCTTGGGGTCGGCGGGCCGCCGCACCTCGGGCGTCACGATGGCCTTCTTGCCGGAGAGGTACTGCCCGGTGACCGACTCCTTGTTCGCCAGGAGTTCCTTCATCGTGCCGCTGTGCACGACCTTGCCGCCGTGCTCGCCGGCGCCCGGGCCGATGTCCACGACCCAGTCGGCGACCTTGATGGTGTCCTCGTCGTGCTCGACGACGATGAGGGTGTTGCCCATGTCGCGCAGGCGCACCAGCGTCTCGATGAGGCGGTGGTTGTCGCGCTGGTGCAGGCCGATGGACGGCTCGTCGAGCACGTACAGCACGCCCACCAGGCCGGAGCCGATCTGGGTGGCGAGCCGGATGCGCTGGGCCTCGCCGCCGGAGAGGGTGCCCGCGGCGCGGTTCAGCGAGAGGTAGTCCAGACCGACGTCGACCAGGAACTTCAGCCGCTCGTTGACCTCCTTGAGGACCCGCTCGGCGATCTTCTTCTCGCGGGCGTCCAGCTTCATCTCGCGCAGGAAGTCGGCGCAGTCGCTGATCGACATGGCCGAGACCTCGGCGATCGAACGGCCCTTGACCGTGACGGCGAGGACGATCGGCTTCAGCCGGGTGCCCTCACAGGTCGGACAGGGCACCTCGCGCATGTAGCCCTCGAAGCGCTCGCGGCTGCTGTCGCTCTCCGCCTCCTGGTGGCGCCGCTTGACGAACGGCACGGCGCCCTCGAACGCGGTGGTGTACGAGCGCTCGCGGCCGTAGCGGTTGCGGTAGCGCACGTCGATCTGGGTGCGGTGGCCGTTGAGGACCGCCTTCTTGGCGCGCTGCGGCAGCCCGGCCCACGGGATGTCCGTACGGAATCCGAGGGCGTCGGCGAGCGCGCCGACCAGCCGGCCGAAGTACTCCTTGGTGTGGCCGTGCGACCAGGGGTGGACGGCGCCCTCGTCGAGGGACTTCTCCTCGTCCGGGATGATCAGCTCGGGGTCGACCTCCATGCGCGTACCGATGCCGGTGCAGTCGGGGCAGGCGCCGAAGGGCGAGTTGAAGGAGAACGAGCGGGGCTCCAGCTCCTCGAACGACAGGTCGTCGCGCGGGCAGTACAGGTGCTCCGAATACATCCGCTCGCGCTGCGGGTCGTCCTCGTCCAGGTCGACGAAGTCGAGGATGACCATGCCGCCCGAGAGGCCGAGCGCGGTCTCCACGGAGTCGGTCAGCCGCCGCTTGGCGCTGTCCTTGACGGTCAGGCGGTCGACGACCACCTCGATCGTGTGCTTCTCCTGCTTCTTGAGCTTCGGCGGGTCGGAGAGCTGGATCGTCTCCCCGTCGACGCGGGCCCGGCTGTAGCCCTTGGTCTGCAGGTCGGAGAAGAGGTCGACGAACTCGCCCTTGCGCTCGCGCGCCAGCGGGGCCAGCACCTGGAAGCGGCTGCCCTCGGGCAGCTCCAGGACCTTGTCGACGATGGCCTGCGGCGACTGCCGGGCGATCGGGTCCCCGCACTCGGGGCAGTGCGGCTTGCCGATGCGGGCGAACAGCAGGCGGAGGTAGTCGTAGACCTCGGTGATCGTGCCGACCGTGGAGCGCGGGTTGCGCGAGGTCGACTTCTGGTCGATCGAGACCGCGGGGGACAGGCCCTCGATGAAATCCACATCGGGCTTGTCCATCTGCCCGAGGAACTGCCGGGCATAGGAGGAGAGCGACTCGACATAGCGGCGCTGCCCCTCGGCGAAGATCGTGTCGAAGGCGAGCGAGGACTTGCCCGACCCGGAGAGCCCCGTGAAGACGATGAGGGAGTCCCGGGGGAGGTCGAGCGAGACGTTACGCAGGTTGTGCTCGCGAGCGCCACGGACGATGAGACGGTCGGCCACGCCGGTCGGCACCTTTCTGGAGAGGGGCGGGAGGCCGCGGCTCAGCAGGCGGCCCGTTCGACGGCGGCGGGGCGGCCCGGTCGTCCGGGCGCCGAGCCGGTTGGGCACGGAAGCTGAGCGGGCGCCCCCGCCCCAGGGTATGGGGGCCGCCGCGGCGATGTCTTATTGATGCCACTCACGAGCTTATAGCACGCGCATTCGAATTACGGGTTCCGTCGCACCGCTTCACCCGAACGTGTGGTCGCTGATGTCAACGCACGGCCGCCCGCGTCTCTTCCTCGCGATCATCGACAGTCCGTTCCCCCCTTCACTCACGCCTCCCCCATGGCTCTGGTTCCCGCGCGTACCGGGGCCGCGGGGGCGCTGATCGGCGGGGAGGCAAAGGTGTCCGAAGTCACGGGGAGGGAGGGTGGTGTTCGATTTGTGGGGTTGGGGTTGAGGTTGGGGTCGGAGCCGAGGCGGCGTGGGGTGCGGGGGTCCGGGGGCTCGCGGCCTCACCCCGGCCGCTTTGCCATGTTTTGTCTCGTTGGCCCAAAATTGCAGCCACAGCAATTTTGCGGTTACTGCAGCCACGCGGTTCCTCCCTGCGTACGCACACGAACCGGCCGGGGCCGCCTCCAGCCGAACGCCTCGCGCCGTCGCCACCACCCGCGTACGCCCTCATCTGTGCCGGCCGACTCCCGCAGACGCCACCGCGGCGCTAGCTTCGGACCATGACCGACAACGTGCCCGACTCCGCGCCGGCTTTCGCGCAGGACACCGCCTCCGTCCGGGAGGCAACCGACCGACTGCTCGTCGACGTGGGCAAGTTGGACGACGAGGCGATCGGCGAACCGTCCCTGCTGCCCGACTGGACCCGCGGCCACCTGCTCGCCCACGTGGCACGCAACGCCGACGCCCTGGTCAACCTGCTGACCTGGGCCCGTACCGGCGTCCGCACCCCGATGTACGCGAGCGCCGAGGCCCGGGACGCCGACATCAACGAAGGCGCCGACCGGCCGCTCGCCGTGCACCTGGACGACCTGCGGTCCAGCGCCGAGCGCTTCGACGCGGCAGCGGCGGCGCTGCCGCCCGCCCGCCGCCGGTTCGAGCTGGAGATGCGCAACGGCGTCCTCGAACGCGCCGACCGGCTGCCGTTCCGCCGGCTGGCCGAGGTCGAGCTGCACCGTATCGACCTCGGGGTCGGTTACGGCATCGAGCAGTTGCCGACGGCTTTCGTCGACGCCGAACTGGCCTTCCTGACGGGGAAGAAGTTCGCGGGACACGTCGACGTACCGGCCGTGGAACTGCGCGTCCCCGACGGGCGGCGGTGGCGGACCGGCCGTACGCGGCACACGGGCGCGGTCACGGAGGACACCGGGGACGTCCCGTACGTGGTGGTGTCCGGTTCCCCCACCGAACTGGTCGGCTGGCTCACCGGCCGGGCCAAGGGCACCGGACTCGACACCCGGGGCGGCCCCCTCCCGGCCCTCCCCCCGCTCTGAGAGGTGTCCGACGGGTCATGGCCGGGGCCACGCCCGGCCCGTCGGACACCCCCTACGCTGGGCCCATGAGCTACACGGGAGCAGTGAAGGTCGGCGGACCGGCCGACGTGCACGAGTTGGCGGACCTGATGATCTCCAAGGTCGCGGTCGGCCCGACGGACAACAACGCCTATCTGCTGCGCTGCCGCGCGACCGGCGAGCAGTTGCTGATCGACGCGGCGGCCGAGCCGCACACCCTCCTCGGCCTGATCGGTGACAGCGGCATCGCCGGCGTGGTGACGACCCATCAGCACGGTGACCACTGGGGCGCGCTGCGCGAGGTCGTGGACGCGACGGGCGCCCGTACGTACGCGGGCCGGTACGACGCCGAGGGCATTCCCGTACCGACCGACGTGCCCGTCGAGGACGGTGACACCATCACCGTCGGCGAGGTCCGGCTGACCGCCCGCCACCTGGTGGGGCACACCCCGGGCAGCATCGCCCTCATCTACGACGACCCGCACGGACACCCGCACGTCTTCACCGGCGACTGCCTCTTCCCCGGCGGCGTCGGCAACACATGGAACGATCCGAAGGCGTTCGCCAGCCTCATCGACGACGTCTCGGCCAAGCTCTTCGACCGGCTGCCCGACGAGACCTGGGTCTACCCGGGCCACGGCTCGGACACCACGCTCGGCGCGGAGCGTCCGCACCTCGCGGAGTGGCGCGAACGCGGCTGGTGACGGACCGGGCGGGAACGACTCGGAAGGCCCCGCGGTGAATCCGCGGGGCCTTCCGTAAACGCGTCGGTCGGTGCGACCGTCCGGCAGGACGGCCGGTCGGGGGAGGATGGCCGGTCAGACGTCCACGGAGTCCCTGGAGTCCTTGGAGTCCTGCTTCTCCCCGGTGGCCGCCGCCTCCGCCCGGGCCTGCTTCTTCGAGGCGCGCAGGCTCGTGATCGTCGTGACGGCCAGGACGGCGCAGATCACGCCGAGCGAGACCGGGATGCTGATCTCCGGGACGCTCACGCCCGACTCGTGCAGGGCGTGCAGCACCAGCTTCACGCCGATGAACCCGAGGATGATCGACAGGCCGTACGAGAGGTGCACCAGCTTCCTCAGCAGACCGCCGATGAGGAAGTACAGCTGCCGCAGGCCCATCAGGGCGAAGGCGTTGGCGGTGAAGACGATGTACGGGTCCTGGGTCAGGCCGAAGATCGCGGGGATCGAGTCCAGCGCGAACAGCACATCCGTGGTGCCGATCGCCAGCATGACGATCAGCATCGGCGTCATCAGCCGCTTGCCGTTCTCGACCACGAACAGCTTGGTGCCGTGGTACTTGTCGGTCGACGGGAACCGCTTCTCCACCATCTTCAGGAAGCGGTTCTCCTCGAACTCCTCGTCCTCCTCCCCCGAGCGGGCCTCCTGAATGAGCTTCCAGGCCGTCCAGATGAGGAACGCGCCGAAGATGTAGAAGACCCACGAGAAGTTGGCGATGATCGCGGCGCCCGCGCCGATGAATCCGGCGCGCAGCACGAGCGCTATCAGCACGCCGACCATCAGCACCCGCTGCTGGTAGATCGTCGGCACCGCGAACTTCGCCATGATCAGCACGAAGACGAAGAGATTGTCGACGCTCAGCGACTTCTCGGTGATGAAGCCCGCGAAGAACTCGCCGGCCGGTTGCCCGCCGCCGAAGACCAGCAGGCCGAGTCCGAAGAGGGCGGCGAGGGTGATCCAGACGGCGGTCCAGATACCGGCCTCCTTGAGGGAGACCTCGTGTGGTTTGCGGCCGCCGATGAAGAAATCGGCGGCGATCAGGGCGCACAGACCGACGATGGTCAGCACCCACAGGGTCAGGGAAACGTCCACTGCTCCTCCGGCAGAGTCGTACGGCACTCACAGCGTCGTCGCTGCCGGAGGTCTCTTCCACCCGAGAGTGCTGATGCCGCGCTCCCCGAGATGGGCCGACGCCCCGGGATCTTGTCAGTGGTGTGATCCGTGATGACGGGTACGTCGCGCAGGAATACTCCCCTCCGCACCACGAGGGTAAAGGAAAGGCAATGGATAGTAAAGAGATAGGTAAATGCCCTGGTCAGGTGGGGCTGTGTGGGAGGACGGAAGGGTGGGGGTACGGAGGGGCGGGGGCGCGCGGACCAGAGGGAGGGCCCGCTGGCCGGAAGGAGGCCACGCGGACGGTACGGCCGGGCCGGGCGGGGGCTCGGGAAGGGCCGGGATGTGGGCAGGGCAGGGATACCGGGGCGGGCCGGACTGCCTCCTGGGGCGGCTGGGCGCCGCCCCAGGCCCATGCGCTCAGTGCTCGCGGCTCCGGGTCTGTCCCTGTGACCGGCGGGCTTCCGCCACGTCGCCCAGGACCTTGCGCAGCACCCGGCTGCCGTCCGGCACGCGCGACGGCTCGTACGTCCAGGCGTGCCCGACCCAAGGGTCGGCGAGGTGGGCGTCCGGCACCGGCGTGATGCGCAGCAGGGAACGCCACAGCGGGTCCAGGACCGGGCCGTACTCCCGCGCCTCGGCCCGGTCGGCGACCATCAGCAGGTGCACGCCGACCGACGGGCCCTCGTCCGCCAGATAGCGGAGCTGGTTGACTGCGCGGTCGTCGAAGCCGTGCGGGAAGTCGTGGACGATCAGCAGTTGCTCGGCGGTGTCCAGGTCCGGTGGCAGGGACTCCGCCGCCTGGTTGCGGACCGCCATCTGTACGAGGTCCACGCGCCGGGTCAGTTCGCCGAGCACCGCGGTCACGCCCTGCGCGCCGGTGGCCGGGGGCTCGCGGAGCGCGCCCGTCTCCAGGAGCGGTGCCAGCGCGGGCGCCGCCTGGCCGGCCGGGTCGATGACGTGGACGGTGAGTTCGCCGGCCGGGTGGGTGGCCAGCAGGCGGACGGCGAGGGTGACGGCCGTGTCCACCGCCCGGCGCCGCACCTCGGCCGCGTCGAGCGGCTCGCCGCCGTCCGGGCCGCCGTCCAGGCCGTCGAGGTCGTCGAGGCCGAAGGCGCTCGCGAACTCGTTGTCGGAGGCGCCTGCCCGGCCGAACCTCTCCGGCTGCCCGCTGTCGATCCACAGGCCGCGGTCCATCGGCAGCCGTACGAGCATGGGGATGCGCAGGTCGGGGCACTCCGGCAGGCGCAGGTCGCCGAGACGCACCGCCGTCGGGTGCTCCTCCGGGGGCCGGTAGCCCTGCCAGACGGGGCTGCTCCAGGAGGCGAAGGCCGGGGGCAGGGCGGGCTCGACGACCTCGGCCTCGGCGGTGAGCTGGACGAGGTCCCGGTCGAGCACCTCGCGGGCCTGGGCGGCCAGGCGGGCGTGCTTGTCGTGCGCGGCGGCACGCGCGGCGTCCGCGGCCGCCCCGATGCGGTTGCGGGGGTCGGCGTTGACGGCGTCCAGTTCCTTCGCCAGGCGGGACTGGGCGAAGTCCATGGCGCTGCGGTAGGCGGCGACCGTGCGCGCCAGGTCCTCGAACATCCCCCAGACCTGGTTGTAGAGCCGCTCTTCGGGAGTCCGGCCGGCCGCGTCCCCGGCGACCGGGCCGGGCTGTGCCCCGCCGGGCGACGCCGTACCGGACGACGCCGTCCCGGGCGCGGCTGAGGGCGGGGGTGCGGGAGCAGGGGGCGTGGGGGCGTCCTGGCGGGGCTGCGGGGCCGCGGACCGGCGCTTCGGGTGCCGGTAGTCGATGGGGCCGCCGGTGGCAGGCGGCTCCGGCGCGGCTCCGGGGCGCCCGGTGGCCGGATCGGCGGCCGGATCGGCACCCGGCTCCGCGGCCCGGCCCGAGGCGGCTGCCGCGGTACGGTCGGCCGCCACGGTGCGGTCGGCCGCCTCGGCCGGTGCCGGTACCGAGCGTGCGTGGCCCGCGCGTACCGCCTCCTGGATCTCCGAGGCCAGTTCGGCGGCCTGCGGCAGCCCCTGGTCCTGGAGCAGTGCCGCGAGCCCGCCCGCGTAGCCCTGCCCCATGGCGCGCACCTTCCAGGCGCCCTGCCTGCGGTACAGCTCCACCGCCACGACGGCGGTTTCGGCGCCGAGGTCGGTGAGGGTGTAGGTGGCGATCTCCGTACCGTCGAGGCCCGTGACGGCGACGAACGGCGCCGCCGCCGCGCCGAAGACCGCCGGTCCGCCGATGCCGACGGGCAGCGCGAGCAGTACCCCGGCCCGGTGTACGGCGGCGGGCAGGGCGTCCAGGTCCAGCGCGATCCGGTGCTCGGCGGCGGCCTGCCGGGGCACCTCTACGCCGGTGCGGCGCGGTGCGCCCGGGTGGGCGACCGCTTCGACGCCCGTGAGGCCGCCCTGTTCGTCGGCGAGCGTCACCCCCGCGACGACGGGTCCGCCCGCCGCGATCCTGATCTCCAAACGGGTGCGGTCCAGTGGATGGTTCTGCCCGCGGACAAGCTCGGCCGTCATCGTCGTTCCCCCGAAGTGTGGTGCGCCCCGTGCTCACCGACGGGGCCGGTGCGTGTTTACAGGTACGGCAGTATCGCCGGGACCACGTCCTTGAACGTACGGCCGTTGGACGGTTCGCCGATCGCGGTCATCTGCCAGCCGTTGCCGGAGCGGTGCACCTTGCTCATGATCTGCGCGGTGTAGTCACCGCCGCCGGTGAGGGTGTAACGGGCGAGTTCCTGGCCGGTGGTCTCGTCGACCAGGCGGCAGAAGGCGTCCTGCACCTCGGCGAAGGTCTGCCCGGTGAAGGAGTTCACGGTGAAGACGATCTGGTCGATGTGCACCGGCACCCGCGACAGGTCGACGAGGATCGCCTCGTCGTCGCCGCCCTGGCCCGCGCCGCCGACCACGTTGTCGCCGGTGTGCCGTACCGACCCGTCGTCGCTGACGAGGTGCTGGAAGAAGACGACGTCCATCGGCTGCTTGTCGGCGAACAGCACCGCCGAGGCGTCGAGGTCGATCTCCCGGGTGCGTGATCCGAACAGCCCGCGGCGGGGCGCCGAACGCCAGCCCAGCCCCATCCGCACCGCCGTCAGCGCGCCCCCGTCGGTCTTCGCCAGGCTGATGCCCTGCCCCTTGGACAAGTTGACCGACACGTGCCGTCCCCTCTCGCTCTGTTCTCCCCGTTGCCGCCTCCCCGACGGCCTGACCCGACCCTATGCACGGCCGGCCCCGGGCACGCACCCGCCCCGCGCTTTGTGGCTTTCCTGCAACACAGCCCCGGCGCGGAGGCCCCTTCGTACGGCTCGGCCGGGGCCTCGGCCCTGCTCCCTCAGCGCAGCCCCGCCTCCTTCATCTGCCGCAGTTCCTTCTTCAGTTCGCCGACCTCGTCGCGCAGCCGGGCGGCCACCTCGAACTGCAGCTCGGCGGCGGCGGCCCGCATCCGGTCGGTCATTTCCTCGATGAGTTCGGCCAGTTCGGCGGCGGGCCGGTCGGTGGGCGCGCCGTCCTTCGCGGCCTTGCCGCCCTTGCCCTTGGCCGCCTTGCCGCCCAGCGCGGGCACCGGTGCCTTGCCCTTGGCGTCCTTGCCTTCGGCTCCCTTGCGGTAGCCGGTGCCCAGCAGTTCCTGGGTGTCGATCTCCTCGCGCGCGAGCGTCGCAACGATGTCGCCGATCTTCTTGCGGAGGGGCTGCGGGTCGATGCCCTTCTCCTTGTTGTACGCGAGCTGCTTCTCCCGGCGGCGGTTGGTCTCGTCGATGGCCCTCCGCATCGCCGGGGTGATCTTGTCCGCGTACATGTGGACCTGGCCGGAGACGTTCCGGGCGGCGCGGCCGATGGTCTGGATCAGGGAGGTGCCCGACCGGAGGAAGCCTTCCTTGTCGGCGTCCAGGATCGCCACCAACGACACCTCGGGCAGGTCGAGGCCCTCCCGCAGCAGGTTGATGCCGACCAGGACGTCGTACTCGCCGGCCCGCAGCTCCCGCAGCAGCTCCACGCGCCGCAGGGTGTCCACGTCGCTGTGCAGGTAGCGGACCTGGATGCCCAGCTCGATGAAGTAGTCCGTGAGGTCCTCGGCCATCTTCTTGGTGAGGGTGGTGACCAGGACCCGCTCGTCCTTCTCCGTACGCGTACGGATCTCGTGCACCAGGTCGTCGATCTGGCCCTCGGTGGACTTGACGATCACCTCGGGGTCGACCAGGCCGGTCGGGCGGATGATCTGTTCCACGTACCCGTCGGAGCGGGAGAGCTCGTACGAGCCGGGCGTCGCCGACAGGTACACGGTCTGGCCGACGCGCCCCAGGAACTCCTCCCACTTCAGCGGCCGGTTGTCGAGGGCGGACGGCAGCCGGAAGCCGTGCTCGACCAGGGTGCGCTTACGGGAGGCGTCGCCCTCGTACATCGCGCCGATCTGCGGCACGGTGACGTGCGACTCGTCGATGACCAGGAGGAAGTCGTCCGGGAAGTAGTCCAGGAGGGTGTTCGGGGCGGTGCCGGGGGCACGGTCGTCCATGTGCATCGAGTAGTTCTCGATGCCGGAGCAGGAGCCGACCTGGCGCATCATCTCGATGTCGTAGGTCGTGCGCATCCGCAGCCGCTGGGCCTCCAGGTGCTTGCCCTGCTTCTCCATCGTGGCGAGGCTCTCGGCCAGCTCCGCCTCGATGCCGGCGATGGCCTTCTCCATGCGCTCGGGGCCCGCGACGTAGTGGCTGGCGGGGAAGACGTACAGATGCTCGTCCTCGCTGATGACCTCGCCGGTCAGCGGGTGGAGCGTGGACAGCGCCTCGATCTCGTCGCCGAACATCTCGATGCGGACGGCCAGCTCCTCATAGACCGGGAAGATCTCGATGGTGTCGCCGCGGACGCGGAACGTGCCGCGGGTGAAGGCCATGTCGTTGCGGGTGTACTGGATGTCGACGAAGCGGCGCAGCAGCTGGTCGCGGTCGATCTCGTCACCGATCTTGAGCGGCACCATGCGGTCCACGTACTCCTGGGGCGTGCCCAGGCCGTAGATGCAGGAGACGGAGGCGACCACGATGACGTCACGCCGGGTGAGCAGGGAGTTCGTCGCGGAGTGGCGCAGCCGCTCGACCTCCTCGTTGATCGAGGAGTCCTTCTCGATGTAGGTGTCCGACTGCGGGACGTACGCCTCGGGCTGGTAATAGTCGTAGTACGAGACGAAGTACTCGACGGCGTTGTTGGGCAGCAGTTCGCGGAATTCGTTGGCGAGCTGCGCCGCGAGGGTCTTGTTGGGCGCCATGACGAGGGTGGGGCGCTGCAGCTTCTCGATCATCCACGCGGTGGTCGCCGACTTGCCGGTACCGGTCGCGCCGAGCAGGACGACGTCCTTCTCACCACCGCTGACGCGCTGCTCCAGCTCGGCGATGGCCGCCGGCTGGTCGCCGCTGGGCTGATACGGGCTGACGACCTCGAAAGGTGCCACCGTGCGTTCGATCTTGGATACGGGCCGCATGGAACCAACCGTACGACTCCCCACTGACAACCGGCCGGAAAACGCTCCGCCCAGCGGTTCCGTCGGCGGGGCGGCAGGGCGCGGCGACCGGCGGCGGGCCGGGACGGAGCCGGGGCGCGGCGGGCGCAGGCCCGGAACCGGCCAGCCGGGGCGGGCGGGCCGATTTCCCGGCGGGCGGGCGTGGAGGCCGGGGCTCCGCACCCTCGGCCCGGTCCGGCACGTGCGTATGTTGCGTGCATTTTGAGGAGATCACGAGGCCGGGGCGTTCAAACGCGGGTCACAGCACACTTCTCGTTCAATTTCTGTCCATCAGACGCCTGTCTTCCGGTACACCCCAACTGCGACCCTCTGCGCGTCGCACCCCGAATCCGCCTCGTTCCCCCGCAGGGGTCCCGGCTCCGTTCCCGGCCCCGGTACGCGCCCGCCTTCACGTCGTCACTAGGAGTTCGTATGCGCATCCGTCCTGTCGCCACTGTCGCCGGTGTGCTCGCGGGCCTGGCCGCGTCCCTGCTCCCCGCCGCCGGTGTCCAGGCCGCCGGCGGCAACGGCCACCGCGGAGTGGTGACCGTCGCCCACCGGGGCGCCTCCGCCTACGCGCCCGAGAACACCCTCGCCGCCGTCGACGCGGCGGCCGACCTCGGGTTCGCGTGGGTGGAGAACGACGTCCAGCGCACCAAGGACGGCGAGCTGGTCATCGTGCACGACACGTCGCTCGCCCGGACGACCGACGTCGAGCAGGTCTTCCCCGGCCGTGCGCCCTGGAACGTCGCCGACTTCACGCTCAAGGAGATCGAGCAGCTGGACGCCGGCAGCTGGTTCGGCCCGAAGTTCGCCGGCGAGCGCGTCCCGACGCTGGAGGACTACATGGACGCGGTCGAGGACAACGACCAGAAGCTCCTGATGGAGATCAAGGCGCCCGAGCTCTACCCCGGCATCGAGCGGCAGATCCTCAAGCAGCTCCGCGAGGACGGCTGGCTGGACCGCCACCACGTCAAGCACCGGCTGGTCGTGCAGAGCTTCAGCGCCGACTCGGTGAAGAAGGTCCACGGCCTGCGCTCCGACGTCAAGACGGGCTTCCTGGGGACGCCCGCCGTCGCCGAGCTGCCCAAGTACGCGGCCTTCGCCGACCAGATCAACCCCCAGTACAAGTCGATCGACGCCGGGTACGTCGCGTCCGTGCACAAGGTCAAGGGCCCGCACGGCCGGCCGCTGGAGGTCTTCACCTGGACCATCGACGACGCCGCCAATGCGGTCAAGGCCGCCGGGCAGGGCGTGAACGGCATCATCAGCAACAAGCCGGACGTCGTCCGCGATGCCTTGGAGAACACCCGCCGCTAGAGCGGAGGCAGCGGACGGCACCTCGGCGGCGCCCTCGGGACACGGTTCCGGGGGCGTTGTCAGTGGCGGGCCATAGGCTGATGCCGTGATGAACGCAGAGCGTGATCAGCGGCCCGGCCGGGCCGTCCGGTCGGGGCAGGCGGGTCGGCCGGAGCGGTCCGGTCCGGAGGCACGGCCCGGCCCGGGAGCGCGGCCGAGCCCGGAGGAGCTGCCCGGCTCGGAAGAGCGGCCCGCGCGAGAAGAATCGTCCGGGCGGCGGGAGCCGCGCGACTGGGCCTGGCGCGTGCTGGACACGCCCATCGGCCCGCTGCTGCTCGCGGCGACCCTCGAAGGGCTGGCGCTGGTCGGTTTTCACGCCGACGAGCGGACCACCCGCCGGACGGTGGCCCGCCTCCAGCAGGCGTTCGGCCGGGAACCACTCCCGGAGATACCCCACCTGGCCACCGCAGCCGACGAACTGACCAGGTACTTCGAGGCCGGTCTGGACACCTTCACCGTCCCCCTGGACTGGTCCCTGTCCTCGGGGGCCTCGGGCTTCAACGAGCGGGTACTGCGCGCGCTGGCCGCCCACGTCGCGTACGGCACGGTGGTCGGCTATCAGGACCTGGCCGACCGGGTCGGTGAGCCGGGCGCCGCCCGCGCGGTGGGCGCGGCCATGGGCTCCAATCCCCTGCCGGTCGTCGTGCCGTGTCACCGGGTGGTGGCCAGCGACGGCGGCATCGGCGGATTCGGCGGTGGTCTGGAGACCAAGCGGCAGTTGCTGGCTCTGGAGGGTGTCCTGCCGCAGCCGCTGTTCTGACGTTCGACGCTCGTGCCCGACGGCTCTCCTCGGGGCGGCCGGGCAGTAGCCCCTGCTTCCCCGCCTCGCTCCTCCCCGTACGAAAGGCCCGATCGGTCATGTCCCGCCAGATCGCCCTGCTCCGCGGCATCAACGTCGGAGGCAACAGGAAGTTCCCCATGGCGCGGCAGCGTGAGCTGTTCGCGTCGCTGGGCCACACGGACGTGACGGTCCTCCT
Source organism: Streptomyces sp. NPDC033221 (assembly GCF_055577005.1). Taxonomy (NCBI): domain Bacteria; kingdom Bacillati; phylum Actinomycetota; class Actinomycetes; order Kitasatosporales; family Streptomycetaceae; genus Streptomyces; species Streptomyces sp. NPDC033221. Next base: position 266,004 of record NZ_JBVIQN010000002.1, on the reverse strand, counting down.
GCAGACCGGCAACATCGTGTTCGCCGACCCGGGCACGCCGCCCGAGGAGACCGCGCGCCGCATCGAGGCCCGGATCGCCGACGACCTGGGCTTTCCCGTCCCCGTCATGGTCCGTACGCGCGACGAGCTGGCCGCCGCCGTCGCGGCCAACCCCTTCCCGCAGGCGGAGGCGGAGCCGAAGACGCTGCATGTGACGTTTCTGTCCGCTGTTCCCGGCGATGTCGGCCCGCTGGCGGCGCTGGATTGCGACGCGTACGCCCCGGACCGGCTCCGGCTGATCGGCCGTGAACTGTATCTGTGGTGCCCGAACGGAATGGGCCGCTCCAGACTCGCCGAAGCCGTCTCACGCGCCCGGCTCGGCGTGACGGCCACGGCCCGCAACTGGAACACGGTGACCAAGCTGCTGGCACTGGCCGACGCCTGACGCGGCAGCGGCACGCTACGGGGCGGCCCCACCCGGGCCCTCCCTGCCCTCCCCTGCCCCTCCCCGGATCAGTGGAGCGATGTGTCGGCCGGGCCCGTCGCGAAGCGGGTGAACCGTACCTTCAGGCCCGCCCGCTGCGGCGAGCAGCAGAAGGGCCCAGCGAACGCCGTCGCTTCCGGGGCGAGCGGCGCCAGCCGCACCATGCGCCACGGTTCCTGCTCACGCCGCGCCCGTACGGTCAGCGCGTCGCCGCTGCGGCTCACGCGTACGGTGACCTAGCGGCCCGCCCAGGCCGGTACGGGTGCCAGCGACCAGTCCGACCACTCGCGGGTGACCACCGCGCCCAGCTGCGGCGCTCCGCCGCTGCGCTCCACCCCGGCCTTGATCCAGGTGCGGGCGTCCACCCGCACCATCGCCCCGGCCTGGTCGTACAGTTCGTCGAAGGCGGCGATGAAGGACACCTCGACGGCCGAGCCCGCGGGGAAGGCCGTCAGCAGCGCGTGTCCGGTGTCCCGGACGAAGCCGTAACTGGTGTGCCGCCAGAAGTCGCTGCCTTCGGCGGCCGTGACGACCAGCGGTCCGCCGTCCGGTGCCGCTGCCTCGCGTACCGCTTCCGGCGGTGGGTTTCAGCCAGTGCGCCGCGTCCGTGTCCCAGCCGATGTCCTCCATGCGCAGCGTCCTCCCGGCTTCCCGCACGCCATGGTCATCGCCTCACGCTAACGGGCGCCCGCCCCGCACGTGACGGGTTGTCAGTGGCGGGTCGTACGCTTTTCGGACGGACGTGGGGTCAGCGGTGTCCACTCCAGGCCGGGCGGTTGGGATCGTCCGCCTTGACGACGACATCGGCGGTTTCCTCGGGCCGTACCTCGTCCTCGTACCGAGCGAAAGCGGGCAGCGTCCACTGCTCGTCCTGCGGGGTGCGGCGGGCCAGCGCGGCGGGCGACAGTTTCAGGTGGACCGACAGATCGAAGGGAAACCAGTGCCCGAACAGCAGCGGGCCGTGCAGCAGCAGTACGCCACCGGGCGGCAGTTGGGCGTACGGGCTGCGCGTGGCGCGGTCCGTCCGGGGATCCCAGAGATCCGGCAGTACCCGGCCCGTACCGCCCGGATCGAGCGGCGTGAACACCTCCCGCCAGAGCGCCTGCCGGTCGAACCACTCGTCGTGGTACGCATCGGGGTCCTCCTTCCCGTACTCCAGGCGGAGGGAGGCGGGGCGCAGAAAGCCGTCGGCCGCGACGACGTGTACGGGCCTGCCGCGCAGTCGCAGCGCTTCGGCGAGCCGCCCGGTGACGTCTGCCGGGCGGGCGGCCGGCGCTCCGTCGACGGCGACGCGCAGCCACGGGCCGCCGTCCGCAGCCGCCGTCGCGCCGATGCGCTCGGCGAGCGCGTCGGTCAGCCGGTCCCAGGTGATCGCTTCGAGCCGCACGTCTTCATTCTGCCGTTACGGGTCCGCGCTCCCGCTCCTCAGCCCGTCGCCCCGGAGAGGAGCCGCTGGGCGAGGGCGAAGGGCGTGGTGGCGGGGCCGGACGGGCTGACGCGGGTGCGGTGGCTGGGGAGGCGTTCGACGGAGGCGGTGCCGGTCTCGGATTCGAGTGCGGGGGCGTAACCGGCGCCGCGGAGCGCTTCGAGCGTCGCGGCGGCCGGTTGGGCGCTGGCGAGGACGGTGGGGGCGATGGCGCGCAGGCCGAGGGGCTGGAGGGCGCGGTGCACGGCGAGTTCGCGGATCAGTGCCTCGTCGTCGGAGCGAATGCAGCAGGCGGTGGACAGTACACGCATCCGGCCGTGGGCACGGGCGGCGTCCTGGACGAGGTAGGTCAGGGGCTGCGGCAGCGGGCCCGCCGCCGACACGTCGGCGAGGGCGGCGAGCAGGTCCGCGGCCGTGTGGCCCGCGTCGAGGGCCCGGCGCACGGAATCCGGGGTGAATCGCCAGGTCACGGCGTGGCCTTCGGATTCGCGGTCGGCGGCCGAGGACAGCAGGCCGGCGAGCGCTGCGGACGGCGGTCCCGGAACGACGGCCGTCAGGTCGGCCTGGAAGTGGGCCTGCTGGACGGGCGGCGGGAGAAGATCGCGGAGGGCGGCGCCGAGAGTCTCGGGGCCGGCCGGGGACGCGGCGAGCAGGGCGTGGCCCAAGGGTGTCAGGGCGCCGTGTGCGGTGAAGGCGAGGAAGGCTGCCTCGTCGAGGATGTGGGCGGCACGGTCCTCGGCCAGCGGCTCGTTGGCGACGGCCAGCGGACGGTGCCAGGCCGCGGCGTCGAGGAGAGCGGGCAGGTGGGCGCGGCGGCCCGGCTCTCCGGGGGACGGGTACGAGACGGATGCGCCCGCCGCGATCCGGGAAGACGGCACCCCGGCCGGGGCGGTGGCCAGCGCTTTGAGAAGGGCGTGGCGCAGGGCCGGGGCGTGCCGGTCTTCGCCGCGTACCAAGGCGGTGGGGGTTTCCCCGAAGGGGGTGTACGTGGGGATGGCCCAGAGGCTGGTCCAGGCGGTGAGGACCGGGGCCAGCCGCTCCCCGGGGGACATGGCCAGCCACGTGTCGTACGCCCCGGTGGGCACTGCCGTGATGCCGGCAGGGGTCCGGGTCAGTGCGATGAGGTCGGCGGCGAGAACGAGATCGAGCAGGAGGCGGGTGCGGGCCTCGGTCGTCCCCGCCGCCTTGGCCAGTCGTTTGATCTCGCGCAAGGCCAGGCCACCGGTCTTGCGGAGGGCCGCGGGCTGGGCGGCGAGTGCGGCGAGCAGCCGGTCCAGGGTGGTGGCGAGGGTGGACGCGGCGGCCTGGGACTCGTTCCGGAGAGCGGCCACGGCGGCATCCGGCGCGTCGCCCTCCTGGGCGGGATGACACGGATCGGCATGACGCGGGGCGACGGGCGTGAAGTCCCCCAGGTCGTGGGCGGCCAATAGTTGCAGCGTGCGGGGCGGGACCACGATGGCGCCGTCCTCGGTGGGGGCGGCGAGTCCGTCCGCGTAGAGCGAGTTCAGGGCGGCGGTGACGGCGTCGCGGGCGGGGCCGGGGGCGGTGGCGCCGAGGGCCCGGTACGCGTCGTCCGCCGGAACGGGTTCGGTGGCGAGGTCCGGGAACGACAGCCGGTGCGCCATCAGCGACTGGTAGTCGGCTCCGGCGGCGGGGGCCGCGGGCGCGGGCGCGGCGCCGCGGGCCAGGTCCTGGCTGATGCGGGCGGTGGCGGCGAGCAGGTGGAGGCGGGGGTGGTCGAGGTGGAGGACGGTGTGGTGGAGGGTTTCGTACGACCACAGGGCACCGGCCAGCTCGCGGAGTCTGGTGGGCGCGGGCCTGCGGGACAGTGGTTCCGCGTGGCGGCCGAGCAGGGCGGCCAGCTCTTCGGGGGTGCGCTGTGCGAGGGAGCGGGTGAGTGTGTCGAGACCTTCCACGGCCCCGAGATTAGTCATTGGCCGAGCAGCGCGCCGAGGGCCCCCACGGGGTCGGCGTCGGCGCGGCCGGTGGGCCACCAGTCCTCGGTGCCGGGGTCGGATTCGTACGGGTACCAGCGGTTGTCGTGGCCGAAGCGGAGCTGGATGCCGCGGGCGGGGTCGGTGAGGTGGTTGGAGCGGGGTCTGAGGGCGGGGAGGCCGGCGGCGATCAGGACGCTGCGGGCACGGTCGAAGTCGCCGGCCGGTGGGTTCCAGGGGGTGTCGAGCAGGGTGAGTCCTTCCAGGCCGCCCTGACGCCAGGCGGCGACGGCACGCGCCACGTCCGTGACGGTGCGGCCGGTGGCGGCGGCGAAATCGCGGTAGAGGGCGCGGGTGGTGGCGGTCAGGCCGGCGGTGGGGTGGGCTGTGGCGGCCAGCCGGATGCCGTCCTGCCAGGGCGTGAGGGCGGGGAACGGGGACAGAGCGGTGGCCTGAGCGAGGTCCGGCCGGGCCGGGGATGCCAGCGGGGGCCGGGAGCCGTCGGACGGCGGTTGCGGGGGGCGAAGGCCGCCGTCCGACGGTTGCGAGGCCCGGGGGCCGTAGGCCGACGGTTGCGGGGCGGTGGCCTGTATCGCGCTCAGGTAGGCGTGTGCCCGGGCTGTTGCGTCGGTGGCGAGGAATTCGAGGGCGCCCGCGTCCAGCGGGAGACCGTCGGCGTCCGGGAGGGCATGGCCGTGCCCGGGATGCGGCGGCAGGGGCATGGGGGGCGGGAGGGGCGGCAGGAGCCGGTCGGCCAGGGCGGCACGGGCGAGCACCCCGCGCGGCGGGCGAGGCTGCGCGACCGGGCCCGACGGCGCGAGATCCGGCACGTACTGCGCATACTGCGCGTACTGCGCTCCCGTATCTCCGCTCGGGTCAGCCTCCTCCGGACCGCTCGCCTTGCCCTCTGCCGAGCCACTCGCCTTGCCCTCGACCTCCGAGACCTCGGGTTTCCCCGAACCCCCTGACTCCCCCGACTTCCCCGAATCTCCCCAGCCTCCCGGCGCCGGTCCAGCGGCGGCCCTCGCCGCCCTGGCCGCGGCAGCCGCCGCCCGGGCGTCAGCGCGGGGGCCGCTGCGGACGTCGGACAGCGGCCCGGCGACCGTGCCCGGCGGGGAGAGCTGCGCGTTGCGGGTTTCGCGGGCGGTGAGGGTCGCGTTGCGGCGTGCCAGTTCGTCGAGGAGTTCGCGTTCGCCGCGGCCACGCAGGAGGAGCAGCACGAACGGGTCGGCGTCCAGCAGCCGCGCCACCTGGAAGCAGACGGCGGCGGCGTGCTTGCAGGGGGTGCCGTGGTCGGGGCAGGAGCAGCGCGGTACGAGGTCGCCCGGGCCGGGCAGCAGTCGTACGCCCGCTTCGGCGACGGCCTTCGGCAGTTTCTTGGCGAGGAGGGCGGTGAGCTGGGCCGGTTCGGCGGCGACCGAGTCCAGGAGGACGGTCCACTCGTCGGCGGCGAGCTGCTGGAGGCGGATGACCACGTTGTACGGGCGCGGCCTGCTGCCCCGTACGGAGGCGGCGATGCGCCCGGGGGTGATGTTTATCGTGTCGACATTGCCGTCGCGCGCGTACGTACGGCCGCGGGCGAGACGACCGCTGTCCAGGGCCGTGGTCTCCAAGGCGTCGAGCCAGGCGCTCCCCCACCAGGACTCGGCGAACAGCCCCCGGGCGCCGGAACGCTGTGGCAGCGGAGGGAATGTACGCGAACGGTCGGAGCGGTCCATGGTCCCCGGGCGTTCCTGCCCGGCGCCACGACCGGGACGGGCGGCCGACGGCGACGCGGCCGTACCGGGCGCCGGGAAGCGGTCGGCGCCGTCTCCGGGGAAAGGGCCGGGGCGTGGGCGGCGGCTCATGCGGCCCTCCTCAGGGAGACGAGGTCGGCGAGCTGGGCATCGGTCAGTTCGGTGAGAGCCGTTTCGCCGCCGGAGAGGACCGCGTCCGCGAGGGCCCGTTTGGCGGTGAGCAGTTCCGCGATGTTGTCCTCGACCGTGCCCTCGGCGATGAGCCGGTGGACCTGGACGGGCTGGGTCTGGCCGATGCGGTACGCCCGGTCGGTGGCCTGTTCCTCGACTGCCGGGTTCCACCACCGGTCGTAGTGGATCACATGGGCGGCCCGGGTGAGGTTGAGTCCGGTGCCGGCTGCCTTCAGGGAGAGCAGGAAGACCGGCGTGCGGCCCGACTGGAAACGGTCGACCATCTCCTCGCGGAGTTTCACGGGCGTGCCGCCGTGCAGGAGGGCGTTGCCGATGCCGCGCGCGGTCAGGTGCCGCTCCAGCAGCCGCGCCATCTCCACGTACTGCGTGAAGATCAGTGTCGCGCCGCCCTCCGCGAGGATCGTGTCGAGCAGTTCGTCCAGCAGCTCCAGCTTCCCCGAACGGGCCGCCAGGCCTGGCGCGGCCTCCTTCAGATACTGCGCGGGGTGGTTGCAGATCTGTTTGAGGGCGGTGAGCAGCTTCATCACGAGGCCGCGGCGGGCGATGCCCTCGGCCGCTTCGATACGGGCCAGGGTCTCGCGGACGACCGCCTCGTACAGCGCGGCCTGCTCGCGGCCGAGCGCCACCGGGTGGTCCGTCTCGGTCTTGGGCGGCAGTTCGGGGGCGATGCCGGGGTCGGACTTCTTGCGGCGCAGGATGAACGGACGGACCAGCCGTGCGAGGCGCTCGGCGGCCTCCGGGTCCTCGCCTCCTTCGACCTCACGTGCGTACAGGGCGCGGAAGGTCTTCAGGGAGCCGAGGAGGCCGGGGGTGGTCCAGTCGAGGAGGGTCCACAACTCGGACAGGTTGTTCTCGACGGGGGTGCCGGTGAGGGCGATGCGGGCCGGTGCCTTGATGCCGCGCAGTGCCTTGCCCGTGGAGGACCGCGGGTTCTTCACGTGCTGCGCCTCGTCCGCGACGACCCAGGCCCAGGAGCGGGCGGCCAGTGCGGCAGCGCTCGACCGCATCGTGCCGTACGTGGTCAGGACGAAGCCGCCGTCCACGTCCTCCAAGCTGCGGCCGGTGCCGTGGAAGCGGCGCACGGGGACGCCGGGGGCGAAGCGTTCGATCTCGCGCTGCCAGTTGCCGAGGAGGGAGGCCGGGCAGACCACGAGGACGGGGGCGATGGGCCGCTGGTGGAGGTGGAGGGCGATGACCGTGATGGTCTTGCCGAGGCCCATGTCGTCGGCGAGGCAGCCACCGAGCCCGAGGGACGTCACCCGGTCCAGCCAGGCCAGGCCACGGAGCTGGTAGTCGCGCAGGGTCGCGTTCAGCCCGGCGGGCTGCGGTGGGACCGGTGCCTCGCGGGTCAGGCGGGAGCGCAGGGCGGCGAGGGCCCCCAGGGGCACCACCTCGACCTCTTCGCCGTCCACCTCGGCGGTGCCGTTCAGTGTCGCGGCGAGGGCGTCGACCGGGTCGAGGTAGCCCAGTTCTCGCTTACGGGCCTTGCGGACGAGCGCCGGATCGACCAGCACCCACTGGTCGCGCAGCCGCACCACGGGCCGGTGGGCCTCCGCGAGGACGTCCATCTCCGCCTCGGAGAGCGGCAGGCCGTCCAGGGCCACCTGCCAGCGGAACTCCAGCAGCTTCTCAGTGTCGAAGAAGCCGAACCCGTCAGCGGCGGAGCCGGGGGCCGGGCGGAGAACGGCGGACGCGGTCAGCCCGCGGGCCAGCTCCTTCGGCCAGTGCACCGCGATCCCGGCGGCGGCCAGGCGGGGCGCGGCGTCGCCCAGCAGCTCGTACAGCTCCTCTTCGGCCAGCGGGAGGACGTCGGGAACCGGCCGCTCCAGGAAGCGCGACAGCGGAGGCCACACTCGGGCGGCCCTGCGCAGGGCGAGCAGGGTGTCGACGCGGGCGCGCGGGCCGAAGTGGTCCGGCCCTTCGCCTTCCCACAGCTGCACGGCGTCGGTGACAAGGGTGGGGTCGGTGAGGCTGTGCACCTGAAGAACGGCGGCCGCCGCACTGCGTTCTTCCGTCGCGGCGGGGCCTGGACCTGCACCTGGTCCTGGTCCTGGTCCTGGTCCTGGTCCTGGTACGACCATGCCGGAGGCGGCATCGTCCTCCTCCCCTCCGGGCTCCTCCTCCGCTCCGGGCTCCTCCTCCCCTCCGGGCTCCTCCTCCCGCATGTCGAAGAGCCCGTGGGCGGCCAGGTCGAGCCGCAGGGACAGCCGCACCCCGGCGTCCACCCCGGCTGCCACTTCGGCGGCCCAGTCCCGTGCTCCGGGCAGGTACTGCGGCGCCGTCGCCGCGAAGGGGGCACCGGTCATGTGCGCCGCCGCGGGCGTACGCGGCAGCGCGTCCGCCACGGCGTCGAGAAGGGCCCTGACCAGCAGCGCCGGGTCGGGGAGCTGCAAGGGACCGCTGTCGGGCAGCGGAACGGCGTACGCCTCGGACGGCATGGCCGCGGCAACCGCCCGCAGGTGCGCGGCGTCCTCGGCCTCCAGCGGTCCGGCGCGCCACGCGTCGAGGTCCTGGGCGGTCAGTCCGGGCAGCAGCCGGCCGCGGGCGGCCAGGTTCAGGGCGTGGAGGACGGCCGCGCCCCAGCAGGCCGCTGCGGGGTGGACGGACAGGTCGTGCCGGGCCCGGGCCAGCAGCGGCACCGCTTCGGCGAGGGGGAGCTGCACCGCGGGGACCGTACGCCTGCGGGCGCCGTTGCCATGCCGGCGCGCGACCGTCAGCTCGACCGGTTCCGCCGCGTCGACGGCCGCGGAAGCGCTTGGAAGGGGACCACCGTCCGGGCGCCAGAAAGCGAACCGGCCTGCCCGGGGCGGCTCGGCAGGCAGGAAGACCGCAGCGCAGCGGGCGAACGCGGAACCGTCCGTACTCTCCGCCATACCGCCGCCTTTCCCTGGCGCCCTTCGCGCCTGTGCCGACCCCGCCTTTATCCCCGTCCCTGCGCCCGTCCCGGAAGCCGTCCCAGCCTCGGCTCCCGCCGTTCGCCGTCCGCCTTCCGTCTGTCCCGCTCCCCGACCTGCGAGTTTACGGTCGCCCACGCTCATCCCTCCCTTCCGCTTCCCGGCCGGTGGCGGTGACGGACCGAAACCGGAGCCACGCCGACTGCACCGCGGCCGGGCGTCGCAACCGCTCGAACCGCGTGAGATCGATGGAAGCAGACGGCACTGACAACGCCCTCGCCGACGAGCGCCAGGCCGAAGTTATCCACAGGCCGCGAGAGAAATCCCACGGCTGGCTCACGATCGGCTACCGTCACATCAGTCGTCACAGACAGTGACCAAAAGCCGCGAAGTGAGGAGCAACCATGCACACCAACCCGACAGCGCACACGCCCCCTCCGGCAGTCGACGCGAACCGCCCGACGCCCGGCATGGAACGTCCGACAGCCGAGCAGACCGCCGCCGCGGACGCCTTCCGCTCGGGCGACCATCTGGTGATCCAGGCCGGAGCGGGCACGGGCAAGACCACGACGCTCGCGATGCTCGCCCACTGCCCGCCCCCGCGCGGGCGCCCGCCGTGCGGACAAGGCCGCTACATCGCTTTCAACAAGGCGATCGCGCGGGACGCCTCCCGACGCTTCCCCGGCCACGTCACGTGCAACACCGCACACGCGCTCGCGTATGCATCCGTCGGCAAACACCACCAGGCCCGGCTGAACGCCCCTCGGCAGGCGGGCTGGCGCATCGGCGCCGCCCTGGGCATCGACACCGGTATGAACGTACGCATCGGTGCCCGCCGGATCGGCAACAAGGCACTGTCGTACTCCGCCTTACGCACCGTGACCCGCTTCTGCCAGTCCGCCGACCCGGAACTCACGGATGCGCATGTGCCACGGCTGCGCGGAGCCGAGGCGGATGTCCTGCACGAGCAACTGGCGGAGATCGTCCTGCCTTTCGCCCGCAAGGCCTGGGCGGATCTGCAGCACCCCGACCAGGGCACCGTGCGCTTCGAGCACGATCACTACCTGAAGATGTGGGCACTGGGCGAGCCGAAGATCCCGGCGGACTTCCTCCTCCTGGACGAGGCCCAGGACACCAACCCCGTGGTCGAGAAGGTCTTCATCTCCCAGCGCGGGCATGCCCAGCTGGTCATGGTCGGGGACTCGGCCCAAGCCATCTACGGATGGCGCGGAGCCCGCGATGTGATGAGCGACTTCGACGGCAGACAGCTGGCCCTCTCCCGTTCGTTCCGCTTCGGCCCTGCGCTGGCCGCGGAGGCCAACCGCTGGCTGGCCATTGTCGGCGCCCCGATCCGGCTCGACGGCGCACCGTGGCTGGCCACGGAACTGGCCAAGGTCCCGAGACCGGACGCGGTTCTGTGCCGGACCAATGTCGGAGCGATGGTGGAGGTGATACGGCAGCTCGAACAGGGCCGTCGGGTGGCGCTGGCGGGCGGCGGCGGGACGCTGGCCACGCTGGCACAGTCCGCGCACGACCTCAGATCGGGCCGCCGCCCGTCCCACCCCGAGCTGATGCTCTTCGAGTCCTGGGAGGAGCTGCGGGAGTACGCGGAGTACGACCCGTCCGGGCGGGATCTTCTCCCCCTGGTCGAACTCGTCGACGAGCACGGCACGGAGGCCCTGCTGCAAGCGCTGGACCGCCTCTCGGAGGAGGAAGCAGCCGAGGTCACGGTCTCGACGGCGCACCGGGCCAAGGGACGGGAGTGGCCGGCGGTCCGCATCGCGGACGACTTCTCCGCCCCCGATGACCTCGACGAACGGGACACGGACGGCGAGCCGGTCCCCGGGCCCGTCGACCTCGCGGAAGCACGCTTGGCCTATGTGGCGGTCACGCGGGCCCGGTCCCGGCTCGACATCGGCGGCCTGTCCTGGATCAACAGCCACCCGGCCGGCGACCCTCGCCCGGGCCTGCCGCGGGGCTCGCCGTGAGCACGGCAGCGACGGTCACAGACCACATGACGGGGGCCACGGATCGGGAGGACCCTTAAAAGAGAGCCACGACTGGAAGGGACACAACGCAGGGACGTGCGAGCAGCCCGCAGGGAGTGACGCGTGGTGAATGTGATGAGTGTGGTGAGTGGTGATGCGTACCGGTAATGAGCCCCTTCAGGCGCGCAGTCCACTGAGGATGCGCCGAGGACTGGCGTTGTGGGGGCTGCTCTGGGCCGCGGCAGGCACGGTGGCCTTCGTGCTGGCCGGCAGACCGGGGTGGGCGGCAGCGTGCGCCGTGGTGGCGGCACTCGCCGCGACGGATCTGGCGATGGTGATACGGCACATCCACCAGGGCCCGCACTACCAGCCGGGAAAGGACGTGCCACCGTACGAACCCGTCCACGGAACAGACACTCGAAGACCAAGCGGCGACGGCGCGGGCAGCCGGAGCCGAGACCGGCCGGGTTACGGCGGAGCCGAGGACGACGTCGGGAAAGGGGGTGACCGCGGGCAGAGTGACAGCGGTGGGGAAAGGACGGACCGCGGGCGGAGCGACGACGGGTGGGACGGGGGTGACGGCGGGCGGAGAGACGACGGCCGTTAGGGGACGGGCATTGCGGCCCCGGACGGGAGGAGCGATCCGAGCGAGCGGACGGGCTATGTCTCTTCGGGGCCCGTTGAGGGTTCGAAGCGGGCGGCTTCGATGAAGTCGGGACGGGGGTCGAGGGCAGCGGCGAGACGGAAGTGACGCAGGGCTTCGTCCGAACGGTTGGCGCGCTGCAGGGTGCGGGCCAGGGCGAAGTGGGCGAAGGCGTTGTCCGGTTCGCGTTCCAGGACGATCTGGAATTCCAGTTCGGCGGGACGGAGTTGCGCGGCGAGGAAGAAGGCACGGGCGCGCAGCAGGCGGGCCGCGGTGTTCTCCGGGTGGGCGGCGATGACCGGGTCCAGGAGTTGCACGGCGCCGCGCGGATCGCGGGCCGCCAGCAATTGCTCGGCGGCCCGGAAGTTGATGACGTTCGTCTCGGGGCTGCGTTCGGCCACCGCCGTCTCCTCTCCCGTAGTACGGGCCATCAGTCGCACCGGCTCGCCGCCTCGGTATGGGGCAAGCTCATGCGTCACCCGCTCCGCGGGCGTTACGTGCGGCTCAACAAGCGCGTTGTCCGTCGCATTCCCCGCCTGGGCCGGTCCGCAACCCTGGCGTCACGTGTTCGCCCGGTGCCTTCGATCGCCGGGTGGGCCCTGTTCGGGGCGTGCGCGAGTGGAACGGGACCCGGTCGGAGTCCGCTCACGGACAGCGTTCACAAGGTGATGTGGTAGGCCTTGCGCAGTGTCTCGTGCACGGTCCAGCGCGTACGGTCGCCCTCGCGCAGGATGCAGGCATCGCCCGGGCCCACTTCAAGGACCTGCCCGTTCTCGACCTCGATCGTTGCCCGGCCGCTGACGACCACGAACAGTTCGTTCGCCTCGGTGTCCGTGACCACGCCCGGGGTGATCTGCCAGATTCCCCGTATCTGCTTGCCGTCCGGTGCCTCCCACAGCACCTTGCCGGTCACCACCGGCGCACCGGAGACGATCTGTGCGGGGTCCAGCGGCTCGGGTTCCAGTTCCGCGTCGGGAACGCCGGGAACGTTGACGGCGAAAGACCCGCCGGACGCCCCGAAGGTTGAGCCGACGGCCGGGCTGGCGGCTGAGCCGGTGATCGGGCTCGCAGTTGGACTGGCGGTTGAGCTTGAGCCGGTGCAGGCGCAGGTGCAGGTGCCGGCAGCAGAACCGTTCAGGGCGGAGGAGGGGGCGGGGGCGGGGGAAGAGGCCCGGTCAAGATCAGGTTGAGTCATGGCGGCGAGAATAGCCGGGACGTCAATGCCTGCCCCGCGTCCGTACGAGGCGTTCTCCTGGCGCATGAGATCGCTTCGCACACACCCGACCATGGCCCACGCGCTCCGGTTCGGGTTCGGGGACTCCGGGCCCGGTCCCCAACTCCCGCCCCGGCACCTGCCCAGTCCTTGTGAGCCACGGCGCAGGAGGTAAGGACAGGGTCAGTTCGGTTGTCCGCGCAAACGTTGCCATACCTTGCGTACCTGGGGCTCCAGCGCCTCCAGCGGGCCGTCGTTGTCGATGACGAGGTCGGCGATCGCGAGGCGCATTTCGCGCGCGGCCTGGGCCTCCATGCGGGCTTTCGCCTCGTTCTCGGCCATGCCCCGCAGTCGTACCAGCCGGTCGAGCTGGGTGTGGGGCGTGGCGTCGACCACGACGACCAGGTCGTACAGGGGCGCGAGGCCGTTTTCGGTGAGGAGCGGTACGTCGTGTACGACCACCGCGTCCGGGCCGGCCGACGCTTCCAGTTCGGCCGATCGCGCGCCCACCAGCGGGTGCACGATCGCATTCAACGCCTGGAGTCTTTCCGGGTCGCTGAAGACGATCGCGCCCAGTTTGGGCCGGTCGAGGGTACCGTCGGCGGACAGTACGTCGTCGCCGAACTCCTCGGTCACGGCGGCGAGTCCGGGCGTGCCCGGCTCGACGACCTCGCGTGCGATCTTGTCGGCGTCCACGATCACCGCGCCGTACGACGCGAGCAGCCGCGACACCTCGCTCTTGCCTGCGCCGATACCGCCCGTAAGCCCCACCTTCACCATGGGGCCCACGCTATACGGCCCGGTCCGCCCCGGCCATGGCCGCCCGGCGGCGGGCGGGTCTCAGGCTCCGCCGCCCTCGCCTTCGCGCTCCGCCAGGAAGCGTTCCAGTTCCCGGCCGATCTCGTCGGCGGACGGCAGTTCCATCGGTTCGGCGACCAGGTTGCCCCGGCTCTCCGCGCCGGCCACGGCGTCGTACTGGTGCTCAAGGCCGCTCACCAGCGCGACCAGTTCTTCGTCGCCCTCGGAGATCTGCCGCTCGATCTCCTCCTGGGTGCGCAGCGCCTCCGTACGGAGCGAGTGCGCCGCGGTCGGCAGCACCAGCCCGGTGGCGGCCGTCACCGCTTCCAGCGCCGTCAGGGCCGCGTCCGGGTACGGGGACCGGGCCACGTAGTGCGGTACGTGGGCGGCCACGCCCAGTACGTCGTGTCCGGCCTCCGCGAGCCGGAACTCGATCAGCGACTCGGCGCTGCCCGGTACCTGCGCCTCGTCGAAGAAGCTGCTGTGGCCCGGCATGAGGTCGGTGCGGTTGCCGTGCGGTGTGATGCCCACGGGGCGGGTGTGGGGGACGCCCATCGGGATGCCGTGGAAGTTCACGGCCAGCCGGACGCCGAGCCGCTCCACCATCTGCCGTACCGCGGCGGCGAAGCGCTCCCATTCCACGTCCGGCTCCGGGCCGGACAGCAGCAGGAACGGCGCGCCGGTGGCATCCTCGACGAGCCGCAGTTCGATGCTCGGGGTCTCGTACGCGGTCCAGCGGTGGCGCTCGAAGGTGAGCAGCGGCCTGCGGGCGCGGTAGTCGACGAGCCGGTCGTGGTCGAAACGGGCGACGACCCGGTGGGTGAGGCCGCCCAGCAGCCGTTCCACGATCTGGTCGCCGGTCTCACCGGCGTCGATGTAGCCGTCGAAGTGGTACAGCAGCACCAACCCCGCGGAGTCCCGTGCGGTGATCGCCTCTACCGCCGCGAGCCCGCTCGGCTCCCATTCGTACAAACCCTGGGGATCCAACACAGTGTCCGCTCCTCCTCGATGTCCGTCCCCCAGAACGTCGTACCTGGCCGCGGCATTCCCGCCACCCAAGATCACCGGTTTCCGGGAGCACGATCCATCCATCGAGGGGGGCGACGAGGCGGCGGGCAATGAGGCGGTGGGTGGTGTAGCGGTAGGCATACGCGACCGTGGCGTCGGCCGGCATCGGCATCGGTTCGCGTGGGAGGAGCACGAACACACCCTGCGTTCATGTTAGTGAACATCGACCAGGCAACCAGGCACCACCGCCGAGCTTCATCCGTCGCCATCGAGAGATCGCGTTGGTTCTATGCGGTGTCCGTGCCATGTCCGCGCCCGTGTCCACACGGAGTCCGCGCGGGATCCGCGCCGCATTCCCAACCCCTCACCCCTCCCCCACAGTTGACCGCACCTCGATAGGTGCTAGCTTCACCACCGTTCCCTGTTCATGTCGACGTCCCTCGTTCACATACAGGAAGGCATGTTGATGCGTACGCGTTCTCTTCTGCCGCTTTCCGCCGCCGCGCTTTTGGGGGCCGGCGTTCTGCTTCCGGCCTCCGCGACGGCGCACGGGAGCACCTCGGGCGCCCGGGGCCCGGCTCCAGCCGTCGCCCGCAGCATCGACGTCTCCACCGCCGCTCAGCTCAAGAGCGCGCTGGCGGCGGCCAGGCCCGGCGACACCATCCGGCTCGCGGACGGCACGTACAAGGGCAATTTCAAGGCCACCAGCGCGGCCGGCGCCTCCGCGCGGATCACGCTCACCGGCTCGGCCAAGGCGGTCCTGCGTGCGAGCGGTGGCTACGGGCTCCACCTGAACGGCGCCTCGTACTGGACGGTCCGGGGCGTCACCGTCACCGGCGGCCAGAAGGGCATCGTGGCGGACGCGGCGGACGGCGTGGTGCTCGATTCCGTCACCGTGCACGGCCTGGACATGGAGGGGGTGCACTTCCGCAAGTCCAGCAAGGACGGCGTGATCAAGGATTCGCGGATCCACGACACCGGGCGGGACGGCAGCGGCATGGGCGAGGGGGTGTACGTGGGGAGTGCGGGCGGCATCGGGGACAAGAGCGACAACGTACAGATCCTGCACAACACCATCGGGCCCGGTGTCGGCGGCGAGAACATCGACATCAAGGAGGGCACCACCGGCGCGAAGATCATCGGCAACACGTTCGACGGCAGCGGGCTGACCGGTGCCCATTTCGACGACTCGTGGGCCGATATCAAGGGCAACAGGGTTCTGGTGGAGAACAACACCGGCAAGCACACCCGTGACAACGGTTACGAGACACACAGCCAGCAGCCGGGCTGGGGCTGCGGCACGGTGTTCCGCAACAACCGGTCCGATCTGGGCGGAGCGACGGGCTCGCATCGCTACGGCTTCCACATCACCAACTTCGACGCGGCCAAGTGCCCGGTGACGATCTCCGGCGACAACAAGGTCATCGGCGGGCGCGGCATCGCCACCCCGGGCGTCCCGGTCGGATAGCGCCCCCGGCTCCCGCCCCCAGCCGCAGCTCCACCGGCCCCGCCAGCCCTGGCACCCCCGGCCCCGACCCCCATCCCTCGGACGAACACGACGAAGGCCCGCCCCCACAAGGGGAGCGGGCCTTCCTTGTCCTGCCGTCGGCGCCTATCGGCTACCGGCTACCGGCTGAGACGCGTTCAGCTCTGGCCGCCGGCCAGCTTCTCGCGCAGCGCGGCCAGGGCCTCGTCCGACGCCAGGGCGCCGGAGTTGTCGCTCGACTCGGAGGAGTACGAGCCCCCCGAGACGTTGCCGCCGCCGGCGTTGCCCGAGCCGGCCGCGGCCGGAGCCGCCGCGCCCTCGGCCGCAGCCTGCTCGTCGGCCTCGCGGGACTTGATGACCTGGGCCTGGTGCTGCTCGAAGCGCTGCTGCGCCTCGGCGTACTGGGTCTCCCAGGCCTCGCGCTGGGTCTCGTAGCCCTCGAGCCAGTCGTTGGTCTCCGGGTCGAAGCCCTCGGGGTAGATGTAGTTGCCCTGGTCGTCGTAGGACGCGGCCATGCCGTACAGGGTCGGGTCGAACTCGACGGCCGTCGGGTCGGCGCCGAAGGACTCGTTGGCCTGCTTCAGCGACAGCGAGATCCGGCGACGCTCCAGGTCGATGTCGATGACCTTGACGAAGATCTCGTCGTTGACCTGGACGACCTGCTCCGGGATCTCCACGTGGCGCTCGGCCAGCTCGGAGATGTGGACCAGGCCCTCGATCCCCTCGTCGACGCGCACGAACGCACCGAACGGAACGAGCTTGGTGACCTTACCCGGGACGACCTGACCGATCTGGTGGGTCCGGGCGAACTGCTGCCACGGGTCTTCCTGGGTCGCCTTGAGCGACAGGGACACGCGCTCGCGGTCCATGTCGACGTCCAGGACCTCGACCGTGACCTCCTGGCCGACCTCGACAACCTCGGACGGGTGGTCGATGTGCTTCCAGGACAGCTCGGAGACGTGCACCAGGCCGTCCACGCCACCCAGGTCCACGAAGGCACCGAAGTTGACGATGGAGGAGACGACGCCGGAGCGCACCTGACCCTTCTGGAGGGTGGTGAGGAAGGTCTGGCGGACCTCGCTCTGGGTCTGCTCCAGCCAGGCACGGCGGGACAGGACCACGTTGTTGCGGTTCTTGTCCAGCTCGATGATCTTGGCTTCGAGCTCCTTGCCCACGTAGGGCTGCAGGTCGCGCACGCGGCGCATCTCGACCAGGGAGGCCGGCAGGAAGCCACGGAGGCCGATGTCGAGGATGAGACCACCCTTGACGACCTCGATGACGGTACCGGTGACGATCCCGTCCTCTTCCTTGATCTTCTCGATGGTGCCCCAGGCACGCTCGTACTGGGCGCGCTTCTTCGAGAGGATCAGGCGGCCTTCCTTGTCCTCCTTCTGGAGAACAAGGGCTTCGATCTCGTCACCGACGGCGACGACCTCGTTGGGGTCGACGTCGTGCTTGATCGAGAGCTCGCGGCTCGGGATAACGCCTTCGGTCTTGTAACCGATGTCGAGCAGGACCTCGTCCCGGTCGACCTTCACGATGACGCCGTCGACGATGTCGCCGTCGTTGAAGTACTTGATCGTCTCGTCGATCGCGGCGAGGAAGGCTTCCTCGTTACCGATGTCGTTGACCGCAACCTGCGGGGTGGTGGCGGTGGTCTCGGTGCTGCTCGTCATGTGGGAAAGGGCTCCGGTACGGACATTGAAGTCGTAGGTACTGCTACGCCGGGAGCCTGTATCGCTTCTGCATAAGACCGGACAGCGTCAGGGACGACTGGCACGGAACTCCGAAAAACCAACCGAAGCACCGGCAGCGTCCCGAAAACCGAGGGGACATACATACAGATGCGAGCGCGACCTGCTCCGTCTGAGGTGCGCAGGCCCGCAGCGCAACTTGTAGCATACGGGGGCAGCCGGACACGGTCAATGCGCGAAGGCGCACACCCGGGGCGGAACGCCCCATAACCGGCACACGCCATGTTCCGCGAGGCCAACAGGGCCTCTCGGGCCACCGGCGGCCACAAGCTCAGCGAAGAGTACGACGACGGGCGCGATGATCCAAGAGTACGAGCCGGAGGCGACACGACGTGCCGCCTCGGACACGGAGAGCAGCCGGGCCAGCCGTGGCTGGTGGGACCGGAACGCGGACGAGTACCAGAACGACCACGGAGCGTTCCTGGGGGACGATCGTTTCGTCTGGGGACCCGAGGGGCTGGACGAGGCGGAAGCCGGACTTCTGGGGCCCGCGGCCGAGCTGAAGGGGCGGCGGGTCCTGGAGATCGGCGCCGGCGCGGCCCAGTGTTCGCGCTGGCTGGCGGCGCAGGGCGCGCACCCGGTGGCGCTCGACCTCTCGCACCGGCAACTCCAGCACGCCCTGCGGATCGGTACGGGGGCGGAGCCCGCCGGCCCGGGCCCGGGCGTGTCGGCGCAGCTCGACCTGGTGGAGGCGGACGCCGGGGCGCTGCCCTTCCGCGACGCCTCCTTCGACCTCGCCTGCTCCGCGTACGGGGCGATCCCCTTCGTCGCCGACCCGGTGCGCGTGATGCGGGAGGTATGGCGGGTGCTGCGTCCGGGCGGACGCTGGGTGTTCTCGGTGACGCACCCCATTCGCTGGGCCTTCCCCGACGAGCCGGGCCCGGAGGGCCTGAGCGTCGGCGCGTCCTACTTCGACCGCACGCCGTACGTCGAGCAGGACGAGACGGGCCGCGCGGAGTACGTGGAGCACCACCGCACACTGGGCGACCGGGTGCGGGACGTGGCCGCCGCGGGCTTCCGGCTGGTGGATCTGGTCGAGCCGGAGTGGCCGGAATGGAACACCCAGGAGTGGGGCGGCTGGTCGCCGCTGCGCGGGAACCTCATCCCCGGTACGGCGATCTTCGTCTGCGTCGCGGACTGAGGGCGCCGCCCTGGGGGGACGGCTGAGCGGGCCGATCGAGGAAGCCGGCTGAGCGAACCGGCCCAGGGATCGGCCTGGGCAACCAGGGATCCGGCCCGGGCAACCGGCTGAGAGCCCCCGTACAGCCCCGCTTGACTCCGTACAGCCCCGCCCCCAGCCCCTCCCGGCCCCCGGCCCCATACGGAGTGGCCCGGGAGACTTCCGGGAGACTGATGGCGTGATCCGCCACGACGCCCTCGCCCAGCTGCCCGTACGGACCGCCCTGCCCGCGCTGGAGGACGCGCTGGACCGGCACGGCGCGACGGTGCTGTGCGCGCCCCCGGGCACCGGCAAGACGACCATGGTTCCGCTGGCGCTGGCTGGTCTGATCGGGTCGGAGAAGCCCGTGGGTGGCCGCCCCCGCCGGGTGATCGTCGCCGAGCCGCGCCGGATCGCGGCCCGGGCGGCCGCCCGGCGGATGGCCTGGCTGCTGGGTGAGCAGGTGGGCGACCGGGTGGGTTTCACGGTGCGGGGCGAGCGCCGGGCCGGGCCTCGTACGGTCGTCGAGGTCGTGACCACCGGTGTGCTGTTGCAACGGTTGCAGCGGGACCCTGAGCTGTCGGGTGTCGGCACCGTGATGCTCGACGAGTGCCACGAGCGGCATCTGGACGCCGACACCGCCGCCGCCTTCCTTCTCGACGTACGGGCGACGCTCCGCCCGGAACTGCGGCTGATCGCGGCCTCGGCGACGACGGACGCGGCGGGCTGGGCCCGGCTGCTGGGCGGTGGCGACGACACCGCGAGCAGCGGGGACGGCGCGGCCCCGGTGGTGGAGGCCGCGGGCGTGTCCCATCCCGTGGAGGTCGTCTGGGCGCCGCCGGAGCGGCCGGTGCGGCCCGCGCACGGCATGCGGGTCGATCCGGCGCTGCTCGGGCACGTCGCGGCGACGGTGCGGCGCGCGTTGCGCGAGCGGCCGGGGGACGTGCTCTGCTTCCTGCCCGGCGTCGGGGAGATCGCGCGGGTGGCGGGCCAGTTGGGTGATCTTGCCGCCGGCGGTACCGAGGTGTTGCAGGTGCACGGACGGGCGCCGGCCGCCGTCCAGGACGCGGTGCTGGCCGGGGGTACGGGCCGGCGCCGGGTGGTGCTGGCGACCTCGGTGGCCGAGTCGAGCCTGACGGTTCCGGGCGTACGGGTGGTGGTGGACTGCGGGCTGGCGCGGGAACCCCGTACCGATCATGCACGCGGGCTGAGTGCGCTGACGACCGTACGGGCCTCCCAGGCGTCGGCGCGGCAGCGCGCGGGGCGGGCCGGCCGTGAGGCGCCGGGAGCGGTCTACCGCTGCTGGTCCGAGGGCGAGGACGTGCGGCTGCCGCGCTTCCCGGCGCCGGAGATCAAGGTCGCGGACCTCACCGCGTTCGCTCTGCAGACCGCCTGCTGGGGCGACCCCGATGCGACCGGCCTGGCCCTGCTGGACGCACCGCCCGCCGGGGCGCTGGCCGCGGCGCGCGAGGTGCTGACGGCGATCGGCGCGGTGGGTGCGGACGGCCGGGTCACGGATCGCGGCGTACGGATGTCCCGGCTCGGTCTGCACCCGCGCCTGGCGCGCGCTCTGCTGGATGGCGCGCGGCAGGTCGGTGAGCGCCGTGCCGCCGAGGTGGTCGCGCTGCTTAGCGAGGAACCGCCGCGGGAGTACGGGGACGACCTGGCTGCCGCGTGGCGTACGGCGCGGCGGGGGCAGGACGCGTACGGCGCCCGCTGGCGCCAGGAGGCCCGCCGCCTCGCCTCGGCGGTGACGGGCTCGCGGGGGGCTAAGGAACCGGGAACCGCCGCCCCGGCCCCTTCCACCGACCGCACCGACGGCGACTCGCCCCCCGGCCGTGCCGGTGCCGACGCGGCTACCGGCGACGACGCGGCCGCCGGCCTGGTGGCCGCCCTGGCGTTCCCCGAGCGGGTGGCGCGGGCCCGTGGTGCGGGTGCGTTCCTGATGGCGTCCGGGACGGGCGCCGAGCTGGGGGACGGTTCGCGGCTGCGCAGCGCGCCGTGGCTGGCGGTGGCGGTGGCGGACCGGCCCGTGGCGGCGGCGTCCGCACGGGTGCGGCTGGCGGCCGTGATCGACGAGGGCACCGCGCGCGCGGCGGCCGGGGCGCTGTACTCGGCGGGTGAGGAGGTCCGCTGGGCCGACGGCGACGTAGTGGCCCGTTCCGTCGAACGGCTCGGCGCCGTCGAACTGGTGGCCCGCCCGCTGCGCTCCCCCGATGCCGCCCTCGTACGGGAGGCTCTGGCGGACGGACTGCGCGGGGACGGCCTCGGTCTGCTGCGGTGGTCCGACGGCGCGCGGTCGCTGCGGCAGCGGCTGGCCTTCCTGCACCGGGTGGTGGGCGACGACTGGCCCGACGTCTCGGACGAGGCACTCCTGACGCGGCTCGACACATGGCTGGGTGTGGAGCTGAGCCGGGCGCGGCGGCGTGCCGATCTGGAGCGGATCGACGCGGGCCAGGCGCTGGCCCGGCTGCTGCCGTGGGCGAGCGGCGCGGCGGTCCGGTTCGACGAGCTGGCGCCGGAGCGCATCGAGGTACCGAGCGGGTCGCGGGTCCGGGTGGACTACGGCGGTGAGCAGCCTGTGCTGGCCGTCAAGCTCCAGGAGCTGTTCGGCTGGCAGGAGTCTCCCCGGGTGGCGGGCGGCCGCGTACCCGTACTCGTACATCTGTTGTCCCCCGCCGGGCGGCCGGCTGCCGTCACGGCCGATCTGGCGTCCTTCTGGAAGGACGGTTACCGGTCCGTACGGGCGGAGTTGCGCGGCCGGTATCCGAAGCATCCGTGGCCCGAGGACCCGTCCGGCGCCCAGCCGACCCGGCACACGGCAGCGCGTCTCAAACGGAACTGACGGGCTCGGTGCGGTCCGGCTCCGGGCGCCCCCGGTCCGGGCGGCGGCTGCGGGCCTCCAGGACGAGGCTCAGGGTGAGGAGCGCGGCGCCGAGGCCGAGGAAGCCCCAGGGCAGGTGGCTGGTGAGGAGCAGGATGAGGCGGCGCTGGGAGGTCACGAGGTCGACCGTGGCGGCCACGTAGTCCGGCCGCATCTTGACGTGTCCGGAGAAGGCGGTGACCTTGCCACCGCCGGGGACGAGGCTGCCGCCGCGCAGTTCCTCGCGGTGGATCTCCTCCCCGTTGACGGGCGCGCCGGTGACCGGATCCACCCAGAACATCCGTTTGGTGCTGTACCAGCGGCTGGTACCGGCCTTCTCGACGGCCCGCGGGGTGATGCCCTGGACCGGCATCTTCTTCGGGAGCGGGACCTTGGTCCAGGGGATGGTCTGCTCGAAATAGAAGACGTCCAGGCCGCGGAAGGTGCGGGTGCCCTTGTAGTGGATGGGTGCGGAGGTGCGGGTCTGCGCGTCGAAGTAGTCGTAGTCGCGCGGTTCCGTGAGGAAGGGCCACTTGTACTCGATGCCAGTGCGCCGTACGGGGTCGCCGTCGACCGATTCGCCGGTGGCGTGCACGGGTTCCTGGGTGTGGGCGTCGAAGATGTAGCGCTCGGGGATCCGGGAGACCATCTTGCCGTCGGGCCCCGCGACGTAGGAGAGCGCGTCCCAGACCACGACGTCGCGGCCGGCGGTCCGTTCGATGCGTTCGGACTCCTCGACGTTGCCCTTGAGCGTCTGCACGATGGAGACCTTGGGGACCTGGCGGGCCTTCATCGTGCCGTAGTCGAGGAGGGTGGCGGGCTTCGCCTCCAGCACCATGTCCTGGTACTGGTTCGGCGGGATCTTGGCGAGCCGCGGGAAGGCGTACCAGCGCAGCAGCGGGGACAGCGCGGCGAAGAAGACGGCGAAGGCGAGCAGGACCAGGCTGGTTTTGCGTCGCATGGCGGCGGTGCCCTCCCTCTCAGGGGTGTGCGGGGACCGTGGTGCGCAGCGGTTCGGGTGAGGTTTCGCCGCTGGGCGCGCCGGCCGCGGTGATGGCGAGGACGAGGGCGAAGGCCGCGGCCAGTCCGATCGCGGCGGCTGTCAGTGCGCGCATGGTCGGCCTCCCTTGAGCTGTCAGGTGAGCTGTCAGGGCGTCAGGCGTCAGGCGTCAGAGCTGAGGCACGGTAGCAACGGGCGGCGTAGATGAGAACACGTTGCACCTCGGCCGCGTCCCGGGACCGCGACTGCCACCGCCGTCCGGCTCGGTGGGAGCGGGACGGCGGTGGCAGTGGCAGTGACTTCGGAGTACGCGAGGCTGTTACGCCGTGACGGTCAGCTTCACGGTCAGGACCGCGCCGTCGGCGGTGGTCAGGCGCAGCAGGAAAGTGCCGGCCTGCCCGTCGGTGCGGATCTCCGGCAGGGTGAGCAGGCCGTCGGCGCCGGTCTTGAGGGTGAGGCTGCGGACGGGCTTGTCCTTGCTCTTGGCTTCGCCCTGGTCCGAACCTGTGGCCGCCGCGCCCTTGCCCTGCTCCTTGTCCGCACCCTTGCCCTCGCCCGCCGCGGCGAAGTACGGCCCCTTGTCGTTCTCCACGGGCTGCTTCGGGTCGTCGGTGACCATGGTCGCGGTCACCGCGACGCCCGCCGCGATCTTGCCCTGGTAGGTGGCCTTGACCTCGACGGCGCCCTCGGCGAAGGAGGTGCCGGCCTTCGCCGTCAGCTCCTTGTCGGAGGTGCGGGCCAGCGCGTCGGCCTTGGGAGTGGGGACGGGCTTGGCCTTGACGGTGGCGTCGATGTCGGTCGCGGGGGCCTGGCGGCCCACCGCGGTCGCCCGGACGGTGAAGCTGCCGGCCCGGTCGCCCGCGCTGAGCTTCGGCGCGGTGGCGATGCCGTCGGCGCCGGTCAGGACGGTGGCGTGGTCGGCCTTGCCCGTGAAACGGGCGCCGGTCTCGCCGACGACGCGGAAGTCGACGGGTACGCCCGCGACCGGTTTGCCGTCGGCGTTCTTCGCCCGTACGCGTACCGGCTCGGCGAAGTCCTCGCCCGCGGTGGCCGTGAGGTCCTGCGTGCCGACCCGCTCCAGGGCGGTGACCGGCGCGGGCTTCGTCGGCGGCTTGGTGGGGGGCGTGGTGGGCGGGTCGGTGGGCTTGGGGGTGCCGGTGGGCGGCGTCGTCGGCTTCGGCGTGGCCGGCGGCTTGCTGCCGCCGCCCGGCTTGTTGCTGCCCGGCTTGTTACTGCCGGAGCCACCGGGCTTGGTCGTCTGGCCGCCGTCGCCCTTGCCGGTACCGGGCCGGGGGCCGGGTACCGTCGTACGGCCCGGCGTGGGTCCGGCGCCCGCGGCGACGTCCCTGCCGCTGCCCGCGCCACCGCGGTGCACCGGCAGCAGGCCCTTGCCGTCGGGGACCTCGTGGGTTCCCTTGCGGTAGAAGGCGAGCCAGGACAGGACCGTGTTCAGGTACGTCTGCGACGGGTTGTAGCCGAGGACGGCCTTGTCCAGGTCACGCTGTACGGACAGGTCGCGGTTGTTGGCGCAGAGGTAGCGGCCGGCGCCGAGGGCGGCGTCGTAGATGTTGTTGGGGTCCTTCTTGCCGTCGCCGTTGCCGTCGGCGCCCCAGCCGGCGCCGTTGGGGCCGCCCGTGGACCAGGTCGAGGGGATGAACTGCATCGGGCCCACCGCGCGGTCGTGCGTGGTGTCACCGTCGAAGACGCCGCGGTCGGTGTCGGTGACCTTCGCGAAGCCGTTGCCGTTGAGCTGCGGGCCGGTGATCCGCTGCACGGTGGTGCCTTCGGCGTCCACGGCTCCGCCGCGGGCGTGGCCGGATTCCACCTTGCCGATGGCGGCGAGCAGTTGCCAGGGGAGCCGGCAGCCGGGGTCGGTCTGGGCGACGCGGGCCTCGGCCTTCTTGTACGCGTCCAGGACGGTGGCGGGGATGCCCGCCTCGACCGGGCCGGGGGCGGGCGCGCCGCCGGTGCCGGGCGAGGCACCGGGCTTGACCGGGCTGTTGAGGGGCGGCAGGTCGGTGTAGTAGGGCGAACCGCCGTCGATGGGGGTGTCGCCCGCCTGTGCGGGGTCCCCGGCGCTGTTGCCGGTCCTGCTCTCGGCCGCGCCCGGCGCCTGGGACGCGGTCAGGGCGGCCAGCGCGAGCGCCGCCACCGCTGTCGAGGCCGCTCCCTTACGGAGCCGCCGCCCGAATGTGGCTGCCATCTGTGCCCGTCCCCTCCGCGTTGATCCACCGCGCGCACGGCGCCGTGCAGCGCTCCACGGCGCTCCCAACTCACGTGACACTACGACAACTTCTGGCGGGCAGCTACTGCTCTCAACGCCAGACATACTGATCCTAAACGATCAGGGAGTCACTCATGCCGTTCACACTCAGCCACGCTGCCGCGGTTCTCCCGGCCCTGCGCCGGTCCGGGACGGCGCGCGGACCGCTGGTCGCCTCGGCTCTCGTCGCCGGATCGTTCGCGCCGGACGTCACCTACTACGCGGACTCCGTGCTGCCCGGCGCCATGCTCTTCGGCGACGTCACGCACGGGGTGCCGGGCGTGCTCACGGTGGACGTACTGATCACCGCCTTGCTCGTCGGCGGCTGGCTGCTGCTGCGCGAACCGCTGGTGGCGCTGCTGCCGGTGGGCTGGCGCGGCAGGGTGTACGCGGTGGTACGCGGCCGTCCCCGGCCGGCGGGCGGCGGGACGCTCGCGGCGCTCGCCGCATGGTTCTACGTCTCGGCGGTGCTGGGCGCGCTGACCCACATCGTCTGGGACGCGTTCACGCATTCCGGCCGCTGGGGCACGCGGCTGTTCCCCGTCCTCAACGAGGTCGTCGGGGGCTTTCCGCTCTGTACGTACGTGCAGTACGGAACGTCGGCGCTGGCCCTGGGGGCGATGGCCTGGTTCCTGTGGACGGCGCTGCGGCGGGCACCGGAGGCACCGGCTCCGGCGGGGCTGCCGGTGCTGACCGGAGGGCGGCGGCTGCTCGGCGTGGCGCTGCTCGTGCTGCTGCTGACCGCCGGCGCCGTGCACCGTACGGTGCGGGCCCGGGCCGAGTTCGGGGACCGGGCAGTGACCTGGTTCGACTACGTACCGACGGTGCTCTTCGGTGCGGGTGCCGGTCTGGCCGTCGGGCTGCCGCTGTACGCGGTGGCGGTACGGCTGCTGCACCGCCGCAGCGCGCCCCGGGCCGACCGGTCAGCCGCGTACGACCACACCGGCGCGTGACCGTGGGCCGGGACGGCCGCACGCACAGACCGGGACCGCTGCGCCGCGTACACACGCGTACGCGGCGCAGCCCTGCCGTACAACACGGACACGGCCGTACCGCCCAGCCGTACAACCCGGCCCCACGGCCCAGCCGTACACCCCAGCCGTACAACCGGGCCCTACGCCCCAGCCGTTACCCCCCAGCTCAGTGCGCCGCCGACTCCCAGTCCCCGCCGGAGCCGACCGACACGTCCAGCGGGGCGCGCAGCTCCACGGCGCCCGCCATCTCGCGCCGGACCAGTTCCTCGACCTGCTTGCGCTCGCCGGGCGCCACCTCGACCACGATTTCGTCGTGCACCTGGAGCAGCATCCGGGAGGTGAGGCCGGCCGCCCGCAGGGCCTCGTCGACCCGCAGCATCGCCACCTTGACGATGTCGGCGGCGGTGCCCTGGATGGGGGCGTTCAGCGCCATCCGCTCGGCCATCTCGCGGCGCTGGCGGTTGTCGCTGTTCAGGTCGGGGAGGTAGCGGCGACGGCCCATGATCGTCTCGGTGTAGCCGGTGGCGCGGGCCTTGTCGACGACGTCCTGGAGGTAGTCGCGCACCCCGCCGAACCGCTCGAAGAAGTTGTCCATCAGGCGGCGTGCCTCGTCGGGCTGGATGCCGAGCTGCTGGGAGAGGCCGAACGCCGACAGGCCGTACGCCAGGCCGTAGGACATCGCCTTGATCTTGCGGCGCATTTCGGGGTCGACCTCGGTCTTGGCGACCGAGAAGACCTGGGAGGCGACGGTGGTGTGCAGGTCCTCGCCGGAGGTGAACGCCTCGAGCAGGCCCTCGTCCTCGGAGAGGTGGGCCATCACACGCAGCTCGATCTGGCTGTAGTCCGCGGTCAGCAGGGTGTCGTACCCCTCGCCGACCACGAAGCCTCGGCGGATCGCGCGGCCCTCGTCCGTGCGGACCGGGATGTTCTGCAGGTTCGGTTCGGTGGAGGAGAGGCGGCCGGTGGCGGCGACGGTCTGGTTGAAGGTGGTGTGGATACGGCCGTCCGCCGCGATCGTCTTGATCAGGCCCTCGACCGTGGTGCGCAGCTTGGACTGCTCCCGGTGGCGCAGCATGATCACCGGGAGTTCGTTCTCGGTCTGCGCGGCGAGCCAGGCCAGGGCGTCGGCGTCGGTGGTGTAACCGGTCTTGGTCTTCTTGGTCTTGGGCAGGCCCAGCTCGCCGAAGAGGACTTCCTGGAGCTGCTTGGGCGAGCCGAGGTTGAACTCGTGGCCCGCCGCGGCGTGCGCTTCCTGCACGGCCTGCTGGACGGCGGCGGCGAACTGCTGCTCGATGCGCTCCAGCCAGCCCCGGTCCGCGGCGATACCGGCCCGCTCCATCCGGGCCAGCAGCACGCTGGTGGGCAGCTCCAGATCGCGCAGCAGCCCGGCCGCGCCCACCTCGTCGAGCCTGGTGGTCATGGCGGCGCCGAGGTCCAGGACCGTGCGGGCCTGGTTCATCAGGGCGTCCGCCTGAGCGCGGTCGTCGGCGCCGAAGGCGAGCTGACCGTCGCTCTCGGCGGCCGGGGCCAGGTCGCGGCCCAGGTACTCGACCGACAGGGCGTCCAGCGCGAAGGAGCGGCGGCCGGGCTTGACCAGGTAGGCGGCGAGGGCGGTGTCCATGGTGACGCCGTCGATGCTCCAGCCGTGCTCGCCGAAGACCCGCATGAGGCCCTTGACGTTGTGCATGACCTTGTGGCTCGCCGGGTCGGCGCTCCAGGCGGCGAAGGCCCGCTCGTCGGCCTCGTCCAGCTCGGTGGGGTCGAACCAGACGGCCGGGCCCTCGGCGGTGGCCAGCGCGACCTCGGCGACGCTGCCGCTGCCCACGGTCCAGGTGTCGACCGTGGAGACGCCGAGCAGTTTCCCGCCGTGCTCGGCCAGCCAGGGGGCCAGCTCGCCGGCGCCGGCGACCGTGCCGTCGATCTCCACCTCGGCGGGCGGCGGCCCGGCGTCCTCGGCCTCCGCCGCGCCCGGGTCGGCGGCGAGCAGGCGCTCCCGCAGGCCCTGGTTGCGGATCTCCAGGCCTTCCAGGAAAACGGTCAGCGCCGAGCGGTCGTACGCGCCCCGGACCAGCTCGGCGGGACCGCAGGGCAGCTCCACGTCGCGCACCATCTCGGTCAGGACGCGGTTGAGCTTGACCGCCTCCAGGTGGTCGCGGAAATTCTGCCCGGCCTTGCCCTTGACCTCCTCGGCGCGCTCCACCAGCTCCGCGAACGAACCGAACTGGTTGATCCACTTCGCGGCGGTCTTCTCGCCGACGCCGGGGATGCCGGGCAGGTTGTCGGACGGGTCGCCGCGCAGCGCAGCGAAGTCCGGGTACTGGGCCGGGGTCAGGCCGTACTTCTCCTGGACCTTCTCCGGGGTGAAGCGGGTCAGCTCGGAGACGCCCTTGGTCGGGTAGAGCACCGTGACGTCGTCGGTGACCAGCTGGAAGGAGTCGCGGTCACCGGTGACGATGGAGACCTCGAAGCCCTGGGCGGTGGCCTGGGTGGCGAGCGTGGCGATGACGTCGTCGGCCTCGAAGCCCTCCACGGCGAAGCGCTTGACGTGCATCGCGTCCAGCATCTCGCCGATCAGCTCGACCTGGCCCTTGAACTCGTCGGGGGTCTTGGAGCGGTTCGCCTTGTACTCGGGGAACTCCTCGGAGCGCCAGGTCTTGCGCGAGACGTCGAAGGCCACCGCGAAGTGCGTGGGGGCTTCGTCACGCAGGGTGTTCGCGAGCATCGACGCGAAGCCGTAGATCGCATTGGTCGGTTGTCCGGTGGCGGTGGTGAAGTTCTCCACGGGCAGGGCGAAGAACGCCCGGTACGCCATGGAATGCCCGTCCATCAGGAGCAGCCGGGGACGGCCGCCCTCCACCGCTTCGGTGCCGGTCGCTTCGCTCTTCTTCGCTGCCTTTGCTGCCACATCCCCGATCCTGCCACGCCCCACTGACAATCCCCGCCGCGACGACCGCGACGGCGCCGCTGTCAGTCGTCCGTGACAGGATCTGAGGTGTACGGACATCCGGCCGCCGCCGCGCGCGGGGACCGCGTCGCCACCACCCCAACTGCACAGAACACGCTCAGCAGCCGCCCCGGCACGCTCCGGACGGGCGGGCTGGGCCCGGCTCAAGGGAGAGCGCCATGGCAGGCAAGCCGCCCGCTTCGGATCCGATCCAGGACTCGCCCGAGGTCACGGCGCCCGAGCACTACGCCGTCGGTCTGCCGGCCATCGGGCACGCGCTGCGCGTGTCCCAGCAGCAGATGGGTGTGCGCCGCACGGCCCTGACGCTGCTGCGGGTCAACCAGAAGGACGGCTTCGACTGCCCCGGCTGCGCCTGGCCCGAGCCCGAGCACCGCCATGCGGCCGAGTTCTGCGAGAACGGCGCCAAGGCCGTGGCCGAGGAGGCCACGCTGCGCCGCGTCACCCCCGAGTTCTTCGCCGCCCACCCGGTCTCCGACCTCGCGGACCGCAGCGGCTACTGGCTCGGCCAGCAGGGCCGGCTGACCGAGCCCATGTATCTGCCCGAGGGCGCCGACCAGTACGAGCCGGTGACCTGGGAGCGGGCCTTCGACATCATCGGCGAGGAGCTGGCCGCGCTCGGCTCCCCGGACGAGGCGGTGTTCTACACCTCCGGCCGTACGAGCAACGAGGCCGCCTTCCTCTACCAGCTCTTCGCGCGCGAGTTCGGCACGAACAACCTCCCGGACTGCTCCAACATGTGCCACGAGTCGTCCGGCTCCGCGCTGACGGAGACCATCGGCATCGGCAAGGGCAGCGTCCTGCTGGAGGACCTGTACAAAGCCGATCTGATCATCGTCGCCGGGCAGAACCCGGGCACCAACCACCCCCGGATGCTCTCCGCCCTGGAGCAGGCCAAGGCCGGCGGCGCGAAGATCATCTCGATCAACCCGCTGCCCGAGGCGGGCCTGGAGCGCTTCAAGAACCCGCAGAACCCGCGCGGCCTCGCCGGGCGCGGCACGACCCTGACCGACCTCTTCCTCCAGGTGCGCATCGGCGGCGACCAGGCCCTCTTCCGTACGCTGAACCGGCTCGTCCTGGAAACCGAGGGCGCCGTCGACACCGAGTTCATCGAGGAGCACACCCACGGCTTCGAGGAGTTCGCCGCGGCGGCCCGCGCGGACACCGACTGGGACGCGACGCTGGCCGCCACGGGCCTGACCCGCGAGGAGATCGAGCGCGCCCTGGAGATGGTCCTGGCCTCCCGCCGCACCATCGTCTGCTGGGCCATGGGCCTGACCCAGCACAAGCACTCCGTCCCCACCATCCAGGAAGTCGTCAACTTCCTCCTCCTGCGCGGCAACATCGGCCGCCCCGGAGCGGGCGTGTGCCCGGTGCGCGGCCACAGCAACGTGCAGGGCGACCGCACCATGGGCATCTTCGAGCGCCCCGCCCCCGCCTTCCTGGACGCCCTGGAGAAGGAGTTCGGCTTCGCGCCGCCCCGCGAGCACGGCTTCGACGTCGTACGGGCCATCCGCGCCCTGCGCGACGGCGACGCCAAGGTCTTCTTCGCCATGGGCGGCAACTTCGTCTCCGCCACCCCCGACACGGACGTCACCGAGGCCGCCGTCCGCCGCGCCCGGCTGACCGTGCACGTCTCCACCAAGCTCAACCGCTCCCACGTGGTCACCGGCGCTCGCGCCCTGATCCTGCCCACCCTGGGCCGCACCGAACGCGACATACAGGCGGGCGGCGAGCAGTTCGTGACCGTCGAGGACTCCATGGGCATGGTGCACGCCTCGCGCGGCCGCCTGGCGCCCGCCAGTCCCCACCTGCTCTCCGAGCCCGCCATCGTCGCCCGCCTCGCGCGCCGCGTCCTCGGCCCGGACAGCCCTACGCCCTGGGAGGACTTCGAGAAGAACTACGGCACGGTCCGTGACCGGATCGCCCGCGTCGTCCCCGGCTTCGAGGACTTCAACGCAAAGGTGGCCCGCCCCGGCGGCTTCGCCCTGCCGCACGCCCCGCGCGACAAGCGCAGCTTCCCCACCGCCACCGGCAAGGCCAACTTCACGGCCGCGCCCGTGGAGTACCCGTACCTGCCCGAAGGCCGGCTGCTCCTCCAGACGCTGCGCTCGCACGACCAGTACAACACCACGATCTACGGCCTCGACGACCGTTACCGCGGCATCAAGAACGGCCGCCGCGTCGTCCTGGTCAATCCCGAGGACGCCTGCGCCCTGGACCTGACCGACGGCTCGTACACCGACCTCGTCAGCGAGTGGACCGACGGCACGGAGCGGCGCGCGCCCGGCTTCCGCGTCGTCCACTACCCGACGGCGCGCGGCTGCGCGGCGGCGTACTACCCGGAGACCAACGTCCTGGTGCCGCTCGACCACACCGCCGACACCAGCAACACCCCCGCCTCGAAGTCGCTGGTCATCCGCCTGGAGCCGGTGCCGCCGCAGACGTAACCGCGCAGCTCACGCCGTCCGTCCGGCCCGGAGGCGCCGCCCCGGGCCGGGCCGCCGCTCCCTGGCCTGATAAGAACGTGCACGACTCAACGACCGGCGTCGGACCGGCACCGCCCCGGTGCGCCGCACCGACGCCACCGGCACACGAACGGAGCCGCAGGACATGGGCGAGCAGCGCGCGACCACGTTTCCGCAGGAGATCATCGACCAGTGGGCCGGGCTCGGCCTGGACCTCGCCGCGCTGTTCTCCGCCGGGCACCTCGGTACGCGGATGAGCGTGCAGGTCCTGGAGGCCGCGCCGGAGCGGATCGTCGGCACCATGCCCGTCGAGGGCAACACCCAGCCGTACGGGCTGCTGCACGGCGGCGCCTCCGCCGTACTCGCCGAGACCCTCGGCTCGGTCGGCGCGATGCTGCACGGCGGCCCCACCAAGCTGGCGGTCGGCGTCGACCTGAACTGCACCCACCACCGCGGCGCCCGCTCCGGTCTGGTCACCGGCGTCGCCACCCCGGTGCACCGCGGCCGCTCGTCCGCCACGTACGAGGTCGCGATCACCGACGAGGGCGGCAAGCGGGTCTGCAGCGCCCGGCTGACCTGCATGCTGCGCGAGGTGGACGCGTCGGTGTACCACCGCGGCTGAGCCCGTCGCCGCGCCCCGCGCGCGGCACTCACGGCGTGCCGGCGGCCCCGTTCCCCGATCAGGGAGCGGGGCCGCCGTCGTACGCTCCCGGGCGCGCGGCCCCCGTCGCCCGTTCGACGCCGTACGCCCCCGAGTTCCGTAACGCTCCGTAGCCTGCACGGAGGGCACCGGCGCCGCCGGACTCCCTCTGGTGCACCGGCCTCTCCCCTGTCCCGCACGTCACATCCGATATGCGGACGCGCAGGCCAAGATCGACCCCAAATCCCCCATGGGAAGTGCCAGTTCACGCTCCGCCCGGCGTCCGCGCCGAATGTAAGGAGCATGAGGGCAAAACGCTCATCGACGGTCATAACAAGAGCGTCACATCCTGGTCAGCGCCGCTGTCAGGTCGCCGGGCACCGCTCTAGAGTCACCGCCAGTCACCGCGCCGCCGGGCGCGCGTTGCGAGCACGGACCCTGTACCGCCCGTACAGCCCGGCGCGCGAAACGGTCGTGCGACGCGCACCGACCGCGCCAGGGAAAGGACTGATCGTGCGTCACCATTCCTTGCTCATACTCACCACCGCGGTCACCGCAGGCGCCCTCACACTCTCCGCATGCGGTTCCCGCGGCGACGACAAGAAAGGCGGCGAAGGGTCGAAGACATCCGTGACCATCGGACTCGACGCCCCGACCACCGGCGAACTCTCCGCCCTGGGCCTGGGCATCCGCAACTCCGCCCAGCTCGCCGTCGACAACGCCAACAAGGCCGGCGAGGTCAAGGGCATCGAGTTCAAGCTCGAACCACTCGACGACAAGGCGCAGGCCAACGTCGGCCAGCAGAACGCCACCAAACTCGCCGGCGACAAGGACGTCCTGGGCATCGTCGGCCCGCTGAACTCCAGCGTCGCCCAGTCCATGCAGCAGGTCGCCCAGCAGAGCGGCGTGGCCCTGATCTCCCCGGCCAACACCACCCCCGACCTCACCCAGGGCAAGGACTGGAAGCAGAACAAGCGCGTACGGCAGTTCTCCACCTACTTCCGCACCGCCACCACCGACGAGGTGCAGGGCGCCTTCGACGGCCAGTTCGCCTGGGAGAAGGCCAAGTTCAAGAGCGCCTACATCATCGACGACCAGAAGACCTACGGCGCGGGCCTCGCCGCCTCCTTCAAGAACCAGTTCACCAAGCTGGGCGGCAAGGTCGTCGGCTCCGAGCACGTCAACCCGGAGGACCGCGACTTCAAGGCCATCGTCGCCAAGGTCAAAGCGGCCAAGCCCGACGTCGTCTTCTACGGCGGCGAGTACCCCGCGTCCGGGCCGCTGAGCCAGCAGCTCAAGGACGGCGGCGTCACCGTCCCCCTGATGGGCGGCGACGGCATGTACAGCGCCGACTACATCAAGCTCAACAAAAAGGCGCAGGGTGACTACGCCTCCTCCGTGGGCAAGCCCGTCGAGGAGCTCGCCTCCGCCAAGAAGTTCATCGAGGACTACCAGGCCGCCGGTTACAAGGACCGCTACGAGGCTTACGGCGGCTCCGCCTACGACGCCACCTGGGCCCTGATCCAGGCCGTCAAGAAGGTCGTCGGGGACAACGGCGGCAAGCTGCCCGACGACGCGCGCAAGAAGGTCGTCGATGCCATGAACCAGGTCTCCTTCGACGGCGTCACCGGCCATGTCTCCTTCGACAAGTACGGCGACACCACCAACACCATGATCACCGCCTACCAGGTCGACCAGGGCAAGTGGGCCGCCCGCTTCAGCGCGGAGTTCAAGAAGTTCGACAAGGCCGGCAAGAGCTGACCCGGCCGGGCCGACCCGTACCGCCGAGGCCGGCGGGCCCGCACCGACCACGGTCCCGGGCCCGCCGGACCCCGCCGCACCACCCCACCGGCCAGTGCCCCCCGGGCCGCGCCAGGACGCCACGAACGCTCCCGGCGACGCCTGCGGCACACGGGCTGCCGCCACCGCCCGTACCGTCTTCCCACCCCACGGAGGCCCTGCGGTGAACGAACTGCCGCAACAGCTGGCCAACGGACTCATCCTCGGCGCGATGTACGGACTCATCGCGATCGGCTACACGATGGTCTACGGCATCGTCCAGCTCATCAACTTCGCGCACGGCGAGATCTTCATGGTCGGCGGCTTCGGCGCGCTCACCGTCTACCTCGCCATGCCGTCCGGCACGTCCCTCCTCCTCGCGCTGCCCCTGATGCTCCTCGGAGCCGTCGTCGTCTCCGGCCTCGTCGGCGTGGCAGCGGAACGTTTCGCCTACCGGCCGCTGCGCGGCGCACCCCGCCTCGCCCCCCTGATCACCGCCATCGGCCTGTCCATCGCCCTCCAGCAGGCGGTCTGGATGTGGTACCCCGAAGGCAACAAGGCCCGCGTCTTCCCCCAGTTCAAGGGCGACTCCTTCGAGATCCTCGGCGCCACCGTCCAGCGCGGCGACATCTTCGTCATCGCCGCCGCCCCGGTGTGCATGATCGCCCTCGGCTTCTTCGTCTCCCGCACCCGCAGCGGCCGCGCCATGCAGGCCACCGCCCAGGACCCGGACACCGCCAAACTCATGGGCATCAACACCGACCGGATCATCGTGCTGGCCTTCGCCATCGGCGCGGTCTTCGCGGGCGTCGCCGCCGTCGCCTACGGGCTGCGCACCGGCGAGGTGCAGTTCCGCATGGGCTTCATCCTCGGCCTCAAAGCCTTCACCGCGGCCGTACTCGGCGGCATCGGCAACATCTACGGCGCCATGCTCGGCGGCCTCGTCCTCGGCGTCGCCGAAGCGCTCGCCACCGGCTACGTCGAGGAGATACCCGGAATGCAGCAGTTCGGCGGCGGAGCCTGGAAGGACGTCTGGGCCTTCGTCCTCCTCATCCTCGTACTCCTGCTGAGGCCACAGGGCCTGCTCGGCGAACGCGTCGCGGATCGGGCGTGATAGCGATGACCACCACACCCGCCAACGGCGGCAACGGGAAGACGACCGCCGCACACCACCACCCCGGCGTCCTCCCCCTCCCCGAACGCGGCGCCCGCCTCACCACCGCGGCCGCCGCCCTCGCCACCGCCGCCTCCACCGCCCTCTCCTGGACCTGGAGCAGCGACTTCCCCGGCGACCTCACCTACTACGGCTCCCCCGCCGGCCTGCAACTGATCACCCTCGCCGGCGGCCTCCTCACCCTCCTGTTCACCCTCGCCGGCCTCGACGTCCGCGGCCTCGGCTGGCTCACCCCGGCCGGCCGCAACGCCCCCGTCCTGTTCGCGGCCATCGCCACCCTCGCCGCCACCTGGTTCACCCTCGGCGCCATCGCCGTCCACCTCGGCGGCCTGGTCAACCTCGAAGCCGGCGGCTTCATCGCGGGCGCCGCCGCCCTCGCCACCCTCCTCGGCGCCCTCGGCCTGCCCGCCGACCGCGCCGTCCCGGCGGGCCGGGAGGACGCCCCGGCACCCGGCGCCTGGCACCGCTTCACCGGCGCCCTGGCCTCCGTACCGCCACGCAAACCCGCCCGCCCGCTGCCCTCCTGGGGCGAGATCCTGATCATCGCCGCGGCCTTCGGCGGCGCGCTCTACGTCTTCACGTACGGCATCGACGCGGAGGACGGCCCGCCCTTCGTCGGCTACCTGATCTTCGTCGCGCTCGGCGTCCCCGCCCTGCACCGCGCCGGACTGACCGGCCGCCTCACCACGATCACCGCCCGGCACCGCGGCGTCTCGCTCGCCGCCGCCTTCGTGGCCGCCGCGGCCTTCCCGTTCACCCAGGACACCGACCAGTACACGATCATCGGCGCCAACATCCTCATCTTCGCCACCGTCGCCCTCGGCCTGAACGTCGTCGTCGGCCTCGCCGGACTCCTCGACCTCGGATACGTGGCCTTCCTCGGCGTCGGCGCCTACGCGGCCGCCCTGGTCTCCGGCAGCCCCGAATCCGCCCTCGGCGTGCACTTCCCGTTCTGGGCCGCCCTGCTGACCGGCGCCGCCGCCTCCCTCGCCTTCGGCGTCCTGATCGGCGCCCCCACCCTGCGCCTGCGCGGCGACTACCTCGCCATCGTCACCCTCGGCTTCGGCGAGATCTTCCGTATCGCCATGCTCAACCTCAACGGCACCACAGGCCCCGACGTCACCAACGGCGCCATGGGCATCCCCAACATCCCCAACCTGGAAATCCTCGGCTTCAACTTCGGCGAGTCCCACGACATCCTCGGCGTCACCATCGCCACCTACGGCAACTACTACCTCCTGATGATCCTCGTCACCGCCTTCGTCGTCCTGGTCTTCCGCCGCGCCGCCGCCTCCCGCATCGGCCGCGCCTGGATCGCCATCCGCGAGGACGAGACCGCCGCCGTCGCCATGGGCGTCAACAGCTTCCGGCTGCGCCTGCTCGCCTTCGCCCTCGGCGCCGCCCTCGCCGGACTCGCCGGCACCGTGCACGCCCACGTCGTCACCACCGTCACCCCCGAACAGTTCCAGTTCGCCGGCCCCACCCCGCCCAACTCCGCCTTCCTCCTCGCCGCCGTCATCCTCGGCGGCATGGGCACCCTCAGCGGCCCCCTCGTCGGCGCCGCACTGCTCTACCTCATCCCCGCCAAACTGGACTTCCTCCAGGACTACCAGCTGTTCCTGTTCGGCCTCGCCCTCGTCCTGCTCATGCGCTTCCGCCCCGAGGGCCTGATCCCCGACCGCAGGAAACAGCTCGAATTCCACGAGACCGGCCAGCTCGACGTACCCGATACGCGCCTGGCCGACGGGGACCAGGCCCTCGGCGGCTCCCAGGCGAAGGCGTGACGCGACCATGACCACACCCACGGCATCCACCGGCACCACCGACACCGTCCTCGAAGCCGCCGGCGTCACCATGCGCTTCGGCGGCCTCACCGCCGTACACGACGTCGACCTCACCGTCCGGGCCGGCGAAATCGTCGGCCTCATCGGCCCCAACGGCGCCGGAAAAACCACCTTCTTCAACTGCCTCACCGGCCTCTACGTCCCCACCGAAGGCACCGTCAGCTACCGAGGCAGCCGCCTCTCCCGCAAACCCCACCTCGTCACCAAGGCCGGTGTCGCCCGCACCTTCCAGAACATCCGCCTCTTCGCCAACATGACCGTCCTGGAAAACACCCTCGTCGGCCGCCACACCCGCACCAAAGAAGGTCTCTGGTCCGCCCTCCTGCGCGGCCCCGGCTTCCACAAGGCCGAACGCTCCTCCGAACAACGCGCCATGGAACTCCTGGAGTTCACCGGCCTCGCCGCCAAACGCGACCACCTCGCCCGCAACCTGCCCTACGGCGAACAACGCAAGCTGGAAATCGCCCGCGCCCTCGCCAGCGACCCCGGCCTGCTCCTCCTCGACGAACCCACCGCCGGCATGAACCCCCAGGAAACCCGCGCCACTCGGGACCTCGTCCTCGCCATCCGCGACCAGGGCACCGCCGTCCTCGTGATCGAGCACGACATGCGCTTCATCTTCAACCTCTGCGACCGCGTCGCCGTCCTCGTCCAGGGCGAAAAACTCGTCGAAGGCACCTCCGAAGTCGTCCAGGCCGACGAACGCGTCATCGCCGCCTACCTCGGTACGCCCTTCGAAGACGCACCCGGCGCCGAAGAAGCCGCCGAGGTACGGGCCGCGGAGGAACAGGCCCGAGCCGCCGTCCACGGCCCCTCCGCCCGGAACGGCACCCCACCCGAGGACCCGCCGGAGGACTCCGCGCCCGGGCACTCCACCCCGGAAGGAGACCCCCGATGACCGCGCCCTCCTCCCCCCTCCTCCAGGTCGAGGACCTGCGCGTCGCCTACGGCAAGATCGAAGCCGTCAAGGGCATCTCCTTCACCGTCGAAGCCGGCCAGGTCGTCACCCTCATCGGCACCAACGGCGCCGGCAAGACCACCACCCTGCGCACCCTCTCCGGCCTCCTCAAACCCCTCGCCGGAAAGATCACCTTCGACGGCCTGCCGCTCACCGGCGTCCCCGCCCACAAAATCGTCGAACGCGGCCTCGCCCACTCCCCCGAAGGCCGCCGCCTCTTCCCCCGCCTCACCATCGCCGAAAACCTCAAACTCGGCGCGTTCCTGCGCAAGGACCCGGCCGCCATCGAATCCGACATCCGGCGCGTCTACGACCTCTTCCCCATCCTCGGCGAACGCAGCCGCCAGGCCTCCGGCACCCTCTCCGGCGGCGAACAGCAGATGCTCGCCATGGGCCGCGCCCTGATGTCCCGCCCCAAACTCCTCATGCTGGACGAGCCCTCCATGGGTCTGTCCCCCATCATGATGCAGAAGATCATGGACACCATCCGCGAACTGCGCACCCAGGGCACCACCATCCTCCTGGTCGAACAGAACGCCCAGGCCGCCCTCTCCCTCGCCGACCACGGCCACGTCATGGAAACCGGCACCGTCGTCCTGTCCGGCACCGGCCGGCAACTCCTGCACGACGAGTCCGTCCGGAAGGCGTACTTGGGCGAGGACTGACCGGGGGCGGGGGGGGAAGCCGAGGGGACCGGAGCGGACGGTGCCCCGGGCCGCCAGGGCGCCGGGCAGCCCAGACCGAGGCAGACCGCAGCGGACCGGAACGGCAAAGCCCGCTCCCCTACACGCCCCTCGGCCCCAGCCGATCGCGCCCCACCCTGCCCCTACCCGTCTTCCTTACCCTTCGGCCTTCTTGTCCTTCTGCTGCTGCTTCTTCTCCTCGGCGTCCTCGATGACGGCCTCGGCGACCTGCTGCATGGACAGCCGGCGGTCCATCGACGTCTTCTGGATCCAGCGGAAGGCAGCGGGCTCGGTCAGCCCGTACTGGGTCTGCAGAATGCTCTTCGCCCGGTCCACGAGCTTGCGGGTCTCCAGCCGCTGGGTGAGGTCGGCGACCTCCTGCTCCAACGTCTTCAGCTCCGTGAAACGGCTCACGGCCATCTCGATCGCCGGCACCACGTCGCTCTTGCTGAACGGCTTGACCAGGTACGCCATGGCCCCGGCGTCCCGCGCCCGCTCCACGAGCTCGCGCTGCGAGAACGCGGTGAGCATCAGGACCGGGGCGATGCTCTCCTCCGCGATCTTCTCCGCGGCGGAGATCCCGTCCAGGATCGGCATCTTCACGTCCAGGATCACCAGGTCCGGCCGGTGCTCCCGGGCCAGCTCCACGGCTTTCTCGCCGTCCCCGGCCTCACCGACGACGGTGTAGCCCTCCTCCTCCAGCATCTCTTTGAGATCGAGACGGATGAGGGCCTCGTCCTCGGCAATGACCACACGGGTCGTCTGCGGCGGGACATGCGACTGGTCGTCGTCGGCGACGGGCTGCTCGGGCTCGGCGGCGCTCACGGGTCTCCTCGTTCCAGGCAGGTGGTGCCCCATGAGCCTACCTAGCTCCTGTATCTTTGAGGCACGGAGGGGATACGGTAACCTTCCAAACGCAGGGGCTCCGGTAGTCCAATCGGCAGAGACGATACCCTCAAAAGGTATTCAGTGTGGGTTCGAGTCCCACCCGGGGCACTTTACCTTCGATTCGAAGGTCCCCATAGAATCGAGATCTTCACTCACTTCGGTGAACATACTCTCGAACGAGTCCGCGTCGACGCACTTCCAGCCACGCTCGGCTCATGTACGACACCGAAACCCGCGAGCGGGCTCTCACCCTCCTACGGTCCGGATCCAGGAACGCTGATGTCGCGCGCGTCCTGAGCATCCCCCTCGGCACCATCAGTTACTGGCGCCATATGGACCGCGCCAAACGCGGCGAATGCCCCGGTGCGCACCATTCGTCGTGCCCACGATGCGACGGGCGCCCTCTCGACGACGTCGCCTACTCCTATTTACTGGCCCTGTACCTGGGCGACGGCCACATCATCCAATGCTCTCAGCACCGGGTGCCAAGCCTCATGATCGCGTGTGATGACGCCTGGCCGGGTCTGATGGACGAGTGTGAAGCCGCGATGCGTGCGGTCTTCCCGGACAATTCCGTATGCCGCGTACGCCGGACCGGCTGCCACAACGTGAAGGTGTACTCCAAGCACCTCTGGTGCCTGTTCCCTCAACACGGTGTCGGCAAGAAGCATGAACGGCCGATCGCCCTGGAGCCGTGGCAGCGACGCGTCCTGGCCACCCATCCGTGGCCGTTCATCCGAGGGCTGGTCCACTCCGACGGCTGCCGCATCACGAACTGGACCACCCGCACGGTCGGCGGTCAGAAAAAACGCTACGAATATCCTCGCTACCTGTTCGCCAACAAATCCGACGACATCCGCAAGCTCTATTCAGACACCCTCACCGAGGTCGGCGTCGCGTGGACGACGCTCGCGCGCGGCAGCGAACCATTCAACATCTCCGTGGCCAAACGAACCTCCGTGGCCCTCATGGACACCCACATCGGCCCGAAGTACTGATCCCTCGAAGGTGGAGCCCGGCCGTGTATGACATCGCCACCCGCAAACGCGCCCTCGCCCTCCTGGCCCAAGGTCGCAGTCTCAACTCCGTGAGCAAGGAGACCGGGATATCGCGGGCCGCGATCCGCGCATGGCGGGTCAGGCTGGAACCGCTCTTCCGCCCGTCGGCGGAGTGCGCGCGGTGCGCGGGCGAGCCGTGGGTGATTGCTGACGCCGACGCGTATGCCTATCTGCTCGGGCTCTACCTGGGTGACGGTTGCATCAGTCGGCAGCCGGGCGGGGGCTTCGTGCTGCGGATCGCGTGTGCGGACGCGTGGCCGGGGCTTATTGATGCTTGCCGTACGGCCGTACTGCGTGCGGGAGTTGGCAACAGCGTCTGTCTGGTGCGCAAGCAGGGCTGTGTCATGGTGTCCAGTTACGGCAGGCATTGGCCCTGCCTTTTCCCGCAGCACGGGCCCGGGAAGAAGCACGAACGCCAGATCGCTCTGGAGGCCTGGCAGCGGGAGATCGTCGATGCCCACCCGTGGGCCTTTCTCCGCGGACTGTTCCACTCCGACGGCTGCCGGATCACCAATTGGGCAACCCGGCTCGTGGGCGGTGTGCGTAAGCGCTACGAGTATCCGCGGTACTTCTTCACCAATACGTCCGCCGATATCGTCCGGCTCTGTACGGGCACGCTGGACGCGGTGGGTGTGGCCTGGCGGCAATCCAGCCACAGCCGCCGCGCGCAGAACGTTTCCGTGGCCCGGCGTGCTTCCGTGGCGCTCATGGATGTGTATATCGGACCCAAGTACTGAGTCACATCCGCATACAGGGGCTACTTCGGGGAGTCGTCCTCGCCGATGTGATGGA
Source organism: Streptomyces sp. NPDC033221 (assembly GCF_055577005.1). Classification (NCBI taxonomy): domain Bacteria; kingdom Bacillati; phylum Actinomycetota; class Actinomycetes; order Kitasatosporales; family Streptomycetaceae; genus Streptomyces; species Streptomyces sp. NPDC033221. The sequence continues at coordinate 224,964 of NZ_JBVIQN010000002.1, read as the reverse complement.
CGCGCACGAGGTTGGTGGAGCCGGCGACGCCGGGTGGGGAGCCGGCGGTGATGATGACGACGTCGCCGCGTTCGCAGCGGCCGATGCGGAGGAGTTCTTCGTCGACCTGGGCGACCATTTCGTCGGTGGAGTCGACCTTGGGGCCGAGGAAGGTTTCGACGCCCCAGGTGAGGTTGAGCTGGGAGCGGGTGGCCGGTTCGGGGGTGAAGGCGAGGAGGGGGATGGGTGAGCGGTAGCGGGACAGGCGGCGGACGGTGTCGCCGGACTGGGTGAAGGCGACGAGGAACTTGGCGCCGAGGAAGTCGCCCATTTCGGCGGCGGCGCGGGCGACGGCGCCGCCCTGGGTGCGGGGTTTGCTGCGGCCGGTGAGCGGGGGCAGGCCCTTGGTGAGGATGTCCTCCTCGGCGGCGGCGACGATGCGGGCCATGGTGCGTACGGTTTCGGTGGCGTACTTTCCGACGCTGGTCTCGCCGGAGAGCATCACCGCGTCGGTGCCGTCGATGACGGCGTTGGCGACGTCGGAGGCTTCGGCGCGGGTGGGCCGGGAGTTCTCGATCATGGAGTCGAGCATCTGGGTGGCGACGATGACCGGTTTCGCATTGCGCTTGGCGAGTTTGATGGCGCGCTTCTGGACGATCGGGACCGTTTCCAGTGGCATTTCGACGCCGAGGTCGCCGCGCGCGACCATGATGCCATCGAAGGCGGCGACGATGTCGTCGATCGCGTCGACCGCCTGGGGTTTTTCGACCTTGGCGATGACGGGCCGGAAGCAGTTCTCCTGACGCATGATGCGGTGCACGTCGTCGATGTCGTCGCCGCTGCGGACGAAGGACAGGGCGATGACGTCGGCGCCGATGCGCAGGGCCCAGCGCAGGTCTTCGCGGTCCTTCTCGGAGAGGGCGGGGACGGAGACGGCGACTCCGGGGAGGTTGAGGCCCTTGTGGTCGGAGACCATGCCGCCTTCGACGACCTTGGTGTGGACCTCGGTGCCGCGGACGCCGGTGACCTGGAGGGTGACCTTGCCGTCGTCGACGAGGATGCGTTCGCCGGGGGTGACGTCGTCGGCGAGGCCTTCGTAGGTGGTGCCGCAGCGGTGGCGGTCGCCTTCGACGCCGGGGCGGACGGTGATGGTGAAGTCGTCCTCGCGTTCGAGAAGTACGGGCCCCTCGCGGAATCGGCCGAGTCGGATCTTCGGACCTTGAAGATCGGCGAGGACGCCGACGCTGCGGCCGGTCTCCTCGGATGCTTTGCGTACCCGCTCGTACCGCGCCTCGTGGTCGGCGTAGGTGCCGTGGCTGAGGTTGAAGCGGGCCACGTCCATTCCGGCTTCGACGAGTGCCTTGATCTGCTCGTACGAGTCGGTGGCGGGTCCCAGTGTGCAGACGATCTTTGCTCGGCGCATGGTCCGACCCTACGACCTACTCATAGGTAGGGAACTGTGGGGAAGTGACTGCCCAACGGCCTTTGCGTGAAAGGCTCTTGACAAGTAGTTGAATGCGCGGGCTGGTGCTCCTATGAGCGGATAAGCGGGGCAGCCGGGACCACGGGGAAACCTGAGGCGCGTGGGTCAGAGGGTGGGGCGGGTCATGGTGAAGCGGGCGTTGATCTGTGCGTACACCTCTTGGCGTGCGGGTTCGAGGTCGAGGGCGGGGGCGCTTTCGGCCGGGGCCGCGCCTCCGTAGGCGACGGAGCGGAACATGCCGCCGGGCGCCGGCATCGGCGTGGCGTCGTCGGCGCCGGTGTCGGCGAGTTCGAGGACCGCGTCGAGGCGGGCGCCGAGGGCTTCGGCGTATTCGCGGGCGCGCTGGACGGCTTCGTGGACGGCTTGCCGGCGGGCTTCGCGGTGTGCGGGCGAGTCGGGGCGCAGGGCCCACCAGGGGCCGTCGACGCGGGTGAGGCCGAGGTCGGCGAGGCGGGTGGTGAGTTCGCCGAGGGCGGTGAAGTCGGCGAGGGTGGCGGTGACGCGGACGCGTCCGTGGTAGGCGCGTACGCGTTCGTGGCGGCCTTTGGCGGTGATTTCGGGGGTGACGGAGAAGGCGCCGGTGTCGAGTTTTTCGACGGCGTCGCCGTAGCTCTTGACGAGGGTGAGGACCTGGTCGTTGCGGTGGGTGAGGTCCTTGAGGGTGGTGGTGCGGTCGGTGCCGCGGGCCTGGACGGTGATGTCGATGCGGGCGATCTCGGGGTCGGCCTCGATACGGGCTTCGCCGCGGACGGCGAGGCGGGGTGCGTCGGGGGTGCCGTACGGGAGGGCGGCGGGCCGGGTGTCGGGGTCGGTCATGGGGGGCAGCCTGGCACGGGACCGGGTGTTTGTCAGGGAGTGGCCGGGCGGAGCGGTCATCTGATCGCAACCTGTAAGGGCTGTTCCGGGTGGGGTTGCTGGGCCAGAATCTACGCGCGTTGTCCATGTGTGTCGCGGTGGCCGGAGTGTCGCGGTGGGCGCCGGTTGAGTTGCCGTCGCCGCGGTCCGCCGCCGTGTTTCGTCGAAGGAGATGTACATGCCGCTCGGCCGTAGGAAGTTCCTGGGGAGTTCGGTCGCCACGGGCGCGGGGGCCGCGCTCATCGGTACGGCGGCGCCGCCGGCGGCGGCCGCGCCGGTGCCCGGTGGCGGGAGGCGGCCCGCACGGCGTTACGCCTTCACGGTCATGGGGACCACGGATCTGCACGGCAACGTCTTCAACTGGGATTACGCCGCCGACGCGGAATTCGACGACAAGGACCACAACGATGTGGGGCTGGCGAAGATTTCCACGTTGGTGCGGCGGGTCCGGGAGGAGAAGGGCGCGCGCAATACGCTGCTGATCGACGCGGGCGACACGATCCAGGGTACGCAGCTGGCGTATTACTACGCGAAGGTCGATCCGATCACCGGTCCGAACGGTCCGGTGCATCCGATGGCGAAGGCGATGAACGCCATCGGCTATGACGCGGCGGCGCTCGGTAATCATGAGTTCAATTACGGGCTGGCGGTGCTGCGGAAGTTCGAGGAGAGCTGTGACTTCCCGCTGCTGGGGGCGAACGCGGTGGACGCGAAGTCGCTGCGGCCGGCGTTTCCGCCGTACTGGATGAAGCGGTTGTGTACGCCGTGCGGTGGTCAGGTGACGGTGGCGGTGCTGGGGCTGACGAATCCCGGTGTCGCGATCTGGGACAAGGCGCATGTGCAGGGGAAGCTGGCGTTTCCGGGGCTGGAGGAGCAGGCCGCGAAGTGGGTGCCGAAGCTGCGGTCGATGGGTGCGGACGTGGTGATCGTGTCGGCGCATTCGGGGACGAGCGGTACGTCGTCGTACGGGGATCAGCTGCCGCATGTGGAGAACGCGGCGGCGCTGGTGGCGGAGCGGGTGCCGGGGATCGACGCGATTCTGGTGGGGCACGCGCATGTGGAGGTGCCGGAGCGGCGCGTGGTGAATCGCGAGACCGGTCGTGAGGTGGTGTTGTCGGAGCCGTTGAAATGGGGGCAGCGGCTGACGCTCTTCGATGTCGAACTGGTGCGGTCGCGGGGGCGGTGGTCGGTGGAGTCGGTGTCGGCGAAGGTGCTGAATTCCAACACGGTTCCGGAGGATGCGCGGATCACCCGGCTGCTGCGTGCCGAGCAGCGGAAGGTGGTGGCGTACGTCAATCAGGTCATCGGGCGGTCGAAGGCGGAGATGACCGCGGCGGAGGCTCCGTACAAGGACACGCCGGTGCTGGATTTCATCGCGTTCGTCCAGGCGGAGGCGGTGCGGAAGGCGCTGGCGGGTGGGGAGCACGCGAAGCTGCCGGTGCTGTCGCAGGCTTCGTGTTTCTCGCGTTCGGCGGTGGTTCCGGCGGGTGCGGTGACGATCCGGTCGATGGCGGCGCTGTATCCGTTCGACAATACGCTGGAGGCGCGGATTCTGACCGGGAAGCAGTTGCGGGAGTATCTGGAGTTCTCCGCGCGGTATTACGTGCGGACGCCGGCGGGTGGTCCGGTCGATCCGGCGAAGCTGACGAATGCGGACGGCATTCCGGATTACAACTACGACGCGGTGAGCGGGGTGTCGTACGAGATCGACATCGCGAAGGAGCCGGGGCGGCGGATCGGGAAGCTGTCGTTCGAGGGGAAGCCGGTGGCGGACGACGCGCGGTTCGTGCTGGCGGTGAACAACTACCGGGCGAGCGGCGGCGGCAACTTCCCGCATGTGGCGAAGGCGCCGCAGGTGTGGTCGACGTCGGAGGAGATCCGGAATGTGATCATCGGCTGGGTGGAGGAGACCGGGGAGATCGACGGGGCGGCGTTCGCGTCCGTGGACTGGCGGCTGACCCGGGACGGGGTGCCGGTGTTCTGATTCCGGCGCGGGGTCTGATGCCGGCACGGTGCCTGATACGGGCACGGTGATCCGGTCCCGCGTGGTGCGCGGCGGCCCAGGTGTCCGTAGGGGCGGAGCCTGGGCCGTGCGGTTCAGGGGTTTTCGATGAGGGTGGAGTTGGGGCGGGGGATGTCGGTGAGGGTGCGGGGCGGGGAGGGGCGCAGGCCGAAGGTGGTGAAGGCGGTGCGTGTGGGGAGAGGGTAGGTGGTGCTGTCGGTGAGGGAGTTGAGGATGGTGGCGCTGCGCCAGGCGGAGAGGCCGAGGTCGGGGGTGCCGACGCCGTGGGTGTGGTGTTCGGCGTTCTGTACGTAGACGGAGCCGGTGACGCAGGGGTCGAGGAGGAGGCGCTGGTCGGCGTCGATGCGGGGGCGTCCGGCGGCGTCGCGGCGCATGTAGGGGTCGAGGGCGGCGAGCAGGGTGTCGGTGCGGCCTTCGCGGTAGCCGGTGGCGAGGACGACGGCGTCGGTGGTCAGGCGGGAGCGGGCGCCCTGGTGGGGGTGGTCGAGGTGGAGTTCGACCTTGGTGGTGCCGACGCGGCCCGCGGTGCGGACGGTGACGCCCGGGGTGAGGGTGGCGTCCGGCCAGCCGCCGTGCAGGGTGCGGCGGTAGAGCTCGTCGTGGATGGCGGCGAGGGTGGCGTGGTCGATGCCTTTGTGGAGCTGCCACTGGCCGGGGAGGAGTTCGTCGCGTACGGGTTCGGGGAGGGCGTGGAAGTAGCGGGTGTAGTCGGGGGTGAAGTGTTCGAGGCCGAGTTTGCTGTATTCCATGGGGGCGAAGGCGGCGGTGCGGGCGAGCCAGTGGAGGCCTTCGCGGCCGGTGGGGCGGGCGCGTAGCAGGTCGAGGAAGACTTCGGCGCCGGACTGGCCGGCGCCGATGACGGTGATGTGTTCGGCGGTCAGCAGGCGTTCGCGGTGGGCGAGGTAGTCGGCGGCGTGCAGGACGGGGACGGTGGGGGCGTCGACGAGGGGTTTGAGGGGGTCGGGTACGTGGGGGACGGTGCCGACGCCGAGGGCGAGGTTGCGGGCGTGGGTGCGGCCGAGGGCTTCGGCTTCGCCGTCCTCACCGAGCTGGGTGTAGTCGACTTCGAAGGCGGCGCGGTCGTTGTTCCAGCGGACGGCGTCGACCTGGTGGCGGAAGTGCAGGCCGGGGAGGTTTTCGCTGACCCAGCGGCAGTAGGCGTCGTATTCGGCACGGTGGATGTGGAAGCGTTCGGCGAAGTAGAAGGGGAAGAGGCGTTCCCGGTATTTGAGGTAGTTCAGGAAGCTCCAGTGGCTGGCGGGGTCGGCGAGGGTGACGAGGTCGGCGAGGAAGGGGACTTGGAGGGTGGCGTCCTCGATGAGGAGGCCGGGATGCCAGTGGAAGGCGGGGCGCTGGTCGTAGAAGGCGGTGCGCAGGTGGGTGAGGGGCTGGGCGAGGGCGGCGAGGGAGAGGTTGAAGGGGCCGATGCCGATGCCGGCGAGGTCCAGTGGTTCGTCGGGCTCGGTGGAGGGCCGGGTGGGGGTGGGTTCGGGGTCGGGGGGCCGGGTGCCGGCGGTGCGGAAGCAGGTGGGGCCGGGGCGTCCGGGGTCCGGGGACGGCAGTTGGAGGGTGACGGCGTCGGGGTGGGGGGTGGTGCTCATCGGGGGGTGTGGCCTTCCACGAGTTTCAGCAGTGCGGCGAGGTTGTCGGTGGTGGTGTGGGGGTTGAGGAGGGTGGCCTTGAGCCAGAGGCCGGTGGGGGTGGCGGCGCGGCCGAGGACGGCGCGGCCGTGGTGCAGGAGGCGGCGGCGGATGGTGGCGACGGTGGTGTCGTCGGCGCCGGTGGGGCGGAAGAGGACGGTACTGAGGGTGGGGCGGGAGTGGAGTTCGTACGCGGGGTGGTGGTCAATGAGGTCGGCGAGGGTGCGGGCGGCGGCGAGGGTGCGGTCGATGAGGTCGGCGAAGCCGGTGCGGCCGAGGGCCTGGAGGGTGACGGCCATCTTGAGGATGTCGGGGCGGCGGGTGGTGCGCAGGGAGCGGCCGAGGAGGTCGGGGAGGCCGGCTTCGGTGTCGTCGTCGGCGTTGAGGTAGGCGGCGCGGTGGGTGAGAGGGGTGAGGTCGGTGGTGCGGGGGACGGCGAGGAGGCCGGCGGCGACCGGTTGCCAGCCGAGTTTGTGCAGGTCGAGGGTGACGGTGTGGGCGTGATGCAGGCCGTCGAGGAGGGGGCGGTGGGTGGTGCTGAGGAGGAGGGGGCCGCCGTATGCGGCGTCGACGTGGAGGCGGGCGCCGTGGGTGCGGGTGAGGTCGGCGAGGGCGGGCAGCGGGTCGATGGCGCCGGTGTCGGTGGTGCCCGCGGTGGCGCAGATGAGGACGGGAGGGCCGGAGGTGCCGGGGTGACAGAGGCCGGTGAGGGCGGTGTGGAGGGTGTGGGGGTCGAGGGTGCCGTCGGGGGTGGGGAGGGTGAGGGGTTCGGGGAGGCCGAGGAGCCAGGCGGCGCGGTGGATGCTGTGGTGGGCGTTGGCGCCGCAGACGACGCGCAGGGGCTCGGTGTGGCGGGCGCGGGCGTGCTCGCGGGCGAGGAGGAGGCCGAGTTGGTTGGACTCGGTGCCGCCGGTGGTGACGAGGGCGTCGGGCCGGTCGTCCTCGTGCGCGCGTACGGGGGCCGCGGGGGCGTCGGGTGCGTACGGCCGGGAGGCGCCGTCGGGCCCGTGCGGGTAGACGAGCGCCGCGAGTTCGCGGGCGGTGCGGGCTTCGAGGGCGGAGGCGGCGGGGGCCTGGTCCCAGGAGTCCATGGACGGGTTGAGGGCGGCGGCGGCCAGGTCGGCCGCGGCGGCGAGGGCCAGCGGCGGGCAGTGCAGGTGGGCCGCGCAGTGCGGGTCGGCGGGGTCGGCGGCGCCTTCGGCCAGGGCCTGGACCAGGGCGCGCAGCGCTTCGTGGGCCCCGCGGCCGGTCTCGGGGAGGACCGGTCCGGTGGCCTCCCGCAGCCGCGCGGCGACGCGGCCGGGGCCGCCGGCGGGCAGCGGCCCGCCCCGGGCTTCCGCGCCGTCGCGCAGCGCGTCGAGGACGGTGCCGAGGAGGGGGCGCAGGGCGTCGGGGCCTGCGGCTCCGCCGGCGAGGGGCGGGGTGTTCATGGGCGGTCCTTCGGGTGCGCGACAGCGGGCACACCACAGACTGGCCGGGGCCGGGTGGCGTACCTGCCGAGCTGGGCGAGCTCAACCCGAAAGGGGTACCGAAGTGCCGGGTGGGGCGGCGGTGATCACATTGCCTGCTATGCAGTCCGTACGGCCTGTACGGGCTGCCCACCGGGGGCCGGGGGGCGGGCTGGTTCCGGGGGCGGGGTCGGCGGGTGCGTGCCGAATCCTTTCCGCGCAGGGGCACGCCGTAGCCGCTCTACCGCTTGGCCCGTCTCCTTCCGATAGGTCGGCCTCTCCCCCGCTCAGCCCGCCTCTCCCCTCCGGCAAGCCGGGCCTGGCGCCCCGCCTGGCCCGGCGGACGGGGCGGCCGCCCCTGCCGGGCCGGACGCCCCGTCTGGCCCGGCGCTCCCGCACTCCGCTACACGCCCCGTACCCGCAAGGCCCTCCTCAGGTCGTCCAGCTGGTCAACCAGCTTGCGACGCAGGGCCGGGACCAGGCCGGCGGTGCGCAGGCACTCCTCGCCCAGTTCGAGGGTGACGGTGTCGACGAACGGCGTGGGGAAGGCGAAGCGGCCGACGGAGTCGGCGAGGGCCGGGCCGCGCCGGGCTCCGAGGGCCGCCGCGGCGGGGAAGTAACGGCCGACGTACGGGCGCACCAGGTCGAGCTGTTCGGGGGCCCAGAAGCCGGCGGCGGTGGCGTTGAAGAGGTAGTTGGACAGGTCGGTGTGCTCGTCGGTGGTGAACAGGGCGTCCCAGGCGGCCTGTTTGGCGGCCGGGTCGGGCAGGGCGGCGTGGCAGGTGGCGGCGCCCTGGCGGCCGGTGGCGCTGGGGTCGCGGGCCAGTTCGTCCTCGATGGCGGCGGGGGTGGTGGCGCCGAGGACGGCGAGCCGGCCGAGGATGCGCCAGCGCAGCTCCGGGTCGAGGGTGGGGCCGCCGGGGACGCTGCCGCCGGAAAGCCAGTCCTGTATGCCGTCGGGGGTGGTGGCGCTGTCGATGAAGGTGCGGACGGCGGCCAGGCGCAGTCCTTGGCCGTCGCCGTTCTCGGAGCCTTCGGTGCGGCGCAGGATGTCGCGGGCGACCGTGCTGAGGGTGTTCAGGGCGGCGGGCCGGTCGGCGGCGGGGAGGTAGCGGTCGGCGATCTGGCCGCGGGCGAAGGCGAGGGCGCCGGAGACGATGGCGATGTCGGTTTCGTACGGGAGGTGGGCGCGGACGGTCTCCAGGTACGCGGCGGGCTGCAGTGCGCCGTCGCGGACCATGTCGCGGGCGGCGTTCCACACGACGGCGCGGGTGAGGGGGCCGGGCAGGCCGGAAAGGGCTTCGCGGACGGTGTCCCAGGAGATGGGGTCGAGGCGGATCTTGGTGTAGGTGAGGTCGCCGTCGTTGAGGAGGATCAGGGCGGGACGGGCGCCCGGTGCGGTGTGGCGGCGCTGCAGCACGGCGCTCCGCGCGCCGGTGTGCGGGGTGCCGGTGACCGGAGCGGGACCGGTGGCGGGAGCGGGGCCGGCGACCGGTGCCGGACCGGCGACCGGAGCGGGGCCGGCGACCGGTGCGGTGCCCGGCGCGCCGTAAGCCGGTGCGGTGGCGTCCTCCTGGGGTTCCGCCGCGGGGATGTCCCAGGCGAGGTGGTCGCGGGCGACGAGGCGGGTGGGGTCGGTGGGGTCGCGGTCGTACAGTCCGGCGGTGAGGTGGTGCGGGCGGCTGCCGGCCCGGTCGACGCGCAGGGACCAGCCGCCGTCGGGTGCGGTGCCGACGACGGGGGTGAGGGTGTCGACGCCGGTGGTGCGCAGCCAGCTCTCGGCCCAGGCGTGTACGTCCCGGTCGGTGGCCTGGGCGAGGGACTCGACGAAGTCGGCGAGGGTGGCGTTGCCGAAGCGGTGGCGGGTGATGTGGTCGTTGACGCCGGCGAGGAAGTCCTTCTCGCCCATCCAGGCGACGAGCTGGCGCAGGGCGGAGGCGCCCTTGGCGTAGGAGATGCCGTCGAAGTTGAGGAGGGCGGAGGCGGTGTCGGGCACGTCCTCGGGGGCGGGGGCGACGGGGTGGGTGGAGGGGCGCTGGTCGGCGTCGGAGCCCCAGCCCTTGCGGGCGATGCCGAAGTCGGTCCAGGTGTCGGTGAAGCGGGTGGCTTCGGACAGCACCTGATAGCCCATGTACTCGGCGAAGGACTCGTTGAGCCAGATGTCGTCCCACCACTGGAGGGTGACCAGGTCGCCGAACCACATATGGGCCATTTCGTGGGCGATGACCACGCCGCGGGTCTGACGCTCGGTGTCGGTGACGGCGGAGCGGAAGACGAACTCCTCGCGGAAGGTGACCAGGCCGGGGTTCTCCATGGCGCCCGCGTTGAATTCGGGGACGAAGGCCTGGTCGTAGGAGTCGAAGGGGTAGGGCTCGTCGAACAGGGCGTGGAAGCGGTCGTAGCAGCGGCGGGTGATGTCGAAGATCTCTTCGGCGTCCGCGCTCAGGTGGGGGGCCAGGGAGCGGCGGCAGTGGATGCCGAAGGGCAGTCCGGCGTGTTCGGTGCGGACGGTGTGCCAGGGGCCGGCGGCGACGGCGACGAGGTAGGTGCTGATGGGCGGGGTGGCGGCGAGGGTCCAGTGGTTCGCCTCGCCGTCCTGGCGGGTGGCGGTGCCGTTGCCCAGGACGGTCCAGCCGGCGGGCGCGGTGACGGTCAGTTCGAAGACGGCCTTGAGGTCGGGCTGGTCGAAGGCGGCGAAGATGCGCTGGGCGTCGTCCAGGAACAGCTGGGTGTAGACGTAGGTCTCGCCGTCGGCGGGGTCGGTGAAGCGGTGCATGCCCTCGCCGGTGCGGGAGTAGGACATGGCGGCTTCGAGGCGCAGTTCGTGGTCGCCTTCGGCGAGGCCGGTCAGCGGCAGGCGGTTGCCGTCGAGGGTGGCCGGGTCGAGGGGGCGGCCGTCGAGGGTGGCGGAGCGCAGCTCCTGCGCCTTGACCTCGATGAAGGTGTCGCCCGGGGTGCGCGCACTGAAGCGGACGGCCGTGCGGGACACGAAGTGGTCGGGTCCGTGGGTGAGGTCGAGGTCGATGGTGTAGCGGTGGACGTCGAGGATTCGGGCTCGGGTCTGCGCCTCGTCGCGCGTCAGTGCGGGCATGTGCGCCATGCTGCCGTACGGCACTGACACCGCGCATTGGTCCCGTGATTTTTCCGGCCGGGGCGCGCCCCGCGTGTGCTGCCGTGCGCCCCGGCCGTGGCCGGGTCAGCCGATCCGTGGCGGGTCGTCGGGGTCCGGTACGCGGGTGGACCAGCCGCCGGGGACGGTGTGCCCCTGGCGGGCGCGGAAGCGGACGGGTGCGGTGCCGACGCGGCGGGTGAACAGGCGGCTGAAGTAGGCCGGGTCGGTGTAGCCGACGCGGCGGGCGACGGCGGCGACGGGGAGTTCGGTGGCGGCGAGCAGTTCCTTGGCGTGGCCGAGGCGGATGGCCAGGAGGTAGTCCTTGGGGCTGCAGCCGGCGCCGCGGCGTACGGCGGTGCGCAGGGCGGCGGGGGTCATTCCGTGGCGGGCGGCGTGTTCGGTGACGGACAGCGGCAGGAACGCGTCGCGGGCCAGGGCCTGGAGTACGGGGTGGCCGTCCGCGTCGGTGTCGGCGCGGGCGCGGCGCAGGGCGACGAGGAGTTCGTGGACGGCGGCTGCGGTCTCGACCTCCAGGAGGGGGTTGCCGCGGCGGGCGGCGCGGGTGATGCGGCCGATGGCGGTACGGGCGGCGGCGGTGTCGGCGAGGGGGACGAGGGGGCGGTCGGGTTCGATGTAGCCGAGTTCGGTGTAGGTGGTGGTGGCGGGGCCGGTGAAGTCGACGAAGCTTTCGTCCCAGCCGGTGTGCGGGTCGGCGCCGTAGTGGTGGGTGACGCCGGGGACGAGCCACAGCAGGGCGGGGGCGGTGACCGGCCGGCGGGTGCCGTCGGGGCCTTCGGACCAGCCCCGGCCGGCGCCGATGACGACGGCGACGTGATGGTCGAGGACGCGCGGGCCGACGGGTGGCAGGGTGCCGTGCTGGAGTCCGACGCCGAGGCAGACCAGGCCGAGCCGGTGGTGGACCGGGCTCGGTGTGAAGTACCGCATCCAGGTGTGGTACACGCGGGCTCCTTCCCGAACTGCCGTGGCGGCTGTGGCTGCCGTAGCGGCCGTAGCGGCCGATGTTCAGTTGCGGCCTGTCGTGGCGTGCTGTGGCCTGTTGCGGGCCGTTCCGGCCCAGTTCCGATCGTCTTCCGTCCAATCACCGCCGATCTTTGTCCATGGACCCCCGCGCCGCCAGAGGTGAGGGTGAGCGGGCGGAAGACCAGGCGGACGGACGGGGCGGGCGGCATGGGCGGTTTCGTGGTGGGCGGGCGGGACTTCGAGCGGGACGGGCGCCCGGTGCGGCTGCTGTCGGGCGCCCTGCACTACTTCCGGGTGCACGAGGCGCAGTGGGGTCACCGGCTGGCGATGCTGCGCGCCATGGGCCTGAACTGCGTCGAGACGTACGTGCCCTGGAATCTGCACGAGCCGCGGCCCGGCACCTACCGCGATCCGGAGGCGCTGGGCCGCTTCCTGGACGCGGCGCACGCGGCGGGGCTGCTCGCACTGGTCCGGCCCGGCCCGTACATCTGCGCGGAGTGGGAGAACGGCGGGCTGCCGCACTGGCTGACCGGCCCGCTGGGGCGGCGGGTGCGCACCCGCGACGCGGAGTACCTGCGGGCGGTGGAGGGGTGGTTCGGGCGGCTGCTGCCGCAGGTGGTGGCGCGGCAGTACGACCGCGGGGGCCCGGTGGTGATGGTGCAGGCGGAGAACGAGTACGGGTCGTACGGCAGCGACCGGGAGTACCTGGCGCACATGGTGGACCTGCTGCGTGGCCTCGGGGTACGCGTACCGCTGTTCACTTCGGACGGTCCCGAGGACCACATGCTCACCGGTGGTTCAGTGCCGGGTGTTTTGGCCACGGCCAATTTCGGTTCCGGGGCGCGGGAGGCGTTCGCGGCGCTGCGCCGTCATCAGCCGGAGGGTCCGCTGATGTGTATGGAGTTCTGGTGCGGGTGGTTCTCCCACTGGGGTGACGCGCCGGTGGCGCGTTCCCTGGAGGACGCGGCGGAGGCGCTGCGCGAGATCGTGGACTGTGGCGCGTCGGTCAATGTCTACATGGCGCACGGCGGTACGAACTTCGGCGGCTGGGCGGGGGCGAACCGTTCCGGCGTGCTGCACGACGGTGCTCTGCAGCCCACCGTGACGTCGTACGACTACGACGCGCCGATCGATGAACGCGGGCGCCTTACGGAAAAGTTCCACCGCTTTCGCGAGGTGCTGGCAGCGTACGCGCCGGGCCCGCTGCCCGACGTCCCCGTACCGCCGCCGGTCCTCGCCGTGCCCGTACGGGCTGAATCCGGCGGGTGGGCGCCGCTCGTGGACGTACTGGAGGTGCTGGGCGGCCCGGAGGTGACGTCGGGTGTGCCGCCGACGTTCGAGGAGCTGGACGTGGACCGGGGTGTGGTGCGCTACCGCTTCGAGGTGCCCGGTCCGCGTGGGCCGTTGTCGCTGCGTGTCACCGGTCTGCGCGACCTGGCGGTGACGTACGTGGACGGAGTGCGCGGGCCGACGCTGCACGCGGAGGAGGCGGAGATCGGTGCGGCGGTGGCCGGGCCTGCCGGCGTGGAGCTGTGGGTGGAGTCGCTGGGGCGTGTCAATTACGGTCCACGGCTCGGCGAGCCGAAGGGCATCACGGGCGGGGTGCTGCACGAGCGGCAGTATCTGCACGGTGTACGGGCGCGGGGGCTGCGGCTGGATGCGTTGGAGGACGCGGCGGTGGTGGAGCTGGTGCCCTTCAGGGAACCCGGTGACCACCCCTTCGCTGCCGGGCAACCGGGCCTCTACCGGGCCACGCTGCCCGTCACCTCCCCCGGCGACGCCGCCCTCGAACTGCCCGGCTGGACGCGTGGCTTCGCCTGGATCAACAATTTCTGCCTGGGGCGCTACTGGGCGTCCGGACCACAGCGCACACTGTTCGTCCCCGGGCCCGTGCTGCGTCCGGGCGCCAACGAGTTGCTCCTGCTGGAGCTGGAGGGCGCCCCCACCCTTGAGGGGGAAGGGGCAGGGGCGCCCGGTCTGGTGCCCTGACGCGTCGGGTTCCGGTGCCTGGGCGCGTCAGGCCTCCCGTACCTCGCGTACCTCGAACGCGTCCAGGACGAACTCCGCCTTCCCGTCCCCGCCCGTCTTCCGCAGTCCCACCCATGCCTCGCCGCTCTCCGGGGCAGTGAACTCGTAGGTGTGCGTGGCGGGCGCGGTGGCGACGGGCAGCGGTGTGCGGCTCAGTTCGCGGGGTGCGGGCTCGTCGACGGCGGTGATCCAGGCGTACTGTCCGGCTTTCTCGTTCTGGTAGCGGAAGCTGACCCGGTAGCGGCGGCCGGGGACGAAGCGCACGGTATGCGGCACCGTGCGGTGGACCAGTCCCTCGTTCTCGCCGCGGGACTTCAGTGACTGGCCGCCGTCGATGACGTCGTCGATGGTCTTGCCGTTCCAGCCGCGCTGGGTGAAGGGCGCGTGCCGCTGCGCGATGTGCGTGCGCGGGTCGGTGACCTGGCCCGCGTCGCCCTTGACGAAGGGGCCCCAGCCTTGCGGTACGTGCTCGAAATCCTCGTACGCGACGGTCCCCGGCCGACGGGTGGGAACTGCGGGGACCACCCGCACGTTGTCGAAACGAACACGGGGTGTGCCCGCCGCGACACCGAGGGTGAGGGTGACGGGGCCGCCGCCCTCGGGGACGGTGAAGGGGGTGAACATCCGTTGGAAGCGGGTGCCGTGCTTGCGGTCGGCGGCGACGAAGTTGCCGGCGGTGGAGATCTCGGTCCAGTTGGCGGCCGTGACGCCGTCGCCGGTGCGTACCTCCAGCGTGGCCCGGCGCCGCTCCCCCGGCTGCGCGCCGACCTCCACCTGTACGGAGGCCGCGTAGGTGCCGGGTGCCAGGCGGGCGAGGCGCTGGGTGACGGCCGCCGCGCCGCCCGCGCCGACGACCAGTTCGTGGTCGCCGAGGGCGCTCGGCTCGACGGTGGCGGGCCCGGTGACCTGCCAGGCGTCGAGGGTGCCGGAGTGGAAGCCGGGGTCGGCGAGCGGCGTGCCCTCGCCCCAGCCGGGTCCGCCGTGGCCGCGCCCGCCGCTTTCCGGGCCCCAGCCTTGGCCTCCCTGGGTGGGGGCGGGGCGGCGGTGGATGACGTACGGCTGCCCGGCCTCGGCCGTGAGGCGGACCTTTCCGCCGCGTACGGTCAGCCGCCGCGGCCGGCTTCTGCCCTGGTCGGTGAGCCGGTGGGCGTACACGCTCCGGGTGCCGGACCAGCCGCGCGGCAGGGTCCAGGCGGTCGTGCCGCCGGCGGGGTTGTAGTGGTAGAGCTTCTCGGGGTCGGTGGCCCGGCGTGGTTCCCAGGGCAGCAGGTAGGTGCCGCCGTCGTAGACCAGCCGCCCGTCGGTGGTGATGCGGCGGGTGCCGCCGGTGTCCGTGACGGTGGTGGCGGTCGGGCCCTCGAAGGTGATCTCGTGGTCGCGCCAGGTGCGGATCGGGTACGCCTGGAGGTATTTGGCGGGCAGCGCGTCCACCCAGATGATCTTGTAGAAGGCGTGCCAGTCGGTCTTGCCGACCCAGCCCTCGAAGTTGCCCATCCGGGCACCGCCCAGCAGCGTGGGCCACTTGTTCGCGAACACGTCCTTCTGGTGGTTGCGTACGAAGCGGATGAGCCGGGAGTTGATGCCGCGGGAGGTGTCGCCGCCGTAATCGGTCTCGTTGGCCCAGTGGGACCACAGGGCGGACCGTTCCAGGCCGTGGCCCCATTCGGTGGTCACCTGCCAGCCCTGGGCGCGCAGGTGGCGCTGGAGGCGGTCGGAGTTCCAGCCGGACTCGCGGAAGACGTCGATGTAGAGGGTGTTCAGGGCGGGGTCGGTCTCCTCGCGCAGCTGCCGGAAGCGGCGGACGATGTCGCCGGAGACCAGGTCGCGGCGGGCGTCGATGCGGTAGGACTGGTCGAGCCAGTCCCACTGCGCGTCGTTCTTGTCGACGAGGGTCTCGGAGAAGGCGTGCGCGACGGGGTAGGACTCGGTGGCGTTGACGTGGACGGCGAAGTCGCTGTGCCACTTCTTTCCGGCGCGCAGCAGGGTGTTGAGGTCGGCGAGACCACCGGCCCGCTGGTTGTGGTTGCCGCCGTAATCGGGGTGGGCGGAGTCGTGCCCCTCGGACTGGTAGCCCTTCAGGAGCGTGAACTGCCGCAGACCGTCGGTCGCCAGCGCGATCCGTTTGATGTTGTCGAGGGTGGCCAGGAAGGGGTTGGTGGCCTGGCTGGCGAAGTTGAAGGGGATGTGGGCGACGACGCGCAGGTGCTGTTCGTCGGCGCCGAGCGGGCTGACCATGATGTCGCGCAGTGCGATGGCGGCGTCCTGCCAGTCGGCGGTGCCGTCGCCGTTGCGGTCGCGGGTGAGGATGACGGTGGCGTACGGCAGGGGCTCGGTGTCGGCCACGGGCGCGGTGGCCGCGCGGTGGGTCCACTGGCCGCAGCCGAGGCGCGCGAAGCGGTGGCCGCCGCTCGCCGTGGTCTGGCGCCACAGCCGCCCGTTCTCCCAGGTGGTGGCCCCGGAGGGGGTGTCGTACACGGTGTTGGTCTCGATGGCGGCGGCCAGTCGGCCGGTGGCGGCGACCGCGTACGCGCAGCCGGCGGGCGCGGCGTCCACGGGGGTCGTCGGGCCGATGCGGACGAGGGTGTCGCCGCTTTTGGCCTTGTCCAGGTCGATACGGGCCGCGAGGACCGCGGCGCCCGGCTGGTCGTCGCGGACGCTCAGCAGGGCGAGGCCGGGGATCTGCAGGGTGCCCACACGAAGGGCCGGGGTGTCGGCGATCCTGGTGACACGCCAGTCGACGCGCCAGCCGCTGACGGTGATCTCGGCGATGATCTCGGTGCCGCCGTCGAAGGCGAGGGTGTACACGATGCGGTCGGTGGCCGGGCGGGAGGTGACCCGGGGCGTGCGGGCGGTGCCGTCGACGAGGAGCCGGGTGACCGGGTCGGGCTGGCCGTACAGGACGGCGCCGGTGCCGCGGTCGGTGTAGGAGAGGACGCGGGGGAAGGCGGTGTCGACGCGGACGTCCAGCGCTCCGGACCGCAGCACCGCCTCACCGGACCGGGGCGGGTGCGGGACGGTACCCGGGCCGGTGCCGTTGCTGTGGGCGTACGCGCTGCCGCCGGCGAGCGGGAGGGCACCGGCGATCCCGGCGAGCGCGGTGCCGACGACGATCTTCCTCCGGCTGGGACCGGGCGCCGCGCCGGCCGGGGTCCCGGGGCCCGTCGGCCCTGCGGTATCCGCCGACTCTTCCGCGTTCGGTGCTGCCGCATACGCCGGTACTGCCGTATCCACCGGTGCTTCCGCATCCACCGGTGGTGCTTCCGTATCCGCCGGTACTGCCATGTTCGCCGGTACTGCCATGTTCGCCGGTACTGCCGCGTCGGTCGGCTGCTCCGCGTCTGTCGGTCCGTTCACGTGCGCTCTCCGTCCTTCGCACCGGCTCTGCCCGTCGCGGGACAGGGTGCTGGGTGCGCGGCGGGCGCGCCCATGGACAAAGGGGCGGGAGGTGTTGGACTAACGGGCGGCGATGGGGTGTGCGTACGCCACGCACGATCTGCACACCCGGCACGGTATGTGCACCCCGCGCACCCCGCGCATCCCGTACGCCCGACACGAAGCGTGCACCCCGTACGCCCTGCACCACCCGCACGCCCCACACGCCCCGAACAACCCCCCGCGTCAGCCGGGCTCGCCCCCGTACGCCCCCTTCTCCCCCTCCTCTCCCTCTTCTCCCGTCGTCCCCTCCTCCCCCAACGGCAGCACCGCCCGCACCTCCCACCCGCCTTCCGGTGCGGGGCCCGCGGTCAGCCGGCCGCCCATCGCTTCGGCCCGTTCGGTGAGTCCGGCCAGGCCGAAGCCGCCGCCGCGGGCCTCTTGGGGGAGGCGGGCGGGGTGTCCTCCGTCATCGGCGACGCGCAGTTCCAGGCCGGGCGGTACGGCGCGGAGGGCGATGCGGACGGCGGTGGCGTCCGCGGCGTGCTTGCGGATGTTGGTGAGGGCTTCGCGGACGATGCGGAAGACGGCCGCCGCGACCTCCGCGGGGACCGTCTCGTCGAGGCCCTTGTCGATGTGCAGGGTGACGGGCGGGCCGGTGCGGGCGTAAGCCTCGGTGAGGGTGCGTACTTCGGCGAGTCCGGCGAGCGGCCGGTTGCGTGCGGCACCCTCGCGCAGGACCCGTACCAGGCGGCGCATCGCGCCGAGCGCCTCGCCGCCGGAGGATTCGATCCGTTCGAAGGCGGCGTCGGCCTGGGGTCCGCTGAGCGAGGTGAAACGGGCGGCGCGGGCCTGGACGACGATGCCGGTGACGTGGTGGGCGACCAAGTCGTGCAGTTCGCGGGCGAGTTCCAGGCGTTCGGCGGACCGTACGGCGGCCAGGTCCCGCATCCGCTGGGCATCCTGCCAGCGCAGGATCATCGAATAGGCGCTGACGACGACGGTGAGCACGCCGTAGACGACGGTGTACGGACCGAGGCGGATGTCGCGCATGGGGGCGAGGACGCAGGACAGGCCCAGCATGGGGCCGAGGACGGCGGCGGTGCGGCCGGGGGCGCGGTGCAGGACGCCGGTGAGCAGGACGAGCAGCGCGATGCCTTCGCCGAGGCCCCACACCTCCAGGGCGTGCTGTCCGGCGATCAGGACCACCGAGGCGGTGAGGGAGACGCTTGCGGCGGCCCAGGCGCGGACCTTCAGCGGGACGTGCGCGTTGGGTACGGCGCACAGGCAGACGACGACCGCGGCGGCGACGACGGTCGCGTGCGGGCGGGTGGGCTGGCGGGCCAGGGCGACGGTCTCGAAGCCGACGAGGAAGAGCAGGACCACGGCGAGGGCGAGTCTGGCGGCGGTGGCCTTGCGCGGGTGGGCGCGTGCCCACCCGGACATCGGGCTCACGGTACGGCCGGTCCGCCGCCGGTGCCGCCCGTCGCGAGCCCGCTCTCCCAGGCCCAGGCGGCGATCTCGACCCGGTTGCGGGCGTCCAGTTTGGCCTGGACGTTGGCGAGGTGGGTCTTGACGGTGGACAGCGAGACGTAGAGTTCGGCGGCGATCTCGGCGTTGGTCCGGCCGCGCGCGAGGGCCCGTACGACGTCCTGTTCGCGGTCGGTCAGCGGCTCGGTGAGGGTGCGGGTGGTGCCGCCGGCCGCCGCGGGGGCCAGTTCGCGCAGCAGCCGTACGGTGATGGCGGGCGAGACCAGCGCGTCGCCTGCCGCGGCGGCGCGTACCGCCTCCACGAGCATGGCGGGGCTGGCGTCCTTGAGGAGGAAGCCGGAGGCGCCGCCGTGCAGCGCGGCGTGCACATAGGCGTCGAGGTCGAAGGTGGTGACGATGACGATGCGCGGCTTGTGCCCGTACTCGGGATGGGCGGCGGCGCGCTCGGCGAGCCGGCGGGTGACCTCCAGGCCGTCCATCTCGGGCATCCGGATGTCGAGCAGCAGGACGTCGGGGCGCAGTTGTTCCACCGTGGCGAGGGCCGCGGCGCCGTCCACGACATCGGCGAGTACGTCGATGTCCGGCCGGCTCTCCAGGATCATCCGGAAGCCCATCCGGACCATCTCCTGATCGTCCGCGATGACCACGCTGATCGCCATGTGTCCCTCGCCCTGTCCGTGCGCCGTGCTCGGCCGCGGTCCGGGCCGTTTCCGCTGCTTTCCATCTGACCTGCGGTGATCGCGCCCCGCAACCGCTGGCGCGGCCCGGGTCCGGTCACCGGCGGGCCGTGCGTACGGCGAGGTGACCGGCGCGGTGACCGGCGCGGTGCGGGGGCCCGCAGCAGGCGGGCGAGTATAGGTATGGGCGTCCGGTGTACGCACAGCCGTGGGTGCCGGGGGCCCGTACGGCACAGTCGCCGCCGGTGCGGGCGGCGGCGCCGGAAAGGGCGGCCCGGTCGGTGCCGGCGACGGTGGAGACCGCCGTGGAATCCGCCGTGGGGACGGCCCGGAGGCCGTGGCCGCGGTGGCCGAGCAGCAGCCAGGTGACGGCCGCGGCGGAGGCGGCCAGCAGCAGGGCGGCGATCGCGGTCGCCCGGTGGCCGCCGGGGCGGGCAGGGCCGTGGCCCGGGGGCCGTGGCGGGCGGCGAAGGCGGGAACGCGAACGGGGCTCGGTGGTCACGCTGCCCACGCTAGGAAGGGGGCGTGCGGGCGGGTATCGGCCGTCCGGCCATGCGTCGGCGCCCGCACCCCGGCCGAAAGGACGAGCGGGGTCCCTCTCCGGTGGGACCCAAGCCCAGACGGCCTGGTGGGCGCGGGAGCCGGGCCCTGGGGTGCGGGGTGCGGGGTGCGGGGTGCGGGGTGCGGGGTGCGGGGTCTGGAGTGTGCGGGTCCCGAGGCTCCGGACCCGGCGCTCAAGCCCCGTACCCCATACACACGACCGCGCCCCGGCGCCATACGGCATCGGGGCGCGGCGCACACCCTGCGGCATGCAGGCGCGCTGTGGGGTGACCGTCAGCCGGCCAGGCCGTCGGCCGCCTTCTTGATGTCCGCGGCGAAGGTGCTCACCTCGGTGTAGACGCCGGGCTTGCCGGGCCGGGCGCAGCCTTCGCCCCAGCTGACGATGCCGACCTGGAGCCACTGGCCGGCGTCGTCCTTGCGGAACATCGGGCCGCCGGAGTCGCCCTGGCAGGTGTCGGTACCGCCGGTGTCCAGCTTGCCGGCGCAGATCTCCTCGCCGGGGGTGAGCTGGTCGCCGTAGGCCTTCTTGCAGGTGGCGTCGTCGACGAAGGGCACCTTGGCCTTGAGGAGGTAGCGCTGCTGCTGGCCGCCCTCCTTGTCGGCTCCCCAGCCGGCTATGTCGAACTCGCCGCTGGTGAGCTTGTCGTCCGTGGCGATCTTCAGGGTCGGCAGGTCGATGGGCTTGGCGAGCTTGATGAGTGCCCAGTCCTTGCCCTTGCCGTTGTAGCCGGGGGCCTGGAGGACCTCGGTGGACTTGACGCTGACGGCCTTGGAGTCCTGGAGGTCGACGACGCCCGCGGTGGCCGTGATGGAGGTGTTGGGGCCACTGCCGTCCACGCAGTGGGCGGCGGTGAGCACGACGTCCTTGGCGTAGAGGGCGCCGCCGCAGCCCATCGACAGGCGGACCATGAACGGGAATTCGCCCTGGTCGGCCTTGGTGCCGCCGACGATCTTGTTATGGATGCCGTCGGGCTGGGGTGTGGGGGTGGCGGCGGCGTTGGCGGCGGTCGGCTGGAGGCTGACGGCGGCGAGGGCGACGGCTGCGGCGGCGGTGGCTCTCTTGAGGTGCTTCAGGTGGCTTCGCAACGGGCTTCCTTTCGTGGGGGGTTGCACGTCGATGTCAGGCCCATGCCAACGCGAGAACCGGAAAGGACCGCCGGAGAACGTGCGTGAAAGTCGGCAGCACGCCGCAAGGCGTCCGGACCCAGTGGGGGATGAGCCCGCAAAGCGCCCTTGGATTATGTGGAGTCGGCGATCACAGTGGCAAGGGTGTACATCCGGCCAACTCCTGTTCTACCCACGTCGCGTACACCCCATACCGGACGTACCCGACGAGACGTACAGTGGTCGGGTGGCGGCGACGGGAAGCCCGGGCAGTTCCGGCGATGACATCGAGCACGGCTATCCGCACCTGGACACGGTGCGCGCGTCCGTCACCGCGCTCTACAAACGCCTGTCGTACGACACGGTCCGCACCTTCGCGACGAGCGTGCTGCCCGCCGAAGTCGCCTTCGACGACGGGGAGGAGCTGTACGCGGGCGCGCAGCGGGTGGCCCGCGCCATGGTGCAGCACCTGCGGCTGCCCGACGCGCGCGTGATCGTCGCGTTCCGCGACATGCAGCTCGCGGCCAACGTCGAACTGACCGCGGGCCCCGAGTACTTCGTCGAGCTGAACGCCCGCTTCAAGTCCCACCGCCGGGACATCGGCGCCGCCCTTGCCCACGAGGTGATGCACGTCTACCTGCACCGCCTCGACCTGTCCTTCCCCCGCACCCGCGACAACGAGATCCTCACCGACACCGCCACTGCCTACCTGGGCGCGGGCTGGCTGCTGCTGGACGCGTACCGCGAACACGGGCCGTTCGCGCAGAAGCTGGGCTACCTGACCCCGGAGGAGTTCGGCTACGTCCTCGCCAAGCGCGCGCTGCTCTTCGACGAGGACCCGGCGCCGTGGTTCACCAGCCCGCAGGCGTACGACGCCTACAAGGCGGGCCTGGCGCTGGCCCGCCGCGACGCGCAGCAGCCGCCGCTGGCCGCGGCCGGCTGGTCGGGCCGCCGCCGCTACGCCAGGGACCGGCGCGCGGCCCAGGACCCACGGCGCACCGGACGGCCTGGCGGCCCCACGCCGTCCGGCAACTCCGCAGCGTCCGGCGGCTACGCCTTCGAGGGGAGCGCGCCGCTGCGCGTGTCGTTCCCCTGCCCGACGTGCCATCAGCGCATCCGTGTCCCGGTGCGCGGCCGGCTGCGGGCCCGCTGCGCGCTGTGCCGTACGGAGCTGGAGTGCGACACGTAGCGGCACACACAGCGAGGCGTGGCGGCACACAGTGGCGGCACACAGCAGACGCAGCGGCGCGCGCGGCGGACCCGTCAGCGGGGATCAGTCGTGGCAGGTGACCTTGACGGCTCCGGCCCCGTGGTGGGCGCGGTCCCGGCCCGGCGAGTGGTTGTCGCCGCGGTCCATCAGCTTCACGCCGATCTTGTTCTGCCGGACCGGGAAGGTGCCGACCGTCTGCCAGCTCCCCCGGTGCGCGACCTGGTCGACGGCGAAGTCGCCGACCTTCGTTCCCCCGTTGAAGGGGTCGGTCAGCACCTGGTAGTGGGTCGGGCTGCCCTGGACGTCACGCTCGCTGGGGCCCCAGGGGACGTAGACCGACACCTGGCAGCTGCGGGACTCCGGGCCCGGCTCCCACCACCACATGATGTTGTTGTTGGTGTCCTTGTTCGGGTCGCCGGACATCGGCACGGACGTGAACTGGCCGCTGCAGCCGCCGTCGCGGGTGCTGCCGCCGCTGAGCCCGTACCAGCCCACGCCGACCTCGCCGTGGACACCGGCCTGGTGGTAGCCGCCGCGCGGGGGCGTCGGGCAGCCGGGGCCGGCGATGCCTTCGTACGTCATCTTGGCCTCGCGCGGCGCGGCGGGCTTCTTGGCCTCGGGCTTCGGGCTCTTCTTGGGTGCCGCGGGCGTGCCGGAGGGCGACTTCTCGCTCTTCGGCGTGGGCGCGTCACCGGCCTTCTTGTCGCCCGGCGCCTCGCCGGGGGCCTTGCCGGGCTTGGCCGACGGCAGGGGCGAGCCGGTCTTGGTCTGCTGCGGCTGCTTGGCGGCGACGGCTTGCTCCTGGCCGTCGCCGAAGCGCACCTGGGAGGCGCCGAGGGTGGCGAGAGCCACCGCGCCGATGCCGACTCCGGCCAGGACGGGCAGGCCCACCGCCGTCTTCCACACCCGGCGTCCGGGGGCCAGGCCGCGCTTCGGCGTCCGCGCGCCCTTGGCGAAGGTCTCCGCGAAACCGGACCGGGACGGGTCGGATGCGCCGGAGCGGTCCGGTCCGGCGCTCTTGTTCGGCTGTGACAACGGGGTTCCTCCTGGGGGTGGTCGGGGGGTGCTGGGGCGGGCGGGGTGCCGGTCAGGCGAGCCGGCCGGGCCCGCCCGGGCCGGACGGCTGCGGCTGCGGCTGCGGTACGGCGGTGCCGCCGGGCACGACCGCCTCCGGAGCCCCGTGGCCGCTGGCGTCCTGGTACGGCTCGTCCTGGCGCGGTACGTCCAGCTCCGGTACGTCCAGTTCGGACAGCGTCCGCAGGTCCGCCTCGGACGGCGCGTCGTTCTCCGCGACGCGGTACGCCTGCCGTTCGGTCATCGCCTGGAACGTCTGCCGGGCGGAGCGCCCGTTGCCGAACCGGCCGTCGCGCGGGACGTGGTCGAAGTAGCCGACGAGGGTGGCGCGGGCCGCGTCGGTCAGCTCGTACTGGTGGGCCGACGCGTGCTGTTCCACGATCTGCACCAGGTCCTCGGTGCCGTAGTCCTCGAACAGCAGCGTGCGGTTGAAGCGGGAGGCGAGGCCGGGGTTGGAGTCGATGAAGTGCTCCATCTCCACCGGGTATCCGGCGACGATGACCACGACCGCGTCGCGGTGGTCCTCCATCAGCTTCACGAGGGTGGCGATGGCCTCCTGCGCGAAGTCGTTGCCGCCCGAGGAGTGGGCGGGCGCCAGCGAGTAGGCCTCGTCGATGAACAGCACGCCGCCCATCGCCTCCATGAAGACCCGCTGGGTCTTCGGGCCGGTGTGGCCGACGTACTCGCCGACCAGCGCGGAGCGGTCCGCCTCGACGAGGTGGCCCTTCTCCAGCAGGCCGACGGCGGCCAGGATGCGCCCGTAGAGCCGGGCGACCGTGGTCTTGCCGGTGCCGGGGTTGCCCGCGAAGACCAGGTGGCGGCTGAGCGGCGGCGCGGCCAGTCCGGCCGCCTCCCGGCGCTGGACCATCCGCATCAGCTTGACGAGCGAGGCGACGTCCTGCTTGACGCGCTCCAGGCCGATCAGTTCGTGCAGTTCGCCGAGGAGTTCGTCGAGGTCGGCCTCGGTGGGCGGGACCGTCGTCGTGGTGCCGTCGCCGGACGGCGCCCCGGCGGACTGCGCGCCGCTCGCGGCGGCCGCGGCGGCGGCCGGGACGGGGGCGAAGGGCGCGGGCCACTGGGCGTCCTCGACCCGCCAGGAGACGCAGTCGCGCACCCTCGGTTCGGCGCCGTCCTCGCTGCTCAGGTCGGCCTCGGCGTCCTGGACGCGGATCCTGGTCAGGGCGGGGGCGGCCGCCTCGCCCAGGTGGACGGCGGGGAAGCCGGGCCCGGTGATCTCGCAGTCCTCGAAGGTGCCGGCGCCCTTGGCGTCGACGATCAGGCCGTTCTTGCCGGGGCGGGCGATCCGTACGGCGCGGACGTCGGGCGCGGCGCCGGCCGCGACCACCATGCCGGACCCGGCCGCTTCGGTGATCTCCACGTCCGCGGCCCGTACGGTGGCGCCGCCCTGGAAGACCAGCCCGGCGGTGCCGGCGCGCAGGATGCGGCCGCCGGTCAGGTCCGCTTCGCCGCTGCCGAAGGTGAGTCCGGCGCGTTCGGCGTCGGTGACGGTGCATCCGGTCAGGCTCAGGGTGCCGCCGGAGCCGGCGACGACGCCGTTGCGGCAGCGCGCGACGGACAGTTCGGTGGCTTCGGCGGCCGCCGTGCCGGACAGGTCGAGGCCGGACATGCCGCAGTCGGTGAGGTGGACCTCGGTGAGGGTGAGGCGGCTGTCGGCGACGGCGTGCAGGCCGTGTTCGGGGGTGTTCCCGGCGCGCAGCCGGGTCAGGGTCAGCTCGGCGTCGCCGCCGGCGTGCACGGCGCTGTACCGGCAGTCGGTCACCTCGCCGTCGGTCAGCTGGACGGTGGCGGAGCCGGTGGCCAGCACGCCGTTGGCCGACGAGCCGCGTACGGTCGTGCCGCGCGCCTCCAGCCGGGCCGTGCCGTGTGCCGTCAGGGCGGCGGCGGCGGTCCGTACGATCCGGGTGTCGGCCAGCCGGACGCGGGACCGCTCCCCCGCGGTGGCGCCGGAGCCGCCGCCGTCGCGCAGCACGCAGCCGTCGAGCACGGCGTCGCCGGACCCGGCGACGTGCAGGGCGTCCGCGCCGGCGCCCGTCAGCTCGCAGCCGTACAGCAGCAGTCCGCCGCCGGCCTGCGCGGGCACCTGCCCGTCGGCGGCCTCGTACGGGTCGCCGTCGCGCGGCACCGGTGAGGAGTCCAGCACCCGTACGGCCTCGCCGCCGCAGTCGCGGATGCGGCAGTCGACGACGAGGGCCGCCGACCGGTCCTCGAAGAGCAGCCCGCTGCGGCCCGCGCCGTCGATGAGGCAGTCGCGCAGCACGACGCGCGCGTCCTCGCGGACCCGCACTCCGGAGCCGGTGGCGCCCTTGATCCGGGTGCCGGTCAGCTCCAGCCGGGAGTCGCCACCCACCACCACGCCGGTGCCCTGGGCACCTTCGAGGACGCAGTCGGTGAGCCGGACCGCGCCGATGGTGCGGATCAGCGCCCCGGCCAGGGCCGCGCCCGTCAGGCGGGCGCCGGTCATGGTGAGCGCGGCCTCGCGCAGCACCTCCAGGCGTCCGCGGTCGGTGCCGCCGCCGTGCCAGTGGGTGGCGCCGCCGGTCAGCAGGACGGCGGGCCGGTCGGCGGCGCCGCCGCGTACGGTCAGCCCGTCCAGCGTGAGCCGGGCGCCGGGCAGCACTTCGAGCGCGGGCGTGGTGCCGCCGGGGGCGGCGAGGGTGACCGGGCCGCCGTCTGCGCGCAGGACGATGTGGCGGTCGATCCGCAGGGCCTCCTCGTAGGTGCCGGGCGCGATGCGGATCTCGTCGCCGGGCGCGGCCGCGTGCAGCGCGGCGCCCAGGGTGGCGTGCGCCGCCGGGTGTCCGGCGGCGACTGTGTGGACCGTCCCGGTGTCCGGGTGTTCTGCGGTGGTCATGCGTCGCCCATGCTCGTGTCCTCGTCGTGCGGCCGGGGAGGCCTGTCGGCGCGTCCCTTGCCCTTGCGGGGACGCTTGACCGGCTGGCCGGCCGGCTCCTCCATGTCGTCAGACTCCCGTACGGTCCAGTGCCAGCCGCCGCCGGGGTCCGGTTCCCAGCGGAAGTCGAGGCCGGGGCGGGGGCGGGACCGCGCGCCCGTCGTGCCCGGTGCGGCCTCGTGCACCACCATGCCGTCGCCGTCGATGATGCGGATGCGGGCGCCCAGTGCCTGGGCGTAGAGCCGTACGGAGAGTTCGCCCGGCGAGCCGACGGCGAACGAGCCGTGCGGGTCGATCCGCCCGGTGGCCAATGTGGCGAACAGTTCGCGGGAACCCGTTCCGGCCCGGTCCGCCTCGGCCAGCACCAGTTTGACGACGGGGTCCTTGCTGCCCTTCGGCTTGCTCCTGAGGTACTGCTCCACGGTGTCGAGCAGGCCGCCAGGGGTGTGGCCCGGCCCGCCGCCGCTGTCGGCGGCGTTCTCCAGGGCGTGGAACAGGGACCGGGGCGGTGAGTGCACCGGCGGGTACCCGGCGACGACGAGGTGCAGGTTGCGCATGAAGCCGGCCGGCTCGGGGTGGGTCGCCGCCGCCAGGCTCGCGAACGCCTTGTCGTTCAGCGGCAGGCCCGCCCGCAGCGCGAGGCCCGAGTCGTCGGGGATGGGCGCGGAGACGTTGAAACCGAGGGTGTTGCGGTCGGTCCCCAGACCGTCGAGCCCGTTCACGACGTCCCGCGGCGAGTGGGTCGAGCCGTGTCCCGGGTCGACGGGTGCCAGCGGGTCGCGGGAGAGCCCGGTGGCGGAGTTCTTCGTCAGGTGGTCGTCCCGGCGGTCGGCCCAGTGCAGGCCGCCCTTGACCCTCCTGGACGTCTGGGGGTCGACGTCCGCGAACGAGTCGCGGCCGAACATCCGGCCCATCGCCTGCCGGACGTCGTTGTGGTCCTGCGGCAGCGCGGGCCGGTCCCCGAACATGCCCTCCATCATCCGGGACAGGTCGGTGGGGGTGGCCGCGCCCTCGAAGTCGGTCACGAAGGGCACGCCGCGGTCCGGCAGGGTGTTGGTGTGCGCGGCGATCAGCCGCTCCGCCTGCCGGGTCGCGATGGCGTTCAGTTCCCCGGGGGTGAGCAGCCGGCTGACCGCGTCGATCTCCGGTGTGCCGAGCGGTCCGTCGGTTCCGCCGCCCGGCCCGCGGGCGGCGAGCCGCTGCCGTACGGCGTCGATCTGGCCGGCCGTCGGTGTCTCGATGTCGGCGCCGTACGCCCGGTCGTACGGGCGCTGGGCGACGGCCTCGATCTCGCGGTCGGTGAGCCGGTGGACGAGGGAGTTGCCGGGGAAGGCCGAGCGGTCCAGTACCGGCAGGGTGCGGTTGAGTTCCCAGGCGTTGAAGGAGTTCAGGGTCTCGGCCAGGCCGTTGAACTCACTGGTGCCGGGGCTGAACCTGATGGGCTGCCAGCCGGGGCCGACCCGGTCCAGCAGGGTCGCGGCGGCGTCGGTGAAGAGGTTGGGTTCGGGCGAGTAGGGCAGCAGCGGGTGGATGCCGGCCAGGCGGGTACGGGCCCGCATGTCCGCGCGGACGGCGGTGTCGAAGGCGGGCAGGTCGGCCTCGGAGACCGTGTGCAGCGGTCCGACGTCCTTGCCCTTGCCCTTGCCGCCCGTCTTG
This sequence comes from Streptomyces sp. NPDC033221, assembly GCF_055577005.1. Classification (NCBI taxonomy): domain Bacteria; kingdom Bacillati; phylum Actinomycetota; class Actinomycetes; order Kitasatosporales; family Streptomycetaceae; genus Streptomyces; species Streptomyces sp. NPDC033221. Next base: position 197,359 of record NZ_JBVIQN010000002.1, on the reverse strand, counting down.
GCGGCGGCTGCCACGGCTTTGGCGTGCTCCTCGGCCAGGCGTTTGTTGGTGTCCTCGATGAGCTGGGCGGTGTCGGCGCCCGGCACGTTCCCCTCGGGCAGGCGGTAGCCGCCGGACATGGTCAGCGGGCGCAGCGGCTGATTACCGCCGCCGCCCATCTCGAACTCCTTGACGAAGTGCTGGAAGACGTGATCGCCGCTGGGCACCAGCCGCTGGTAGGTGTCGAAGTCCATGAAGGAGAAGTACGGGTGCGCCGGCTGGTGCGGGTCGTACATCATCGAGCGGACCAGGTACCGGCTCGGCGGGCTGGTCATGGTGACGTTGCGGATGGTGCCGAAGGGGAAGTCCTTGCCGGTCCAGCCGATGCCGACCGCGGCCACCGGGTAGGGCACGTCCAGCCCGTCGAGCGCGCCGCGGACTGCGGCGTTGACGTCCGCCATCTTGTCCGCGCGGCCGTTCACGCCGATCACCACCGCGAACTTGCCCCGGTACTCGCCGTTCGGGTCGGTGGTGATCGCCGTGAGGAAGTCCCGCAGCCGCTGACGTCCCGCTTCTCCGGCGATGTCGCCGGCCCGGACGACGGTGTTCACCACGTACGCCATCGGGTTCTGCCGGTCGAGGCTGGCGTGGATCCAGTTCGTGTACTGGTCCGGCGTCAGCGGGCGCTGGCCGAACCCGGGCAGCCGCTGGAAGGCGCCGTTGACGGTGACGTCGCCGCGGGTGACCTGGTTGCCGAGGTTCGGCACGTCCTGCTGCCATTGCAGGTCGCGGGGCAGCGGTCCGGCGGTCGGCGGGCCGCCGTGGCCCAGGTCGCCGTACGGTCCCGTCCCGTCCATCGGGTCGTCGCCGTGCGGCGTCGGGGTCACGTCGTCGCCCGCGCCGACGGGGGCGGGCGCCTCCGTCATGTCCAGGTCGTCGACGTGGTGCGCGGACGAGCCGCCGGCCACGTCCAGGTCGTCGAACGCCTGGGTGAGGTTGGTGTGCCGGGACGGCGCGCCGCCCAGCGGACCGACGTACTCGCCGCGCTGCGCGCGGTCGACGGCGATCGCGTGGTTGGCGTCGTCGATCTGCCGCTGGATGGCGTTCGGGTCCATGCCCAGCTCGTCGAGACGGGTCTCCGCCTTGGTCAACGCGGCGTGCTTGACGCCCAGGTCGTCGAGCGCGCCGACAGCAGCGGCGGACGGCTTGGACGGGCCGGGCTGCCCGGCCTTGGGCACCAGTCCGTCCGCCTTCCCCTGAGCTTTCGCCAGGTCGAACGACGCCCGCTCGTACTGCTCCCAGGCGCCGAGCCGCAGATCGGCCTCCGTCCCGGCCGTACCGCCGGTGATGATGTCGTGCCGGACCGCGGACCGCTCACCGATGCCGGAGCCGGGCTCGAAGCCGAGCCGCGCGGGCGGCGCCGCGTTGCTCACGTCCCAGTGCCCGGAGTGCGGGCCGCCGTGGCCCGGGACCCAGGTCAGGTAGAGCGGCGGGCCCGGCTTGCGGGCTTCGATGTCGACCCGGTGGGCCGAGCCGTCCAGACCGCGGATTTCCAGCGGGCGGTTGAACGCCCTGGCATAGCGGTCCAGCACGATCCGCTCGATCGGGCCGATGTCCGACACGTCCGGACCCAGGCGTCCGCTGACCAGCCCGACGGTCAGCGCGCGGCCGTCGAGCCCCCGTGTGTACGTGTCGTTGACCAGGTCCTCGAAGCCGTTCTTGCCCATCTGCCGCTGCACCTGCGTCAGCAGCGTCGAGGCGTCCGGGATCGCGCCGGGCGTGATCCGGCCTCCCTTCGCGCCGGCGGTGGCCGGGGGCGGCTCCGGCAGGGCCCGGAGCAGCGAGTTGTTCGGCAGGCCGCCCTGGGGCAGGACCTCGGCGATCACGTAGTTCTGCAGCCGCTTGTACGCCGCCTCCTCGGTGGCGGTGACCAGCGCATGGCTGAGGAACCGTTTGTCCGCCGGCACGATGCCCACCACGAGCCCGTCCGTCCGGCCCGGTACGTGGATGGAGATGTTCAGGCCGAGGGTGTTGGCGTCGCCGCCCAGCCCGGCGCCCAGCCGGTCGAGGGTGACCCGGGGGTGTTCGTTGAGCCCGGGGGGCCGTCCGTCGATGCCGATGGGCTTCAGCGGGTCGTCCCGGAAGCCCTGCTCCGGGGACTTCCCCTTCAGCAGGTCCTCGCGCAGCTTGGCGATCTTCGTGTCGTCCTTGGCCCGCGACATGCTCGGGTCCAGGTCGAAGGTGTCCCGGGCGAAGACGTGCTCCACCACGTTCTTCGGGGTCAGGTGCTCCTGCGGCATGTTGCCGACGCCGCCGGCCTTGCCGTGCTTGTAGTAGCCGGACATCAGGCGGGACAGGTCGGTGGGGACCGCGCCGTTCACGAAGTCGGCGAGGAACGCGGTGCCGCGGTCGGGCAGCGCGGAGTTGGCTGCGGCGATCTCCCGCGCGACCGTGTTGCCCGGCACGTCCGGCAGGGTCTGGTCCAGTTCCCAGGCGTGGAAGTGGTTAAGGCGCTCCCGCAGGCCCTTGTACTCGCCGGTGCCGCCGCCGAACCGGACCGGCCGCCACGGGCCCGCGGCCAGTGGGATGTCGTCCACCATGGTGACGGCGGCGTCCACGAAGAGGTTCGGCTCGGGCCCGTACGGCAGCAGTCCGTGCCAGTCGGCCATCAGGGCGCGGATGCGCATGTCGGAGTCGACGACGGACGCGAACTTGTCCACGTCCTGCTGGGTGAAGACCATCCCGTCGGGGGTGTCGCCGCGGGTCTTGGTCGCCTTGATCAGGTCCTCGACCGAGCGGTCCACCGCGACGCCGTCGACGATCACCGTCTCGCCGGTCTTCCCCGGCACCCGGTAGCCGCCGGTCATCACCAGCGGGCGCAGCGGCGGGGTGTCGGGACCGCCCGGCACCGTCACGGAGTCGTCGGAGACCTTCGCCGCGGGCCCCGTGTCGCCGGGGAGCTTCTTTGCCCAGTCGTCCACGGCGCCGCCCGGGCCGAGGTTCAGCTCCCGGTCGAAGTGGTCGAAGACGTGCCGGCCGCTGGGGACGGTGTGCTCGTACACGTCGAAGTCCATGAAGGCCCAGTACGGGTGGCTGGGGCCGGCCGCCCCGCCGCCGTGCATCATCGAGTGCGCCATCGACCGGGCCGCCGGGCTGGTCATGGTGAGGTTGCGGATGGTGCCGTACGGGAAGTTGTCGCCGTAGAAGGTGGTGGCCACCATCGCCAGCGGGTGGTCGAAGTGCGTCGAGGCGAGGGCGTCGTCCATCGCGCGGTGGATGGCGGCGAGGTCCTCCAGCTTGCCGTTGACGCCGATCACCACGCCGAGGCGGCCGTCGTAGCCCTCCAGGCCGCGGGTGATCGAGTTCAGGAAGTCCTGGAGCTTGCCGCCGCCGATCTCGCTGTACGAGACGATGCTGTTGACCACGTAGGACAGCGGCCGCCCCTCCCCCGTGCTGGCCCGCATCCAGCTCAGGTAGTCGCCCCCCGTGAGCGGCTGGTGGCCCGCGAACGGCAGGTCGCGGAAGGACTGGTTGACCATGGTGCGGCCCGCCCCGTGGGTGCCGGGCTCGGGCCACAGGGCGTGCGGCGCCCGCGGGTCGGGGGACCAGTCGTGCGGCCCGACCGGCAGCGGATCGCCGCCGTGCGGGGCCGGTGCGCCGCCGAGCGGGCCGACGTACTCGCCGTGCTGCGCGCGGTCGATGGCGATCGCGTGGTTGGCGTCGTCGATCTGCTGCCGGAGCGCGTTGGGGTCCATGTCCAGTTCGCCGAGGCGGGCCTCGGCGTCGTGGAACTCGGCGCGTTTGGCGTTCAGGTCGTCGAGCGCGTCGACGGCCGCGGCGGACGGCTTGGACGGGCCCGGCTGCCCGGCCTTGGGCACCAGCCCGTCCGCCTTGCCCTGGGCGCGGGCCAGGTCGAACGACGCCTGCTCGTACTGCTCCCAGGCGCCGAGCCGCAGGTCGGCCTCGTGTCCACTCGTACCGCCGGTGACGATCTCGTGCCGGGCCGCGGCACGGTCGCCGATGCCGGAACCGGGGGTGTGGCCGAGCGGGTCCTGTGCCGGGGGCCGCGGGATGTTCGTCTCGGGGACGGGCCCGAAGTCCGCGGCGTCGGCCTTGCCCTTGCCCTTGTCGATGTGCGGTACGGGCTCGGCATCCGCGAAGTCCGCCTTCGCCTTGCCCTTGTCGACGACCGGAACCGCCTGCGGCTCCGGCTGCGGGTGCGGCCGCGGGCCGCCGCCCAGGCCGTGTTCGCCGAAGATGCCGTCGGTGAGGGCGCTGATCTGCTTGCGGGTGCGCGAGGCGTCGATGCCCAGTTCGTCCAGCTTGGCCTCGGCCTTGGTGACCTCGACGCGCTTGACGCCCAGGTCGTCCAGGGCCTCCGCCAGGGCGGGCGAGGGCTTGCCGGCGGTCACGCCGGGCGGCGGCGCCAGCTCGTCCACCTTGCGCTCCGCCTTGCCGAGCTGCGACAGCGCGTTCTCGTACCCGGCCCACGCGTTGAGCTTGGCCCCGGCCTCCGGGCCGACCGAGCCGCCCAGGATCAGGTCGTTGCGGACGCGCAGGCGGTGGTTCATGGCCGCGGCACCGGAGAAACCGCCGAAGCGGTTGCCGGGGGGCGCGGTGACGGTGCCGGGATCCTTCGCCGCGGGCGCGGAGTTGGGCGTCTCGGTCTTCGGCGCGGGTACGGGCGTCGGGGCGGGTGCGTTGTCGGTGGCCTTCACGGCGGCCGGTATGCCGACGGCGGCCTCGTCCCCGGCCTTCGCCGGGCCGCCGGGGTGGGCGATCAGGTCGAGGACGCTGTTGTCCGCCGGGCCGGTGGCGCCGCGGGCTCCCGCGCCGTCCAGGTCCGGGAGGGCGGACACCCCGGAGGGGCTGTTCGAGGTGGCGCTGTGGCCGGCGGACGGGACCGGCTTGCGGTCGCCCATGTCCAGCAGGCTCATCGCCATGTCGTGTTCGTTGACGACCGGTTGGGGTGCCGCCTTGGTCGTGGCGCCGCTGCCGATGGTGGTGGCTTTACCGGTCTCCGGCGTCTTCAGCCGCAGCGGGTCCGGTGCTCCGCCGAGCGACGACGCCGGTACGTCGGCCGGGGCCTTGGCGAGGTCTCGGGGCGGGGGTACGGCACCCTGGACGGCCGGGGCCTCGCCGTGCGCACTCGTCAGGTTGTGCGTGGTCAGGGGGTTCTGCGTGCCCGCCAGGTTCTGGGTACCCGGCGTGTCCACCCGTACGGGCGTGCCGGGCGCCGTGGCCGCCAGGTGGTCGGCGGTGATCGTGCGCGGGGCCGCCTCACCGATGCGGAAGCTGATGCCGTCCCCGTGGAATGCGGTCACCGCGACATCGCCATTGGCCAGCGCGGTCAGCTCGGGGAAGGTCATATCCTCCAGGGCCTCGCCGTGCCCGATCGCACCGCGGGCCATGGAGTGGCCGTCGCCGATGCCGTGCACGAAGCCGCTGTCGAAGGAGACTTCGGGGGCGCGGGCGGTGGTGTTCTCCGGCACGTGCCCGAGCACGCCCGACGATCCGTGGGCGTCCTTGAGCAGGTCGATGGCGGTGTCACCGGACAGCAGCAGGTTGTTGTCCATCCGGATGTGGCCGGCCGCGAAGTCCGTCTGCTGGATGAGCCGGGTGGCGCCGGCGCCGTGCACGTCCGGGACGCTCAGGCCGTTGTCGAGCGTGGTCATGCCCGGCATGTGCACGTCGGGGACGGTCAGCAGTCCGGGTTGGCCGACGTGCGCGCCGGTGTGCGTGAGGGAGCCGCCGGGCACGGTGATGCCGTGTGGCGCGCTCACGCCGGTGTGCGGCACGGTGATTCCGTGGGGCACATTGACCCCGTGCGGCATGTTCACGCCGACATGCGTGACGTTCCCCAGGCCCTTGACTCCCAGGCCGCCCAGATTGCCGGGGATGTTGAGGTTCAGCCCGCCGTGTCCGAACGAGCCGATGCCGTTGGGCATCAGGTTGCCGACACCCTGGAAGTTGAACGTCCCGAGGCCGCCGGGCCGGAACGCGCCCAGCCCGTCCAGGTGGAGCCCGCCGATGCCGTTCGGCAGGCCGGCGCCCGGGAACCTGGTGAGCCCGCCGGGAGATACGGAGGGAATGTGCACCCCGGGGAAGGACACGCCGTGGAAGCCGCCGGGGACGAAGTGCAGGGCCGACAGGTCCACGAAGCTGCCCGGCACGAAGTGGACGCCGGCCCCGCCGATGGGCCGGAACGCCACCAGGGCGCCGAAGTCACCGACGGGGACGCCGTTGGCCAGCGCCGTGTCCGTACGCCCCGCGTTGGCCAGCAGCCTCTGCAGATCCGGTTGCGGGATGCCCAGCACCCGTTCGGCGAAGGCGAGCCGCGCGGCGCCGCCGAAGCCCAGCACACCCATCTCGGTGAAGTCCAGGGGCACGACGGTAGCGATGCCCGCCCGGCCGAGCCGCTCGAAGTTGACCTTCGCGTACGCGCCGATCTTGCCCCAGTTGCCGTCGATGTGCCCGGTGAACTTCGCCCAGTCCTTGACGACGGTGCCGGCCAGCGACTCCCAGCCGCCCTTGGCGAGATTGCCGAGGCCCTTCACGCCGTTGACGATGTTGAAGGCGGGGGCCGCGTGGATGCCGAGCACGATCGGCGCCACCACGACCTTCGGCATGTTGTGCAGCGAGGAGAAGTGGCCGATCTCCTTGATGATGTTCTTCCCGGCGCCCGCGATACCCTCGACGCCGCCCTTGAGGACACCGCCCAGGCCCTTGAGGATGGAGCCGACCGGCAGGGCCTTGGTGGTGGGGAAGAGCACGCCGAGGAAGGCCAGGCCGAGTTCCAGGCCACTGGCCTTGCCCTGGCTGAAGTCGACAATGGTCTTGATCAGCAGGACCGCGTTCATGCCCCAGGCGAGGATCGCCAGGACGCCGCCGGTGAAGATGGCGATGACCGACAGGATGATGGTCAGCCACTGGAAGGCTTCCCAGAACAGGTCGCAGTCGCTGACCGGCTGGACCATCAGCGACCCGGCGGAGGTCAGCGACTTGTCCAGGGTGCTCGCCGCGGTGCTGAGCGCGGACTGCGCGTCGTCGGCCCGGTCCTTGTGGGTCTGGAGCTGCGGGTCGTCCTTGTCCAGCCCCTGGGCGGCGGTCAGTGCCGCGTCGGCGTCGGCCTGCGCGTCGGTGACGGCGGTGGCGTACTTGCGCAGCGCCGCCTCGGCCTGGTTGAAGGAGTCCGACACATGGCCGACGAAGTTGTGCAGGTGGTCGTCGACCATGTCGCGCAGCTGGTCGGCGGTCTTGCCGATGAAGCGCTGGCCGTCGCCGGCGGTCTGCTGGAGCGCCTTGAGGCCGTTGTTGATGGTGCCCGCGTGCGTGGCGAGGTCGCGCATCGCGTCGGCGATGGTGGTGATGGCGGAGGCGTCACCCGGGGTCGGGTCGCCGTCGAGGCCGAGGGCCCCCCAGTCACCGGGACGCGTAGCCAAGCCTCTTCCCTTCGCGCAGCAGACCGTTCACTCGTGTCACGACCGGCGCGTTCCGCGCATCCGGACCATGGGACACCACACCTACGTTTACGTATCCGGGGAGCAATCGGTTCACTGTGTGAACGACATCACTTCGCGCGGCTTCTCCGGTTCCCGGATGAACCGTTCCGCCTCTCCATACGTTTGACCAGGAGAGACGTGAAGTGATCTCCAGTACCGCGCGAGGGGTGTGACCGTGTCCGACATAGCCGTTGACTACGAGCTGCTCAACGATGTCGCACAGAAGTCCGGCAAGCTGAAGGACGAGGTCAAGCAGGCCCGCGAGAGCAAGCAGGAGTACTCGGTCGACGAGGTCGGCTCCCGGGTGGCCGTCGCGGCGATCCGCAAGTACTACTCGACGTGGAAGGGCTCCTTCAAACGCTCGGAAGAGAAGCTGGAGAAGCTGAAGAACCTCTACGACGGCGTCGCGAAGAAGTGGGCCGACTGGGATTTCGACCTGGCCAACAAGGCGGCCAAGCAGAGCGCCCAGATCTCCTCCGACCTGTGGAAGGCCCGCAACGAGGAGTGGAACGCCTGGCACGAGGCGGTCGAGAAGGCCAAGAAGGAACACCCGGACCTCGACCCGAAGCTGCTGCCGAAGGAGCCCCAGAAGCCCGGTGAGCGTCCCCACGAGTGGACCACCGACGACGGGCACGGCAACAAGACCACGACGACGTACGAGTACGGGGCGGACGGCGAGCCGACGAAGGTCACCACGACCATGGAGACCAAGACCGGCCTGAAGGCGACCGACACCACGAACTACCACGACGACGGCACGTACGACTCGAAGTCGACGGACGTCTTCGGCAACGTCACGAACACCACCGGCACGTCCACGAAGACCGAGACGCCGGAGCACAAGACCACCACGGACGACTTCAACAGCAAGACGAAGGACACCGAGGGCAAAGAGAGCACCACGACCGGTACCACCACCTCGGTCACCGACCAGAAGACCGGTCACCGTGACACCAAGACCACCTACACCACCGTCGGTCCCGACGAGGACGGCAACGAGCAGACGGTGAAAGGTACGACCCACTCCTCCGTCGAACTCAACGGCCACGAGGTGACCACCACCATCGAGGTCAACGAGGACGGCAGCGGCACCAAGACCGTGGTGACCGACGGCAAGACGGAGGAGTGGACGAGCGACGACGCCGAAGGGGACACCGGCTGGAAGCCGAAGAAGTCCGACGACTGACGGCCCGTCCCCCGGCCCGCCGCGCCCCGGACCCCGTCCGGATCTCCACCCATCACACCGATTCAGGGAGCCAGCACCATGCCCGCAGGCAACATCAACATCGACTACAACGAGATCCAGCGCGTCTCCGGCGTGATGAACCAGGCCGTCAACGACATCAACCCGCTGCTGCTGAGCACCAAGACCTCCGTCGAGGGCCTGCTGGACAACGGCATGTTCATGCAGCAGAGCAGCCCGGCGCTGAAGGAGTCGTACACCAACCTCACCGCGTCGCTGCAGAAGGCCGTGGAGAGCATCAACTCCTTCGCCAACCAGTTCAACCAGATCAAGAACAACATCGAGAAGATGGACGCGGACATCGCGGCCGGCACCAAGAAGGCCGGCTGACCTTCCGCACCACACGGCGGTGCCCCGCCGCCGGACCTCTCGTCCGGTGGCGGGGCACCGTCGTATCTGCCTTACGGCCGGTCAGCCGGCGTCTCCCTCGCGCAGCACCGTCTCCGGCACCAGCACCGACACCAGCGCGCCGCTGACCGGGTCGACGGTCAGGCCGCGGCCCGGCGTCGGACGGCCGCGCAGCAGGTCGTACGGCACCCGTACGCCGAGGATGTCGCCCTCGCTCGGCGACTGCGGCGACAGCAGCACGCCCTTGCGCACCCGCCGTACGAGGCCGAGCCAGCCGATGCCCACCGAGGTCAGCGTCTCGGCGGTGGCGGCGGCGACCAGGCCGATGCCGCGGTCCCGTCCGGTGGTGGCGACCTCGCGCAGCGCCGCGTCGGCCGCGGGCAGCTGGGCGAGCAGGTCGGCGTCGTCGACCAGGACCACGGCGGGCCCCGGTTCGGCGTTGAGCGCCGCGGTCACCTCGTCGGCCAGCGGGTCCGGGTCCTGGATGACCACGGCGCGCGGGTGCCGGGCCAGGCCCCGCAGCGGCGATTCGCGCGGCGTGAGCGCGACCACCCGGGTGCCGCCGGCCAGCAGGGACACCGCGAGCGTGGTGAGCGCGGTGGACCGGCCGCTGCCGGGCGGGCCGCTGACGAGGAAGGACGGCGCGTCGGCCGCGAAGTCAACGCCGATGGGGCCCAGTTCGTCGCCGCCGACACCGAGCAGGCCCCACAGGGGGCGCCGGTCGGCCGCCGGGACCTTCTCGTACGCGTCGGTGAAGGACACTTGGCGCGGCAGGCTCAGCACGCGTGCGGGGCGGCGCGCGGCGGGCACGTCCCGGTCGCGCTGTTCGGCCCGCTCACCGATCCGCTTGAGCGCCTCGGCCTGGTCACGGCCGGTGACCGGAGCACCCTCTTCCCGCAGGGCCTGCTCGCCGAGCAGGGCCACCTGTACCTCGGTGGCGCTGCCCCCTCGCCAGCCGCGGCCCTGCGGGACGACGGCCGGCACCTGCTTCGGCGGGATGCCCGCCAGGCTGTACTCGTTGCGGTCGGTCAGCCGCAGCAGCAGCCGCTCGTCGTTGAGCGAGGCGACCTTGCCGGTCATCAGCGCGCGTTCGGACGTGGCGATGACGTGCAGGCCCATCGGCGCGCCCTCGCGGATCAGCGAGGTCAGCTCCTGGACCGGACGGCCGCCGTCGTGGTCGCCGAGCAGGGCGGCCAGCGAGTCCCAGCCGTCGATCAGGACGACCACGTGGGCGGGGCGTTCGGCGGGCGGCAGGAAGGCGCGCAGCTCGGTCAGGTTGGCCGCACCGTGCGAGGTGAGCAGTTCCTGGCGGGCGCTCATCTCGGCGGTCAGGCGGGACAGCAGCCGGCCGAGCCGTTCCAGGTCGGCGCGCGGTACCACGGCGCCGCAGTGCGGCAGCGCGGACAGCGGCGACAGCGCGCCGCCGGCCGCGTCGATGCCGTACAGGTGCACGTCAGCGCTGGAGTGCCGACGGGCCAGCGCACCGCCGATGGTGCGCAGGACCTGGGAACGGCCGGAGCGCGGGGTGCCCAGGACGTACAGGTGCCCGAAGCGGGTGAGGTCCAGCTCCAGGGGCTCCTGGCGCTGGGCGCCCGGCAGGTCGGACAGGCCCCAGACGACCGGCGCGAGACGCCCGTCGGCCGGGTCGGGCCGGTCGGGGAGTTCGGCCAGGCTGACGGCGTGCGGCAGGGCGGGCAGCCAGGGGCTGGGCTGCCGCTCGATCTCCAGCTCGGCGGCGGCCTGCTGGACCGCGTCGACCAGAGCCGTCAGGTCGGTCGGCGCGTCGCGGTCGTCCATCGCCTCCTGGATGGCGTCGAAGAGGTCCCCGGTCTCCTCGGCGGGTTCGGCGGCCGTACGGCCCAGCAGCGACCAGGAGAGTTCGCTGGTCCACACGTCGGCGTCGGACTGCGCCCCCTTCGTCGCGCCCTGCTCCGTGTCCCCGGCGTCCGGGGGCGTGGCCTGCGCGGCGTCGCGTACGGCGCCGACGAAGGCGGTCTGGAACGGGAGCACCGAACGGTGCCCGATCCGGGCCAGGGCACGGCCCGGGGTGTCGCTGGAGATGCTGACCGCGTCGTTGACCTCCAGGACGTCCTGGCTGTCGAGGGCGTCGGTGACGCGCAGCGAGATCCGCAGGTTGGTGTTGGCGCGGATGTCGGCGGTGACCACACCGGCCGGACGCTGGGTGGCGAGCAGCAGGTGCAGGCCCAGCGAACGGCCGCGCTGGGCGATGCCGACCAGGCCGGGTACGAACTCGGGTACGTCGCGGGCCAGGGTGGCGAACTCGTCGATGATGAGCAGCAGCCTCGGCAGCGGCGCCATCGCGGGGTCACGGCGGCGCATCGCCCGGTATTCGGTGTGGTCCTTGGCGCCCGCGTCGGCCAGGAGGCGTTCGCGGCGGGTCAGTTCGGCGGTCAGCGAGGTCAGGGCCCGCTCGACGAGGTGGCTGTCCAGGTCGGTGACCATGCCCAGCACGTGCGGCAGCCGCTCGCAGCCCGCGAAGGCGCTGCCGCCCTTGTAGTCGACGAGGACGAACGTCATCTCGTCCGGCCGGTTGACCGCCGCGAGGGAGGCCACCAGCGTCTGCAGCAGTTCGGACTTGCCGGCGCCGGTGGTGCCCGCGATCAGGCCGTGCGGCCCGTCCTTGACCAGGTCGAAGGTGACCGGGCCGGTGTAACCGGCGCCGAGCAGCACACCGGTGGAGGCCGGGCGCTTGGTCCAGCGGGCGGCCAGTTCGGCGGCCTGCGGCGGCTCCAGGCCGAGCAGGTCCAGCAGCTTGACGCGGTCCGGCAGGCCGTCGGAGCCGTCCGGGGTGACGTCGCGTACGGCGGCCAGGGCGCGGGCGATCCGCTCGCACCAGCCGGTGTCCACGAGGTCGGGCCGGATGCCGGTGAGGTCGGCGCTGCCGGTACGGCGCAGCGTCACCTCGCGGGCGCCGACCGTGCAGACGGTGACGCACTCCTCGGGGAGCATCCGCTCCTCCTGGTCGAGGCAGATCAGGAAGACCCGTACGGACGGGCCCTCCTTGAGCACCTGCACCACGCCGGGCACGTCACGCAGCCGCCGCGCGCCGTCCAGGACGACGACGAGGTCGGGCTCGGCGAGCAGGGCCCCGCCCATCGCGGACTCCCGCGAACGGGCCCGGGAGCGGATCGCGGAGACCAGTTCGGAGACCCGGTTGGCGACCGTCTCCGGGTCGTTGCCGACGGTCACGGTCGGCCCGCCGGTGGGCGGCGCGGCGACGCCGCCCTCGCCGGGGCGGGCGTGCGGCAGCCAGCGCACCCACTCCCAGGCGGGCGCGCCCGCCGCGTCGGTGAGCACGGTGATCCGTACGTCGCGGGGGCTGTGCAGGATCGCGGCCTGCGCCACCGTCCAGCGGGCCAGCGCGCGGGCCGCGTCCGTCTCGCCCGAGATGCCGACGACGCCGTCGCCGCACAGGTCCACGCCGATCGGCATGTCGGGGATCTGCCAGTTCACCGAGCGGTGGTTGTCCTCGCGGGAACTGTCCTCGATCGTCAGCAGCGACGACTGGCGTACGGTGCCGACGCGCAGCAGCAGATGGTCGGGGTGGCCGCGGCGGCGCTCCCACAGCCGGGCGCCGGGGCCGACGGCCCACATGCCGGCGGCGGCCGGGTCGGGCCCGGCGGCGACCCGCAGGCCGCGCTCGCGCTCGACCATGCCCTTGACGTCCTGCTCCAGCGAGGCGCGCCGGGACCGGTAGTTGGCGACCGAGGTGAGGAAGTCGCGCCAGCCGCTGCGCTTGGAGCTGATCCAGTTGCCGATGGCGAGGACCGGACTGAAGAACGCGAACATCAGGTAGAAGTACGAGTTCAGGAAGACGACCATGCCGATGCCCATGAACATCGGCGCGATCACCACCAGCAGCGGGATGGTGCGCCGGGGCGGCGGTGCGGGCGGCGAGGGCAGCGTGAACCGCTCCGGCACCAGCGGCGGGACGATCCGCGGCGGCCGGTTGAAGTCCAGGTGGGCGCCGTCCTCGGAGGCCGTCACCGCGGCGTCCGCCTCCGTGGGCTCGGCGATCCGCAGCAGGAACTCGCCCAGCCGCAGCTCGCCGCCGAGCGGCCACTCCACCCAGCCCTCGGGGACCGGCAGGTGGGTGTCGGCGTACGGGTCGGGCAGTTCGGGCGGCGGCGGGGGCGGCAGCGGGGTCGCGTCGGCGCGGGGCCGGGCGGGCGGCGGCTCGGGAACCGACAGCGCCACGTCGGTGCGGTGGCCGGACGCGGGCCTGCCGCCGTCCGCCGCCGTACCGCCGGCGGACTTGCGGGCGGCCGGGCCGGCGTCCAGCAGCACCGTGCCGTCCGGCCGGACGGTGATCCGGATGCCCGCACCGGGCACGTCGCGGCCCTGGAGGCGTACCGAACTGCCCGCCGCCGGGCCGATGGTGTGCGTACCGAGATCCAGCGGCCAGACCCGCCCGGCGCCACGGCCGCCGATCAGCTGGAGTTCCACGCGCGGCGCGCGCGGCAGCCGCTCGCCGTCGGCGGAGCGGGACGGGGGCGGCAGCTCGGTGCGGTCGGGGCCGTAACCGCCGTCCGGCTCGGGCGGTACGGGACCGCCGAGGCCGAGCGTGGCGCCGTCGCGGATGCCGGTGGCGGACACCGGCAGGTCCGCGGGGAGTTCACGGTCGCCGAGGAAGAGGGCGGGCGGCGTCTCGCCGGTGGCGTGCGCACCGGCGAAGCGGGCGGCCAGGGCGCCGACCGTGGTCGTGCCCGGGGTGTGCAGGACCAGGTCGCGCCGCTCGGGGGCGGGCTGCGGTGAGCCGGGCCGGGCCGGCGCGGCCGGAGCGAGGGTGACGAAGAGTCTCACGGGGTACGAGGAGTCCGTTCCTGAGGATCGCCGGGGGCGGTGGGGTCGGAGTCGGCGTCGGAGGTGCCGCGGGTGCCGGAGGCGGCGGACACCCCGGCCAGGCCGGGCGGCGCGGCGGCGGCCCGGGGGACGGCCAGGTCCGGTTCCGCGAAGTCCGGTTCGGCGAAGTCGGCACCGGGCCGGCTACCGGGTCCGGCATCGGCAGGGGAGCCGGTTTCCGACGGGGTGGGCGCCGCGGCGGGACGCCGGGTGGGCGCGGGCTCCGGCGTCACGGCTTCGGACGCGGCCGCCGGAGCGGGCACGCCCGGCTCGGGCTCGGCGAAGTCGGCGTCGAAAGCGGCGGTTTCGCGGGGCGCTTCGGCCTGGTGGGCGGGGTTGCCGGCGGGGTGGGCGGGTGCGGGGGCCGCGGGGGGATGGGCGGCCGAGGTGGGGGCCGGGTTGAAGGTCGGAGCGGGCGCTGGGGCCGGTCCCGGCGGGATGGGGGCCGCAGGGCGTTCCCGTACCGGCTCGGCGGGGGCCGGAGTGGGCACCGGGACCGGAGCGGTCTTGTGCAGGTCCGGCTTCGCCGGGGCCGGTCCGGGTGCGTACCCGGCCGGGCCGCCGGAACCGGGGCCGGACTCCGGCACCATGCCCGTCCCCATGCCCGTCCCCACACCGGCGCCCGGCAGGACGCAGTGCGGCGCGGGCTGCCTGCGCCGTACCGCGCGGGCCACGATCGGGCCGAGCGCGGGCGACTCCACGTCCACCCGCGGCCCGGGGCCGAGCAGCCGCCCGTCCGGTTCGGCGTGCAGGACCCAGCAGGCGCCCGGCAGCCGGCCGCCGACGAGCGCGCGGGCACGTCCCCGTACGCACAGGTCGGCCAGCCGCGCCGCCTGGTCGGCCGTGGGTGCCCAGCAGACGACCACCGGGACCGCCGTCTCGTCCACGGCCTCCGGCCCGTACCCGGTCTCCGCCCAGCGGTCCGCGGCCAGCTCCGCGAGGATGTCGTCCAGCGGACGGCCGGGGAAGCGCGGGTGCACGCCGGGTGCCACCAGGACCGGCGGCCCGTCCGGCATCCGGTCCACCTGGGCGGCCAGCGCCTGGAGCGCGCTGCGGGACACCTGCGGGTCGCCCTCGACGCCCAGCGCCGCGGGGCCGCGCAGCCAGTCGACGAGCACCACGCCCGTCGTCCTGCGGTCCACGCCGAGGACGAGCGGCATGCGTACGGCGCGTCCGTGCGCCGCCGACGATCCCCGTACCGCGTCGGCGGGCGCCGACCAGGTCCACTCCCCCGGCTCGTGCGCCGCGTCGATCCAGGGCACGACCGGTCCGCCGGCGCCGGCCGGGTCGCGGCCGGCGACGACGACGTGTACCCGGTCCCGGGTCTGGGCCAGCTGGACGGTCGGCGCGTAGCAGCCGTCGCCCGCGTCCGCGTCCGCGCGGTCGAGCGCCGCGCGGGAGACGTCGTACGCGGCCGGGTCGGCGAAGTACGCGGCCAGGATCCGGGCGCAGCGCCGGTGCCGCAGGTAGGCGCGGAGCGGCGCGGTGAACGCCCGCGCCGTCATCCGTACCTCCCAGGCGATCCGGCGGCAGGTACGGCGCAGGCCGCCCTGTTTGCGGACGGTCCGGGCGAGGAGCCAGATCAGCAGGATCAGGACGACGAGGAAGCCGATGAGGATCAGCCAGGAGGTGCGGTCCGGCATACCGAGGGCCAGCGGTACCGGGGACTGCGCCGGTACCACCGCGGCCGCCGTCCCCGGCGGCACCGTACGGCCCGGGCCGCTCATCCGCGGTCCCGGGCGTCGGGCGCGGCGGCCCGCCGCAGGTGGTGCATCGCATGGTGCAGCCGGGACTTCACCGTGCCGGGCGGTATGCCCAGCGCGTGCGCCGTATCGGGTCCGGAACAGCCGAGCAGGTATGTGTACACCAGAACCTCTCGATGGGGGCGGGACAGTTGGGCGAGCAACTCGACGACATGCGTCCGTTCCACCACGCGGGCGACCTCGTCCGCCGGGCCGGCCGTCTCCGGCGGCAGCCCGGTCGGCACCGCCGGCCGGGAGCTGTCGCGCCGGCTCCAGTCGATCACGACGTTGCGGGCGACCCTGAACAGCCACGGCAGGCCGGGCTCCCAGCCGGCCTCGCGCCGGGCGTCCCGTACGCGAGAGATGTCGCTTTCCAGCCAGGCACGCAGCAGCGTCTCCTGGACGACGTCCTCCGCCCGCTGCGGGTCGGCGGGCAACAAGCCGGTGACGTACCGTAACAGCGGCTGACGGTACGTCAGTACGAGAGCGGTGATGCGCTCCTCGGTACGCGGCCGGGCGGGAGACGACAAGGAGACCGGCGCGGGGCGTTCCGGCGCGGCGGCGGGGCCCCGGGCCGGTATCGCCGGTTCGGTCATCGCTGTGCTGCCTCAGGGGATTTCGGGTCGCCGGTGCGCGGGCCGACCGGGGTGGGTGGTTGCTACTACCACGGACCACACCCTAATCAGCCGCCGCCGACCGCGGCAAAGCGCCCCGGACGCCGGCCGGCACACTCCACCGCAGCCGGCACCCTCCGGGGTGGTACAAGACTGAACATCAAGTGCTAAACCCGACAGGCGATGCGTTGTCCGGGTCGTCCGGATGGCGTCCGGATGGCGGTCATTTGTCGCCCGCCCGATGGGGATCCGGTCGGCGCCCGGTCAGATCCAGCCCTCCAGCGACTTCATGAAGCCGTCGAAGTCGTCCCGGTGGATGGTGTGCCCGGCACCCTCGACCGTACGGACCTCGAAGCCGCGCGCCGCCACCCGCTCCTTGTCCGCCTCCGTGAACAGAAAGCCCTCCCCGGCCACCTGCACAAGGGAAGGGACCACCGGCCGCTCCGGTATGCGCTCCTTGAGGCTCCGGCCGGAGAGGGCGAGCGCGGTGTCGGAGTCCCACGCCTCGATCGTGGCCACCTCGATCTCGACGTCGGCCTCCGCCCAGCGCGGGTTGAAGCCCCGGATCATCTGGTGGGTGGCGCGCTTGAACTCGACGAACAGCGCGGGGTCCATCGGGCGCTCGGCGTTGCCGAGGGTCCAGGCCGGGTCCGAGTAGACGGCGCGCCGCGGGCGCAGCCGCTCGGCCGCCAGCGACAGCGCCATCGCGCCGAGCGAGTGCCCGAGCGCCAGTTCCGGCTCCGCGGGCAGGGTCTCCACCAGGTCGTCGGCGAAGATCCCGTCGCCGTACGGGCCGCGCGGGCTGGCGCCGTGGCCGCGCAGGTCGACGGCGATCACGCGGTAGCCGCGGTCGGCCAGTGCGGGGCCCACCCGGCGCCAGGTCCGGTGGTCGGACATGATGCCGTGCACCAGCACCGCGACCCGCTCACCGGTACCCCACTCATGGGTGTGCAGCTGCATGGCATCGCCTTCCTGTCACGTTCCGTCGCACGCCGCGGTCGAGCGGCGCGCCGGACCCTATTCTCACCGCATGGACACACCACCCTTCGTCCCCGCCGACTTCGCCGTCCCCGGCGAACTCGTCACCGACCGGTTCCGGCTGGAGCCCCTCGGCCCCGGCCACAACCTCGCCGACCACACCGCCTGGACCTCCAGCGTCACGCACATCCGGGCGACCCCCGGCTTCGCCGGCCGCGGCTGGCCGCCCGAGACCGGTATGACACCCGAGGAGAACCTCGGCGACCTGCGGCGGCACGCCCGGGACTTCGAACGGCGTACCGGCTTCACGTACTCCGTCATCGGGATACCGGACGGCAAGGTGATCGGGTGCGTGTACATCTATCCGGTACGGGACGGGCACGGCGGGGGCGGCGGGGGCGGTTCGAAGCCAGGCAAGGGCCCGAAGGAAACCCCGGACGCGGAGGTCCGCTCCTGGGTGCGGGCCGACCGTGCCGAGCTGGACCGGCCCCTGTACGAGGCGGTGCGCGACTGGCTGGCCGCGGACTGGCCGTTCGGGTCGGTCGCCTACGCGGTCCGCCGCCCGTGACCGAACGCCGGTGACTCACCCCGTACCCCGGCCCTTGAGTCACCCGCCCCGTACCGCCCGGCTCACTGCCAGTCGGCCTCCGGCGTGGCCGCTGCCAGGGCACGCGCCGCGCCCGTACGGACCGGTGTGCCATGCGGTACGCACAGCGTGTCCACGCCGGGCAGCGCGGCCAGCCGCCGGAAGGAGGCGATGGCCTCGGCCCGGTCGACGTTGAAGGGACCGAGGATGACCCGGCCGTCCGCCCCCGTGGCTATGAGGTCGCCGGTGAACAGCACACCGGCGGCGGGCAGATGGAGGGCGGTGCTGCCCGGCGTGTGACCGGGGACATGCAGCACGTGGGCGGGCTCGGGCCAGTCGTCGAGGACGTCGCCGTCGTGGAGTTCGACGTCCACCCGCACGTGCTTCAGCGGCGGCGTGCCCGCCTCCGCCAGGCCCGCCAGAACCTGTTCGATCACGGGCTTCTCGGAGGAGGTGAGCACCGGCGGCGGCTCGGGCGCGGTACCGCTGATGTACGGGGCGTCCGCCGCACCCGCCAGGACGCGGGCGCCGGTGGCGGCCACCAGGTCGGCGGCCGAACCCGTGTGGTCGACGTGGCAATGCGTCAGCACGATCTGCCGCAGCGCGTCCGGCGTCCCGGCGAGCCGGGTCACGGCCTCCAGGATCGCCGGAGCCGAACCCGGCACACCGGTGTCGACAGCCGCGAACCCGCCGTCGGACAGCCGTACGAGATAGACATGGCCCACCGGGAACGGCAGTTGCCAGACACCGGGGACGATCGGGGCGGGGCCTTCGGGAGCACGGTCGGCTGCGCGAGATTCGGGAGAAGCGGTCATGTACCGGACGCTAACGGTCGGCCGCCGCGTAGCCACCCGCTTTGCGCCCAGGGCGGATTGAGCGGACGGCGAACCGCACGCCGGCTCCTGCGCCTTTCCGCGTCTCCCCCTGTTCGTCCGTTCCTGCCGCCCATACTCCTCTTGCTATCCCCGCTCCCCCTGTTGTCCCTGTTCCTGGAAGACCGGCAGCGCGAAGACCCGCTCCTTGGCCGGCTCGTCCATGATCTCCACCAGCGGCAGCACCGTGTCCCACAGATCCTGCTTCTCGACCTCCAGCACCATCGCGTCCAGCTCCGCGTCCGGCAGCGCCCCCGCCGTGTCCGCCACGACCTTGCGTGACTCCGGCGGCAACGCCCCCACCAGCGGCAGGAACTCCGCCCACAGCCCGGTCGCGACGACCGCCCGGACGACCGCGCCGAGCACCTGGGCGTCACGCAGCGACGGCAGGGCGGCCACCGCACGCCGGTCCTCCTCGGACAGCAGGGCCACCAGCGGCAGCAGCGACTCCCACAGCCCCTGCTCGTGCGCGGTACGGACAAGACCGTCCAGCCGTACCGGATCCTGGCGGGCGGCAAGGGCGGCCACCCGGGCACGCCGCTCCGGCCCGGCCAGCCCGGCCACGGCCAGCGCCTCGGGCCACAGGCCGTCCCCGGCGGCCGCCACCACCGAGGCCAGCCGCTCCTCCCCCATCAGTTCCAGGATGGCGTCGAGGCGTTCGGGCAGGTCGATGAAGAACCCGACGCGCAGCACCACCCGGTCGTCGATGAGCTGGAGGATCCGCCCCAGGGTCCGGTCGCGCAGATGGCCGACGAAGCGTCCCATCGTCAGGTGGTCGCCGCGTTCGACGAGGGCGACGGCAATGCGGACCACAAGGTCCTCGTCCAGCCGGTCGACGATACCGGCGATCCGGCGGGGGTCCAGATGGCCGCAGGACTCGGCGGTGAAGGCGACCGGCAGCTTCCCGATGATGTCCGCGGCGCGGCCGGGGTCCAGCCGCCCGGCCACGGAGGCGGCCAGCCGCGGCCCGAGCGCCTTCTGTGAGATCGCGGCGGCGACACCGGCCGGTACGAGTTTGGTCGCGGCGGCGATGCGGTCGAGCATGTCCGGTACGTCGTCGAAGAGCGCGTCAACGGTACGGGCACGGAGCTGCCGTACGTCCTCGGCGGGCAGCCCGTGCAGGAAGTCCAGCTGTTCCGGCAGGACGTCGAGCAGCTGGGCGATCTTCTGCGCCTCGGCGCGGTTGCTGAGCGTGTCCATGGGAGTCACCGTCCGGTCGGCGGAATCAGCGAGATGAGCGTGATGAGCGGAGTCAGGGGAGCTGCGGCGTCAGCAGAACTGGGGCATCAGCGGAGCCAGGGCGAAAGCCGGACCCAGCGCTGAAGCGAGAGCCAGAGCCAACGTCAACGTCAACGTCAACGTCAACGTCAACGGAAGAGGATGCGGCGGACGGGCCCTCGGGCGAGGGCCGGCACCAGCTTCAGGGCCTCTTCGGCCGCGTCGTTGAGCCCCGCGGCACGGCTCTCCTTACGAGCGCGCAACGCGCGTGTCAGTACAGCGAGTTCTTCGGGCGCGGCGGCGGCGAAGCCGGGCGGCGCGGAGGCGCCGAGCGCTTCGGTCAGCGCGCGGAGCCCCTCGGGGTCCCCGCCCGTGCCGGTCCGTGCGTCTGTACGTGAACCTGTACCCACCAGTCCTCCCGGGGTGCGGCTACGACGGCTGCCCAGCAGCGTCGTTCCCGGCTGACTTTTAGTCAATAGCGCGGACACGACGGGCCGCGCCGCCCCCCGGAACGTCGCTCCCGTCGAGCGCGCCCCACGTCCTAAGCTCGTCCGTATGAGCCCTTCCATTGCCACCAACACCCGCGTGGACCTCGACGGCCTGCTGGAGTTCGTACGCCCTCGGCACCGCGCGATCCTGCTCACCCGGCGCTCCGACGGCACGCCGCAGGCGTCGCCGCTGACCTGCGGCGTGGACGACTCCGGGCGCCTGATGATGTCGACGTACCCGGAGCGCGCCAAGGTACGCAACGCCCGCCGGGCGCCTTCGGTGAGCGTGCTCGTGCTGTCCGACGACTGGAACGGCCCCTGGGTGCAGGTCGACGGCGAGGCGGAGGTTCTGGACGCACCGGACTCGGTCGAGCCGCTCGTCGAGTACTACCGCAACATCGCGGGCGAGCACCCGGACTGGCACGAGTACCGTGCCGCGATGATCACGCAGGGCAAGTCCCTGATCCGGGTGACGCCGCTGCGCTGGGGCCCGATTGCCAAGGGCGGTTTCCCGGCCCGCCTCGTCGAGGAGGACGACCAGAGCGAGGAGAGGGACTGAGCCCCGCCCCCTCGCCTCAGACCGCCCCCGACCACTTTCGCCGCCCCGGTCACTACCGCCCCCCCCAACCTCAACGCGTCCTGTACGCACCCCCATTGACGTTCAGCACCTGGCCCGTGATGTGCCGCGCCCCCTCGGAGGCCAGGAAGGCGACCGCCGCCGCGATGTCCCCTGGCCGCCCCGCCCGACCCGTGGCGGTGGCGTCCACCAGCCAGGCGCGCCGCCCGTCGGAGAGCCGGTCCCGGAAGAACTCGGTGTCCTCGATGTAGCCGGGTGAGACGACGTTGGCGGTGACGCCGCGCGGACCGAGCGCGTTCGCCAGGTCGAGGTTCCACGTGGCGAGTCCGGCCTTGGCCGCGCCGTACGCACCGGAGCCCGCGCCCTGGTCGGCGGCGATCGAGCCGATGTGCACGACGGCGCCGCCCTGGGCGAGCCGGTCCTCCACGGCCTTTGTGGTGAGGGCCGCGGTGAGCAGGTTGGCATCGAGGTTGGCGCGGAAGGCCCGTGCGTACGAGGCGAGGTCGGCACCCGGCTCGTCGTCCAGGTCGGTGTTGCCGCCGGCGTTGTTGACCAGCACGTCGATCCGTTCGGGCAGCTCGCCCAGGAGGCGGGTCAGCGCGGCGGGGTCGGTGTGGTCGCAGACGACCGCGCGGGCGCCGGTCTCCTCGGCGGCTTTCTCCAGGGGTGCGGGGCGGCGGCCGGTGATGGTGACCGCGTCGCCCTGCCCGGCGAAGTGGCGCGCGACGGCCAGGCCGATGCCGGTGGCGCCGCCGGTGACGAGGATGGTGCGTGACATAGGCTGACTCCTGACGTCATCATTCAGACCTAAATTCATACCTGAATTCAGACCTCGACGCGGGCCCGGTGCAGACCTCCACACAGGGCCGGCACCGACCTCGATACAGGTCTGAATTTAGGCCTACATTTAGACCTCAACGTAACACCCGCAGGAGAACCCATGGCAAGCGCGGACGCCCCGTACCCGGTCCAAGAGATCGCCGACGCCTGGGAACGCGAGCGCCCCGGCACCCCCGTTCTGTCCATCCCGATCGTCACGCCCCTCTGGCAGCTGGCCAAGCTGCTGGGCGACGACCGCCGACGGGTGCTTGCCGGCGCCGGGGTGGACTCCGCCACCCTCGACCTGCTGAGCGTGCTGCGCCGCGCGGGCGCCCCGTACACCCTCAGCACCCGCGAACTGGCGGCCCGCTCGATGGTGACGGCCGGCGCGATCTCGCAGCGCGTCGCCCGCGCCGAACGCGAGGGCCTGGTCGTGCGCCGCCCGGGCGAGGGCCGCCCCCGCACGGTATGGGTGGAGCTGACCCCGGCCGGTCACACGCTCGTCGAGGAAACCGTGGACCAGGTGCTGCACCGGGAGGCGGAGCTGGTCTGCGGCCTGAAGCCGGACCAGCAGGAGCAGCTCGCGGGCCTGCTCAAGCTGCTGCTCCAGGACGTACAGACCCGGCTGGGCGACCACCGGATCACACACGTGGGCGGATAACCCCCACCCCCGCCCCGCCCCCTTAATCGCCCCTTCCCTTAATAGCCCGTCCCCCCGATCGACCGCTCCCCCGATCGGACACCCGTCGACCACCCACCATGACCACTTATGCGACTTCCGCGACGTTATCTACGCCATTGACGCGGAATCCCTGATGCTGAATGCTCCTGCGGCGGGAATGGTGCTCGCTCGACGCCATGCCCCTTCTCCACGCCCTGTCGGCGATCACCATCAGAAAGGCAAAAGAACACCTTGCGCCATCGAATACGCCCCCTGGGTTCCGGTCAGCAGCGTTTCTCCGCCGCGGCGCTTCTCACCGCAGCCCTGTCCTCGCTCATCGCCACCGCGACACCGGCGGCGGCGACGCCGACCGCTCCGTCGGCGGACCGTCCGACGTCTCCGCAGGTCTCCTGTACGTCCGACGACGACGGAAGCGCCGGCCGGCTGGCGAAAGATCTCGGCCAGGTGTTGAAATCGCACGCTTCGGACGGCCACATGTCGTTCGCGCTGTACGACCGTAAGAGCAATACGAAGTGCGCGTATGACGCGAGCCGTCAGTACGATTCGGCGAGTGTCGTCAAAGTCACGATACTGGGCGCGCTTTTGCGCCAGGCCCAGGACGAGCAGCGTCAGCTGACGGCGGCCGAGAAAAACCTCGCAGCCAAAATGATCACAGAATCGGACAATGCCGCCACCACCTCACTGTGGAAGCGGATCGGCGTAACGCGCATAAACAACTTCCTCCGGCTCGCCGGGATGCACGACACCGTTCCGGACACGGAGGGGTACTGGGGGCTGACCCAGATCAACGCCGCCGATCAGCTCACCCTGCTGAGGACCCTCACCTCCGAGAACTCCGTACTGGGCGGCGCCGCCCGCGCCTATGCCCTGGATCTCATGAGCCGGGTGATTCCCGAGCAGCGCTGGGGAGCCCCCGCCGGCGCTCCGGCAGGGGTGAAGGTGCACGTCAAGAATGGGTGGCTGCAGCGGACCGGTGGCGGCTGGCGGGTGCACAGCCTCGGCGCGTTCACCGGTGGGGGGCATGACTACGCGCTCGCCGTCCTGACCGCGGACCATCCGACCATGTCCGCCGGTGTCGGTGCGATCGAGGACCTCGCCCGCACCGTGCACAAGGACCTCGGCAAGGCGGCGGGTCCGTCCCAAGGAGTGCGCGCCAGGGCCGCCCTCCCGGACACGTCGGACGGCTCGCTGGTCCCCGAACCGGCTTCCGCAGCCGGCCGGTGATCCTGCACGCATGAGTCGCGGCGCCTGCCCTCCGGTCGGGGAGGGAGGCAGGCGCCGCGGGTGTTCCGCACGTCGTTGTACGGGACATCTGTGAGCCGGGGCCGCTACACGGTCAGTGCGCGGTCCGTCGGCTTGATGGGCGCGGGCAGTGCGCTGGCGCCCGCGAGGTGGCGGTCCACACCGCGGGCTGCGGAGCGGCCCTCGGCGATGGCCCACACGATCAGCGACTGGCCGCGGCCAGCGTCACCGGCAACGTACACGCCGGGGACGTTGGTCGCGAAGTCGGCGTCGCGGGCGATGTTGCCGCGCGCGTCCAGCTCCAGTCCGAACTGTGAGACCAGGCCGTTGTCCTGGTCGGTTCCGGTGAAGCCCATGGCCAGGGTGACCAGCTGCGCGGGGATCTTGCGCTCGGTGCCCGGCTTCGTCTCGGGACGGCCGTCCTTGAACTCCACCTCGGCCAGGTGCAGCCACTGGACGTTGCCGTCCTCGTCGCCCTCGAAGTGGGTGGTGGAGACGGAGTACAGCCGCTCGCCGCCCTCCTCGTGTGCGGAGGTGACCTTGTAGAGCATCGGGAAGGTCGGCCACGGCTGGTTCGGGTTCCGCTCGTCGCCGGGCTTGCCCATGATCTCCAGCTGGGTGACCGAGGCCGCGCCCTGACGGTGCGCGGTGCCGACACAGTCCGCGCCGGTGTCGCCGCCGCCGATGACCACGACGTGCTTGCCCTCGGCGGTGATCGGGGCGACGGTCAGGTCGCCCTCCTGCACCTTGTTGGCGAGCGGCAGGTACTCCATCGCGAAGTGGATGCCGTTCAGCTCGCGCCCGGGGACCTTCAGGTCGCGGGAGGTGGTGGCGCCGGCGGCGATCACGACGGCGTCGTAGCGCTTGCGCAGCTTGGCGGCGTCGATGTCCCGGCCGATCTCCACCTCCGTACGGAACTTGGTGCCTTCCGCCCGCATCTGCTCGATACGGCGGTTGATGTGGCGCTTTTCCATCTTGAACTCGGGGATGCCATAGCGGAGGAGCCCGCCGATACGGTCCGCGCGCTCGTACACGGCGACGGTGTGGCCCGCCCTGGTCAGCTGCTGGGCGGCGGCCAGCCCGGCCGGGCCCGAGCCGATGACGGCGACGGTCTTGCCGCTGAGGCGCTCGGGCGGCTGCGGGGTGACGTCCCCGTTGTCCCACGCCTTGTCGATGATGGTGACCTCGACGTTCTTGATGGTCACCGGCGGCTGGTTGATGCCCAGCACGCAGGCCGACTCACAGGGCGCGGGGCACAGGCGACCGGTGAACTCCGGGAAGTTGTTGGTCGCGTGCAGCCGCTCGCTGGCGGCCGTCCAGTCCTCGCGGTACGCGTAGTCGTTCCACTCGGGGATGAGGTTTCCCAGCGGACAGCCGTTGTGGCAGAAGGGGATGCCGCAGTCCATGCAGCGTCCGGCCTGCTTGCTGATGATCGGCAGCAGCGAACCGGAGACGTAGACCTCGTTCCAGTCCTTGACGCGCTCGCCGACGGGGCGGGTCTTGGCGACCTCGCGGTCGGTGGTCAGGAAGCCCTTGGGGTCAGCCATTGATCGCCGCCTCCATCATCTTCTCGTGGGTCTCGGACTCGGAGAGCCCGGCTCGCTCGGCGGCGTCCTTGGCGGCGAGCACTGCCTGGTAGGTGGCCGGAATGACCTTGCTGAAGCGGGCCAGCGCGGCGTCCCAGTCGGCGAGCAGCTTCTCGGCGACGGTGGAGCCGGTCTCCTCCTGGTGTCGGCGCACGACGTCGTGCAGCCACTGCCGGTCGGTGGCGTCCAGCTCGGTGGACACGGCGGCGGTCAGCTCACGGTTGACGTTGGCCGGGTCCAGGTCGATGACGTACGCGATGCCGCCGGACATGCCGGCCGCGAAGTTGCGCCCGGTCTCGCCCAGGACGACGGCGTGGCCGCCGGTCATGTACTCGCAGCCGTGGTCGCCGACGCCCTCGGACACCACCGTGGCGCCGGAGTTGCGGACGCAGAACCGTTCGCCGACGCGGCCGCGCAGGAACAGTTCGCCGCCGGTGGCCCCGTAGGCGAGGGTGTTGCCCGCGATGGTCGAGTACTCGGCCAGGTGGTCGGCGCCGCGGTCCGGGCGGACCACGACCCGGCCGCCCGACAGGCCCTTGCCGACGTAGTCGTTGGCGTCGCCCTCCAGGCGCAGCGTGACGCCGGGCGGCAGGAACGCGCCGAAGGACTGGCCGGCCGAGCCGGTGAAAGTGATGTCTATGGTGTCGTCGGGCAGGCCCGCGCCGCCGAACTTCTTGGTCACCTCGTGCCCGAGCATGGTGCCGACGGTCCGGTTGATGTTCCGGATCGCGACCTGCGCCCGTACGGGCTGCGCGGCCTCGGCGGTGTCCGCGGACAGCGCGTCGGCGGACAGCTTGATCAGCTCGTTGTCGAGCGCCTTCGCCAGACCGTGGTCCTGGACGGTGACCTGGTGGCGTACGGCGCCCTCGGGCAGCTCCGGCACGTGCAGCAGCGGTGCCAGGTCCAGGCCCTGCGCCTTCCAGTGGTTGACGGCCTTGGAGGTGTCGAGCAGGCCGGCGTGGCCGACTGCCTCCTCCAGCGAACGGAAGCCCAGCTCGGCGAGGATCTCGCGGACCTCCTCCGCGATGAACTGGAAGAAGTTGACGACGTACTCGGCCTTGCCGCTGAACCGTTCGCGCAGCGTCGGGTTCTGGGTGGCGATGCCGACCGGGCAGGTGTCCAGGTGGCAGACGCGCATCATGACGCAGCCGGAGACCACCAGCGGCGCGGTCGCGAAGCCGTACTCCTCGGCGCCCAGCAGGGCGGCGATGACCACGTCGCGGCCGGTCTTGAGCTGGCCGTCGGTCTGCACGACGATCCGGTCGCGCAGGCCGTTGAGCAGCAGCGTCTGCTGCGTCTCGGCCAGGCCCAGCTCCCAGGGGCCGCCCGCGTGCTTCAGGGAGGTCAGCGGCGAGGCGCCCGTACCGCCGTCGTGGCCGGAGATCAGGACCACGTCCGCGTGTGCCTTGGAGACGCCCGCGGCGACCGTGCCGACGCCGACCTCGGAGACCAGCTTCACGTGGATGCGGGCCTGCGGGTTGGCGTTCTTCAGGTCGTGGATGAGCTGGGCGAGGTCCTCGATGGAGTAGATGTCGTGGTGCGGCGGCGGGGAGATCAGGCCCACGCCGGGCGTCGAGTGCCGGGTCTTGGCGACCCACGGGTAGACCTTGTGGCCGGGCAGCTGGCCGCCCTCGCCGGGCTTGGCGCCCTGCGCCATCTTGATCTGGATGTCGTCGGAGTTGACCAGGTATTCGCTGGTCACGCCGAAGCGGCCGGAGGCGACCTGCTTGATCGAGGAGCGGCGCGCCGGGTCGTACAGGCGCTCCGGGTCCTCGCCGCCCTCACCGGTGTTGGACTTGCCGCCCAGCTGGTTCATGGCGATGGCGAGGGTCTCGTGCGCCTCCTGGGAGATGGAGCCGTACGACATCGCGCCCGTCGAGAAGCGCTTGACGATCTCGGAGGCGGGCTCGACCTCCTCCAGCGGCACCGAGGGGCGGTCCGACTTGAAGGAGAACAGGCCTCGCAGCGTCATCAGGCGCTCGGACTGCTCGTTCACCCGGTCCGTGTACTGCTTGAAGATGTCGTAGCGGCGCGAGCGGGTGGAGTGCTGGAGGCGGAAGACCGTGTCCGGGTCGAACAGGTGCGGCTCGCCTTCGCGGCGCCACTGGTACTCGCCGCCGATGTCCAGCGCGCGGTGGGTGGCGGCGATGCCGGTGGCCGGGTACGCCTTGGCGTGCCGGGCGGCGACCTCCTTGGCGATCACGTCGAGGCCGGCGCCGCCGATCTTCGTGGTGGTGCCGTGGAAGTACGCGTCCACGAAGCCCTGGTCCAGGCCGACGGCCTCGAAGACCTGCGCGCCCCGGTACGAGGCGACGGTGGAGATGCCCATCTTGGACATCACCTTCAGGACGCCCTTGCCGAGCGCCTTGATCAGGTTCCTGATCGCGGGCTCGGGGTCGGTGTCCTTCGGCAGGAACGTACCGGCGCGGACCAGGTCCTCGACGGACTCCATCGCCAGGTACGGGTTGACGGCCGCGGCGCCGTACCCGATGAGCAGCGCGACGTGGTGCACCTCGCGCACGTCACCGGCCTCGACGAGCAGGCCGACCTGGGTGCGCTGCTTGGTGCCGATGAGGTGGTGGTGCACCGCGGCGGTCAGCAGCAGGGACGGGATCGGCGCGTGCTCGGCGTCCGAGTGCCGGTCGGAGAGCACGATCAGGCGGGCGCCGTCCTCGATGGCGGCGTCGGCCTCGGCGCAGATCTCCGCGATCCGGTCGGCCAGTGCCTCGCCACCGCCGGATACCCGGTACAAGCCGGACAGGGTGACGGCCTTCATGCCCGGCATGTCGCCGTCGGCGTTGATGTGGACGAGCTTGGCCAGCTCGTCGTTGTCGATCACCGGGAAGGGCAGCATGACGCTGCGGCAGGAGGCCGCGGTCGGCTCCAGCAGGTTGCCCTGCGGGCCGAGCGAGGAGATCAGCGAGGTGACCAGCTCCTCGCGGATGGCGTCCAGCGGCGGGTTGGTGACCTGCGCGAACAGCTGGGTGAAGTAGTCGAACAGCAGCCGCGGGCGCTCGGAGAGGGCGGCGATCGGCGAGTCCGTACCCATCGAGCCGATGGGCTCGGCGCCGGCCTTGGCCATCGGCGCCAGGATGACGCGCAGCTCCTCCTCCGTGTAGCCGAAGGTCTGCTGACGGCGGGTGACCGAGGCGTGGGTGTGCACGATGTGCTCGCGCTCGGGGAGGTCGGCCAGCTCGATCAGGCCCGCGTCCAGCCAGTCCTGGTACGGGTTCTCGGCGGCGAGCTGCGCCTTGATCTCGTCGTCCTCGATGATGCGGTGCTCGGCGGTGTCCACCAGGAACATCCGGCCGGGCTGCAGGCGGCCCTTGCGCACGACCTTGGCCGGGTCGATGTCCAGCACGCCGACCTCGGAGGAGAGGACCACCAGGCCGTCGTCGGTGACCCAGTAGCGGCCGGGGCGCAGGCCGTTGCGGTCCAGGACCGCGCCGACCTGGGTGCCGTCGGTGAAGGTGACACAGGCCGGGCCGTCCCAGGGCTCCATCATCGTGGAGTGGTACGCGTAGAAAGCGCGCCGCGCCGGGTCCATGGAGGCGCTATTCTCCCACGCCTCCGGGACCATCATCAGCACCGAGTGCGGCAGCGAACGGCCGCCGAGGTGCAGCAGCTCCAGGACCTCGTCAAAAGAGGCCGAGTCGGAGGCGTCCGGCGTGCAGACCGGGAACAGGCGCTCCAGGTTCTCGCTGTTGCCGGTGGCGTCCGCGAAGAGCTTGCTGGCGAGCTGCGACTCGCGGGCCCGCATCCAGTTCCGGTTGCCCTGGACGGTGTTGATCTCACCGTTGTGGGCGACGAAGCGGTACGGGTGGGCCAGCGGCCAGCTCGGGAAGGTGTTCGTGGAGAAGCGGGAGTGCACCAGCGCGATGGCGGTGGCGAACCGGCGGTCGGAGAGGTCCGGGAAGAACGGCTCCAGCTGCCCGGTCGTCAGCATTCCCTTGTAGACGACGGTGCGCGCCGACAGCGAGGGGAAGTAGACGCCCGCCTCGCGCTCGGAGCGCTTGCGCAGCGCGAAGGCCTTGCGGTCCAGGGCGAGGCCGGTGTCCTTGCCGTGCTTGTCGGTCACGAAGAGCTGGGAGAAGGCGGGCATCGTGGCGCGGGCGCCGTTGCCGAGCAGCTGCGGGGCGACCGGGACGACCCGCCATCCGAGGACCTCCAGGCCCTCTTCGGACGCGATCGTCTCGATACGTGAGACGGCGGCCGCGGCGTCCTCGGCCACGGACGGCAGGAAGGCGATGCCCACGGCGTAGGCGCCGGCGGCAGGCAGGGCGAAGGTGACGCTTTCGCGCAGGAAGGCGTCCGGGACCTGGAGGAGGATGCCGGCGCCGTCACCGGAGTCGGGCTCGGAGCCGGTCGCGCCGCGGTGCTCAAGGTTGCGCAGGACGGTGAGGGCCTGTTCGACCAGTGCGTGGCTG
Source organism: Streptomyces sp. NPDC033221 (assembly GCF_055577005.1). NCBI lineage: Bacteria > Bacillati > Actinomycetota > Actinomycetes > Kitasatosporales > Streptomycetaceae > Streptomyces > Streptomyces sp. NPDC033221. The sequence goes on along the minus strand of NZ_JBVIQN010000002.1, from coordinate 167,593 downwards.
GCCTCGCCGGTGAGGGTGGCCACGAAGCCGACGCCGCAGGCGTCGTGCTCGTTGCGGGGGTCGTACATCCCCTGCCGGGCGGGGCGCCCGTCCATGGGCGACCAGGCGGCGGCGCTGGCGCTGCCGGTGGTCGCGGAGTGCGTGGACGCGGAACGCATCGGCTCTCCCAACGTCGTCGTGGCATGTGAGGTGCCGAGGGACGACGTTGGCCCTCCGCGAAATTTCGTGCAGGTTACAGGATGGCTCGCTTCTCGAAAAGCGGATAGAGCCTTCCAGAATGCGGACACCACTCGTGGCGGTGGACCGGGGACGCGGGCGGACGGATCGGCCTCCACCGGCGTCGTGTGCGTCGTTTTCGAGCAGGCGACATTGCCCGCAACGCTTGGGCCTTATGCCCGGCCCCCAACCAAACGAAACCGCCTAGTAATGCTTTAGTTATGCGGTTGCCCGCATAGCGCTGCACGAAGGGTCACCCTACGGCCGTACCGAACATTGCGCCCAGGACGTAGGTCACACCCGCCGCGGCGCCGCCGAGGGCCAGCTGCCGCAGACCGCTGAACCACCAGGACCGCGCCGTCACCCGCGCCACGACGGCCCCGCACCCGAAGAGCCCCACCAGCGCCAGCAGCACCGCAGGCCACAGCTGGGAGGCGCCCAGAAGGTACGGCAGAACCGGCAGCAGGGCGCCCAGCGCGAAGGAGCCGAAGGACGAGACGGCGGCGACCGTCGGCGAGGGCAGATCGGACGGGTCGATGCCCAGCTCCTCGCGGGCGTGGATCTCCAGCGCCTGCTCCGGGTCCTTGGACAGCTGCCTGGCCACCTCACGGGCCAGCTTCGGCTCCACGCCCCGCGACTCGTAGAGCGCGGCCAGCTCCTCTAGCTCGTCCTTGGGGTGCTTGCGCAGCTCACGCCGCTCCACGTCCAGCTCGGCCAGGACCAGCTCCCGCTGGGAGGCCACCGAGGTGTACTCACCGGCCGCCATCGAGAAGGCGCCGGCGGCCAGGCCCGCGAGGCCGGTGATGATGATGGTCTGCTGCGAGACCGCGCCGCCGGCGACACCGGTCATCAGGGCGAGGTTGGACACCAGCCCGTCCATCGCGCCGAAGACGGCGGGGCGCAGCCAGCCGCCGTTCACATCGCGGTGCGTGTGGTTGTCGCGGTGGGCTATGTGCGTGGGCGCCGAAGCGTCCATGACATCCATGACGGACATATGGGGACCCGTTCCCTTCTCGCGAGGTGTGGGCCGATGCCGGCGCTTCCCCCTCCAACACCTCGAAGCTATGCCTCACGCGTCCCGCCGCGCTAGCAAGGAAGGCCGAACTTACTGCGCTGACCTGCGAGTTTGCGGGCGGGTTGGGCGGGAGTGAGGGGTGGATCACAGGCAGCGGGGACAGCGGGGTGCGGAAAGCCGCATTCAAGACTGCGGAAAACCTCAGTGCGCGCGGGGGTACCGGCGCGGGAATCTGTAAACGTTTCCAGTAGACGAAGTCGAGGGGGCGGCGGGGATGGGACCGACAGCGGGAAAGCGGGAGCACGGGAGTGGTGGGGCGCCCACCGTGGAGACCATCGCGGTCCGGGCCGGGGTCTCCATCGCCTCCGTGTCGCGGGTGCTGAACGGCCACGGGGCACGCCCCGACACGGTCACCCGGGTCGAGCGGGCCGCCGCCGAACTGGGTTACGTCGCCAACGCGGTGGCCCGCTCCCTCAAGGGCGGCCGCTCCATGCAGCTCACGTTCGCCATGCAGGACATCGGCAACCCTGCGTACGTCTCCATGGTCCGCGAGATACAGGCCGTCATGAAACCGGCGGGCTACCGCCTGCTGCTGCACTCCACCGACGCCGTCGTGGAGGACGAACTCGCCGTCCTGCGCAGCCTCGCCGACCGTACGAGCGACGGGCTGATCCTGTGCCCGATCCGCATCACACCCCGGCATCTGGAGGCCGTCGCCCAGGCCGCCCGCCCGGTCGTCGTCATCGGCTCGCTCCCCGACGACACCCCGCACGGCCCGCTTGTGGACAGCGTCCGCGCCGACTCCGTGACCGGCGCCGCAGCGGCCGTACGCCACCTCGTCGAGACCGGCAGACGTCGCATCGCGTTCATCAACGGCCCCGCCGACACGGTGCCCGGCCACCACCGCGCCCTCGGTTACCGCACCGCGCTGGAATCCTGCGGCATCGAACTCGACCACGGCCTGACGGCGACCACGGACTTCACCGTCGAGGCAGGCGGTGCCGCGCTGCACGGCCTGCTCGACGCCCGGCCCGACATCGACGCCGTCCTCTGCGCCAACGACCAGCTGGCGCTGGGCAGTTCACAGACACTGCACACCCGCGGTCTGTCCATTCCCGGCGACGTCGCGGTGGTCGGCATGGACGACACGCTCCTTGCCCGGGCCGGCCGGCCGCCACTGACCAGCGTGGATCTCGGCTCGGGCGAGCGCGGCCGGATCGCGGCCCAGATGATGCTGGACCGGCTGCGCGAGCCCGCCGGGACGCCCCGCGCACCGGCCCGCCGCGAAACCGTCATACCCCGCCTGATCGTCCGCGCCTCCTCCGCACCGGCCGCCTCCATATGACATCCGGCCGGGGTGTGCCGCCTCGGCCGGATGCCCCGCACCCGAACCGTCGACCACTCGACCGACGCCCCGGATCAGCCCTGACGCCCCGGACACACACCGCCCCCCCGCGCCGGCCCCCACACCCACACTCGCCCTCGCCCCTACTCCCGCCCCCGGCCCTGACTCCCCCCACTCCACCCGCACACCGCTCAACAGATCGGCACGCACATGAGCGCACTGCACCTTCCGCTCCCGAACCCCCCGTCGGCCCGGCGCCCGCTGCTGCGCCCTGTCCCGTCACCCCGGCCCGAGTGCCCCGCCGGCCTGCGGGAGCACGCACGTGGCGCCATGCTCGGTCTCGCCGTCGGAGACGCGCTCGGCGCGCCCGCCGAGAACATGAAGCCGTCGCAGATCCGCCAACGCTGGGGCCGTATCGAGGGTTTCGTGACGGACGACCCGGTCGGCACGGACGACACCGAGTACGCCATCTTCTCCGGCCTGATGCTGGCCGAGCACGGCTCGTCGCTCACCGTCGCGCACGTCGAGGCAGCCTGGCACCAGTGGATCGCCGACCTCGACGAGGGCCCGTTCCGCGGCGCAGGCTTCAGCGAACGCGGCACCCTGGAGAATCTGCGCCGCGGGCTGGCCGCCCCCATCTCCGCCCAGCACCGGCACGCCTGGAGCGACGGCCTGGCCATGCGTGCCGCACCCTTCGGCGTCTTCGCCGCCGGCCGCCCCGCCGAGGCCGCCCGGCTCGTCGCCGTGGACGGCACGGTCAGCCACGAGGGCGAAGGCATCTACGGAGGCCGGGCGGTGGCCGCCGGTGTCGCCGCGGCGATGGTGGCCGGGTCCACGGACACCGTCATCGCCGCGGCACTGTCCGTGGTGCCCGAGGACTCCTGGACCGCCCGCTCGCTGCGCCGCGCGGTCGCCGCCGCCCAGCGCTCCCGGCTCACCCCGGGCACCACCCAGCTCGGCACCGAGCGCGCGGTCCGCTCCGCCGTCGTCATCGGCGGCTATCCGTGGACCGACCTGGCGCCCGAGGCGGTGGGGCTGGCCTTCGGCGCGTTCGCGGCGGCCCGTGGCGACTTCACCGCCTCGGTACTGACGGCGGTCAACATGGGCCGGGACGCCGACACGACGGCGGCAGTCGCGGGCGCCCTCGCGGGCGCGCTGGGCGGCACCAAGGCCATCCCGGCGGACTGGGCGGGGGCCATCGGCCCGGCCCGCGGCAGCTGCCTGCCGTCCATGGCCGGCTACCACGTCCTGAACATCGCGGAGTTGCTCACTCCCCTTCCGGACGAGGTGACGGCGTCATGACCCGCGAGTCACGCCGTGTCGGAGAACTCCCGGGGCCGGGCCCGACCCCAACTGACCTCAGTACACCCGGACTTACCGGTGCCACCAACGCGTCGCCACCGGTTCGGTCCGGTGCGGACGCTCCGCCGGTCGCCGTCACCCGTCCCCCGCCCCCCGTCATCGCCGCGGACCAGGGCGCCGCGCCGTTCCCGGGCGCCGGTCCCCCGTACTCCGACGCGTCCGCCGTACCCCGCCGCATCGAAGGGCTGCTGCTCGGGCTGGCGGCGGGGGACGCCGCCGGGTGGCCGGCGGCGCGGCACCGGGCGGCGCGGATGCCCGAGTGGACCCGTCGGCTGACCCGCGAGCTGGACACCTTCGCCGAGCAGAACGCGACGACCACCCTGCCCGTGCCGATCGCCCTCAACCAGCCGCCCGAGCCGCTGCGCCTGGGCCCGTCGGACGACGCCGAGTGGGCGGCCTTCACCGCGGAGGCCGTGCTGACCGCGGCGGGCTCCCCGCTCGGCGACCTCGGCCGGGACCGCCGCATGCGTACCTCCATCGACCTCGCGTGGAACGCGCTGGCCGACGAGATCGCCGCGGCCGCCGAGCAGGCGCCCGAGGTGGAGTCGGCGGTGCTGCCCCTGCGGGCCCGTATCTCCGTCCGGGCCGGGCTGGGCAACCTCGCCGCCGGGCTCCGCCCGCCCGCCACCGGCCACGACAATCCGCACTTCTTCGACGACGCCGCATGCGTACGGGCCTGCGTGCTGGCCGTCGTCCACCCCGGCGATCCACTGGCCGCCGCGGAACTGGCGGAGTTCGACGCCCGGTACACCCAGGACGGTGACGGCGTGTACGGCGCCCGTGCCATGGCCGCCGCCGTCGCGGCGGCACTGGGCGGCGCCACGGCGGACGCCTGCGCCGACGTGGCGCTGGCCCAGTTGCCGGAGGGCACGGAAATCCGCCGCAACACCCTGCACGCCGTGCGCCTCGCCCGCGCCGTGGCCGGGGACCACCCCGGCTCCGAAGGCCGGCCACAACCCGCAGACAGGCCCGGGCCCGTTGGCCGGTCCGAATGCGTTGGCCGGTCGGGCCCCGCAGACCGGCCCGAGCCCACAGATCAGCCCGATTCCGCAGACCGACCCGACCCCTCAGGCCAGCCCCAAGCCCAGCCCGCAGACCGGCCCGGCTACTGCGACGGCCCCGGGCAGTCCGGCCGTTTCCACCGTTCCGGTGACGCGTTCGCCCTCGTGCCCACTCTGGAGCACGAGATCGTCGACCACGTCTACAGCTACGGCATCGCCGCGGCCGAGACCGTCCCCGTGGCGCTCGCTCTCGCCGTCGCGGGCGGCGGGCGGCCTGCCGAGGCCGTACCGGCCGCCGCCTGCCTGTCCCGCGTCGCCGACTCGGCCCCCGCGCTCACGGGCGCGCTGACCGGCGCGATCAGCGGGGCGTCCGGTGTCCCCGGCAGCTGGCGCGATGCCTGCCGGACTCTCTCGGGCTGCGCACTGCCACGGCTTGCGGGGACCGACCTCGTCGAACTGGCCGCACAGCTCGCCCGTACGGACCTGACCGCACCCGAGCTGAACAACTGCCCGCCCGGGCCCCTGAGCCCGCCCCCGGGCCCCGTCCCGTCCCCGCCCCCGTACGTCGGAATCCCCGTCCCGTCCCGAAAGGACTGACCGGTCATGACGTATCCCGCTCCTCCCCCACCACAACCGGAACAGCCGCGATCCCAGGCGCAGCCGCACTCCCCCGCGGCGACGCCCGCCACCCCCTCCCTGGAGGACCGGGCGGTCGGCTGCCTGACCGGGGCCGCGGTCGGTGACGCTCTCGGCGGACCCGTCGAGGGCTGCACACCGGAACAGATCACGGCGCGGCACGGCGGCCGCGTCACCGGCATCGTCGGCCCCTTCCACGACGACTGGCGCACCGCGCGTCCCATCGCGCCGTATCACAAGGGCGACGGGCACGTCACCGACGACACCCTCATGACCCATGCGCTGGTACGGGTCTACGAGAAGGTCCGCGACCACCTGGACGCTTACGCCGTCGCCGAGCACCTCGTGCCCGACCTGATCGGCGCGCCCCGCTGGATTCCGGAGCTGGAGGCCGAGGCACTGCCGCTGCACCGCCTCTTCCTCGCCGAGAAGTGGCTCGTGGCCCGGCTCCACTACGGGCACGTCGACCCGCGCGAAGCGGGTGTCGGCAATATCGTCAACTGCGGTGCGGCGATGTACATGGCGCCGGTCGGCATCGTCAACGCCGGTCACCCCGAGGGCGCTTACACGGAGGCCGTGGACATCGCCGGTGCCCACCAGTCCTCGTACGGGCGGGAGGCCGCCGGCGTCTTCGCGGCCGCGGTGGCCGCCGCCTTCAAGCCGGGGGCCACGCCTGCCTCCGTGGTCGAGGACGCGCTGCGCCTCGCGAAGGACGGGACTCGCGCCGCCATAGAGGCCGTCTGCGCGGTGGCCGGCCGGTACACGGACTTCGAGTCCGCGTGGGAGCCGCTGCGTACGGCCGTCGCGCCCTTCGACACCGTGGGCCCCGCCTACCGGGAACCCTCCCTCGGGGCACGCCGCCCGTCCCGGCTGCACTCCATCGAGGAACTGCCGATCGCCCTGGGCATGTTGCTGGTGGGTGCGGGTGACTTCCGCCGTACGGTTCTGGGCTCGGTCAACTACGGCCGCGACTGCGACTCCATCGCCACCATGAGCGGCGCGGTGGCCGGGGCCCTGCACGGTGAGCGCACGATCCCCGTGGAGTGGGGCGAGGGCGTCTCCCGCGCGAGCCGGCTCAATCTGCGCGCCCCGGCCCTGGCGCTCGCCCGGGTCGCCCGTGAGGTCTTCGCGAGGGACCGGCAGCGCCGGCTCGACCATGAGCACGCCTTCGTCACGATCGCGGGTGCGTGATGCCGCGCCGCCAGCCGGGCGAGTCCCCGGACCAGCGCCCCGGAGCCCTGCGCGTGACCTGGGTACAGCCCGAGGACCTGATCGGACACGAGCTGCGGCAGGCCGCCGAGGATGGGCGCGACGCCTCGGCCGTCGAACACCGCTGGCGCGCGGCGGGCGGCCACCCCGCGCCCGAACGGTCCGGCGCCTCCCCACGCCCGGCCGACCCGCGCCTGCGCGAGCTGGCAGGCCGGTTACTCGACGAACTGGCCGCGCTCCCCTCCCCCTTGGCCGATGACGAGCCCACCGACCTCCCCGCGATCAAAGCGGCCTGCACCGAGTGGCCATCCACGCCCGCCCAGGCTCCTGGACCCCGGCCCGCCCCCGGTTCGCTCCGTCCTCGCCTGGAGGCCGCCTGGCTGGGGCGGGCGGCCGGGTGTCTGCTCGGCAAACCGGTCGAGAAGCTGCCGCTCGCCGGGATCCGCGCACTCGCCCGGGGCACCGGCAACTGGCCACTGCGCGGCTGGTTCACCGAGGCCGGCCTGGACCCGGCGATCGCCGCCCGGTACCCCTGGAACACCCGCAGCCGTGCCACCTCGCTGGCCGAGAACATCGACGGTATGCCCGAGGACGACGACCTCGACCACCCGGTGCTCGGGCTGCTGCTCCTCCAGCGTCACGGCCACGGCTTCCGCACCACCGACGTGGCCCGGCTCTGGCTCGACGAGTTGCCCGCGGGCCGGACGTTCACCGCGGAACGGGTGGCGTACCGCAACCTCCTGGACGGCATCGAGCCCCCGTACACGGCCTCCTGGCGCAACCCGTTCCGGGAGTGGATCGGCGCGCTGATCCGGGCGGACATCTTCGGCTGGACCTGTCCCGGCGACCCGGCCGGAGCGGCGGAAGCCGCCTGGCGGGACGCGACGCTCACGCACACCGCCAACGGTGTGTACGGCGAGATGTTCGCGGCGGCCGCCATCGCCGAGGCGGCGGGCGGGCACACGGACGTGCACGGGTGCCTGCGGGCCGGGCTCACCGCCGTACCGCACCGGTCGCGGCTGGCCCGGGCCGTACGGTTCGGCATCGAGGCCGCACACGCCGAGCCGACCGGGTCCGACGCCGGATTCGAGCAGGTCGTCGACCGGCTGCACCGCGCGTTCGGCCGCTACCACTGGGTGCACGTCGTGCCCAACGCGGCGCTGCTGGCCGCCGCCCTCACCCACGCGGACGGCTCCTTCTCCGGCTCCATATGCCGTGTGGTGTCCGGGGGCTGGGACACCGACTCCAATGGCGCGACGGCCGGTTCGATCGCCGGGCTCCTGGCCGGGTCCCCCGGCGCGCTGCCCTCCCGCTGGACGGCGCCGCTCCGCAACCGCCTCGCCACCACCGTCGGCGACCTGAACGGCATCGGCTTCGACACACTCGCGGCCCGCACCGCGGAGCTGGTCGTCAGCCGTACCCCCACCCGAGAACAGCGAGACACCGGCAACTGACCCCTCCGTCCGCCCCGACTCACCCCAGCCCAACCCACCACTCCCCCAAGAATCGAGGCACACCATGCGTCAGCAACAACCTCCACCACCGCCGGAAGACCGCCCTGACCGCCCTCCCTCCCCCGCTCTCACCGCCGGGCCGCTCGCCGGACTGCGGGTGCTCGATCTGGCCACGCTGTTCGCCGGGCCGCTGGCCGCCACACTGCTCGGCGACTTCGGGGCCGAGGTCATCAAGATCGAGCACCCCAGGCGTCCGGACCCGTCCCGCGGGCACGGGCCCGCCAAGGACGGTGTCGGCCTGTGGTGGAAACTGCTCGGCCGCAACAAGAAGACCGTCACCCTGGACCTCGCCGTCCCGGACGGCCGGGACGTCCTGCTGGAACTGGCCGGCACCGCGGACGTCGTGATCGAGAACTTCCGTCCGGGCACCCTGGAGAAGTGGGGCCTGGGCCCGGCGGAGCTGGCCGCCGTCAATCCGGGGCTGGTGCTGGTCCGGGTCACCGGGTTCGGCCAGTTCGGGCCGTACGCGCACCGTCCCGGCTTCGGCACCCTGGCCGAGGCGATGAGCGGGTTCGCCGCGCTCACCGGCGAGCCGGACGGTCCACCGACGCTGCCGCCCTTCGGGCTCGCCGACTCCGTCACCGCGCTGACCACCGCGTATGCGGTGATGGCGGCGCTGCGCGGGCGCGAGTCCACCGGCCGGGGCCAGGTGGTGGACCTGGCGATCATCGAGCCGATGCTCACGGTCCTCGGTCCGCAGCCCGTCTGGTACGACCAGCTCGGCCACGTCCAGCCCCGTACGGGCAACCGCTCCGTCAACAGCGCGCCGCGCAACACCTACCGAACCGCCGACGGTGACTGGCTCGCCGTCTCCGCCTCCACCCAGTCGGTCGCCGAGCGGGTGCTGCGTCTGGTCGGCCACCCGGAGTTCGTCTCCGAGCCGTGGTTCGCCACCGGCTCGGGGCGGGCCCGGCACGCCGACGAGCTGGACGCGGCGGTGGGCGGCTGGATAGCGCGGCACGGCCGGGACGAGGTGGTGGCCGCGTTCGAACGGGCCGAGGCGGCGGTCGCGCCGGTCTGTGACATCCGCGGGGTGATGGACAACGAGCAGTACCGGGCACTGGGTTCGATCACCGAGGTACCGGACGACGAGCTGGGCACGGTCCGGATGCAGAACGTGCTCTTCCGCCTCTCCACGACGCCCGGCGCCATCCGGTGGGCGGGCCGTCCGCACGGCGCGGACACGGACGCGGTGCTGTCCGGTCTGCTCGGGCTGTCGGCGGCGCGGATCGCCGCGCTGCGTGCGGACGGTGTCGTATGACCGCCGCCGTCACTGCCGCTGCCGCTGCCCCGTTCGCCGTCCCGCCGCTGACCTGGCTGTACGTACCGGGTGACCGTCCGGCGGTGGTCGCCAAGGCACTGGTGTCCGGGGCCGACGCGATCGTGATCGATCTGGAGGACGCGGTCGCCGCCGACCGCAAGCCGTACGCCCTTCGGGCCACCGTCGAGCTGCTCATCGCTCGACGGCCCGCGCCCCCTGGTTCCTCCTCCGGGCCCGCCGTCCACGTCCGGGTCAATGCGCTCACCGGTCCGTACGCCCCGACGGAGATCCGGGCCCTTGCGGCTCTCCCCGCGCTGGCCGGGCTGCGGCTTCCCAAGGTGAGCGGGGCCGCCGATATCCGCCGCGCCGCGGCCTGGGCGGCCGCGGCCGGCAGCGGGAACGTGGGCCCCGCCGGCGCGGCCCACGCCCATGCCCATGCCCATGCCCACGAGGAAGCGGCGGACGTGCCGCCGCTGTACGCGCTGCTCGAATCCGCCCTGGGTGTGGAGAACGCCTTCGCCGTCGCCACCGCGCACCCGGCGCTGCACGGACTTTCCCTGGGCGAGGCCGACCTGCGGGCCGAGCTGGGTGTACGGGACGAGAACGGGCTCGGCTGGGCACGCGGCCGTACGGTGATCGCCGCCCGCGCGGCCGGGCTGCCGCCCCCACCGCAGTCGGTGTTCCCCGACCTGCGCGACACGGAGGCACTGGCACTGTCGTGCGCCCGGGGCCGGGACCTGGGCTTCCTCGGCCGGGCGGCGCTGCACCCACGCCAACTGCCGGTGATCGAACGGGCCTACCTGCCCACCGCCGAGGAGATCGAGAGAGCCGTGGAGACGGTTCAGGCGGCGGCCGCCCGGGCCGGTGCCTGTGCCCTGCCCGACGGCCGCTTCGTCGATCCGGCCGTGGTCGCCGCCGCCCGCCGGGTCCTCGCGCTGGCGGCCCGCGGGGTCCGATGCGGGGAGGAACGGTGAGCCCGCCGGAAACGGCGGAGGCCGCCCCGACCCCGTTGGGTCCGGACGGCCTCCGTCAAGCTCGGTCGGTGCGACGCCGGGCGTCAGGACTCCTTGCCGGTCCGGCTCCCGGAACCGGCGTCCTTCGTCAGCTTCGCGGCGCCCTTGGCCACGCTCTCCTTACCGCTGCCCGCGGCCTTGGGAGCCGCCTTGGCCTCCGTGGTCTCCTCGGCGTCCTTGGTGCTCTTGGCACCCTTGAGGGACTTGCCGCGCTCGTCGGTCCCGTCCGCGGCCGCGTCCAGCGCAGCCGGCTCGACGACCTCCTCGCGGCCCGGGATCTTCTTCGCGGAGACCACGATGTAGACGACGGACACGACGAGACCGATGAGCGCGGTCCACACGTTCAGGCGCAGGCCCAGGATGTGGTGGGCCTCGTCGACCCGCATGTACTCGATCCAGGCGCGGCCGGCGCAGTAGGACGCCACGTACAACGCGAACGCCCGTCCGTGGCCCAGCTTGAAGCGCTTGTCCGCCCAGATCACGAGCAGCGCGACGCCGATGCACCACAGCGACTCGTACAGGAACGTCGGGTGGTAGGTGCCGCCGACCCGGCCGATGGACGGATCGTCGCTGATCTCCAGCGCCCACGGGAGGTCGGTGGCGCGGCCGTAGAGCTCCTGGTTGAACCAGTTGCCCCAGCGGCCGATCGCCTGGCCCAGGGCCAGGCCGGGCGCCAGCGCGTCCATGTACGCGGGCAGCGGGATACCGCGGCGGCGGCAGCCGATCCAGGCGCCCAGCGCGCCGAGCGCGACGGCGCCCCAGATGCCGAGGCCGCCCTCCCAGACCTTGAAGGCGTTGAGGGGGTGGCCGTCCTTGCCGAAGTACGGCTCGTACGTCGTGATGACGTGGTAGAGGCGGCCTCCGACGAGCCCGAAGGGCACGGCCCACACGGCGATGTCCGCGACGGTCCCGGAGCGGCCGCCGCGCTGGATCCAGCGCTTGTTGCCGAGCCAGACGCCGATGAAGACGCCGATGATGATGCAGAAGGCGTAGCCGCGCAACGGGATCGGGCCGAGGTGAACGACACCCGTGGAGGGGCTGGGAATGAATGCGAGGTCCATGGCAGGGACGACGCTACCGCGCCGGATGGGCGCGGCGACAACCCACCCGGCTACGGCTGTGTAACGACCGTCACTGCCGGCGGTCGATTACGGCCACGGTCGGGGCCCGGAACGACGCCAGGAACGGAGCCCCGAGCAGCGCCCGGAGTGGAGCCCGGAGCGGCACCCGGAACGGAACCTGAATCGCCGCTCCGATACGGGAGCGCCCTGGCACGGCACCGGGCCGGTGCGGCGTCACACCGGGCCCGCCCGATACCCCACCGGCCCCGCCCGATGCCCCTCCGGGCCCGTCCGGCATCCCTTCGGGCCCGTCCGGTACCCCACCGATCCGACCCAACGCTCCACCGGGCCCACCCGGTACGCGACCAGCTCCACCCGGCAGCCCGCCGGACCGGCCCGGTACGCCACCACACCCACCCGGTAGGCCACCGCTCCGATCCAGTACCGCGCCAGGCCGCCTCCTCACGGGGCCGGGGCCGGGACCCGGTCCGCGCTGCCGCCCGAGTGCTCGGCGCCCGCGCCGGAACCGGCGCTCTGTCCCTGCGCGGCACCGTGCCCGGCTCCGGCGCTGTGTCCCGCACCGGCCGTGCTGCCCGCGCCCGCCGAATGTCCGGCACCGCTGCCCGCCGAGGCCCCGACCGTCGTGGCCCCGGTCTCCGCCTTCTCCGCCTTCTTCGCCTTTTCCGTCTTAGCGTTGCCGGGCTTCGCGCCGGGCGGCTTGTTCTCGGAGGATCCGCCGCCCGCCTTCTTGTCCTTGGCGGCGTCCCGCACCTTCTGCTTGAGCCCGTCGGGGGTGAGGTTCTTCTCCTCGGCGAGGTTCTTGCCGTTGAGCAGGACGGTCGGGGTGCCCTGGTATCCGGAGTTGGTGAAGGCGGAGTTGGACTTGTGGACGAAGTCCGTGTACTTACCGTCGTTGACGCACTGCGTGAAGGCGTCGCTGATCAGCCCGTTCACCTTTCCGGCCAGCTGGATGAGGTACTTCTTGTCCGCGAACCGGTCCTGCTGCTCCGGCGGCTGGTTGTCGTACAGCACGTCGTGGTACTCGCGGAAGCGGCCCGCGTCCTGGGCGCAGAGCGCGGCGTTGGCGGCGGTGACCGAGCCCTTGCCGTGCATGCTGCCGTCGATGATCGTCGCGAGGTGGTAGTCGCTCTTCAGCAGCCCGGAGTCCTCCAGCTCGTGGATGGCGCCGCGGAACCCCTTCTCGAACTGGGCGCAGGCGGGGCAGCGGAAGTCCTCCCACACCGTGAGCGTGGACGGGGCCTCCTTCTTGCCGACCGGCACCGCGGGCTTGTCGCTGTCCTGGGTCCCCTTGGGAAGCGCCACCTTGTCGCTGCCGCCCGAGTCGTCGCCCGAGGAGGCGGCCCAGACGCCGACGCCACCGGCGATGGCCAGCACCGCCACCACCGCCGCGGCGACCTTCAGCTGGCGGCCGCGCCGTTCGCGCGCCTTCTCCTTCACCCGCTGGGCCTGCAGCCGCTCACGGGCACTGTTCTTTTTGTCTTGATTGTTCTGGCTCACGCCCCTGAACAACGAAGCGGAGGGGCGCCCTCGCACCCCTCCGCCGCGTTCTTCGTCCTAACGAGGGACAGCCCCGCCGGGCACCGGCCCGGACACACGCGGGCACCCCAATCAGACGTGCGACCGCACACCCTCCGGGGCCGGTTCCGCGGCCGTGCCCGTGCCGTGGGGCCCGCGTGTCACCCGCGCTTGCGTACGCCCGCCGCCAGGTCGCCCGCGAGTTCGCGGACGCCCGCGAGACCGGCCTCCAGGTCGTCCCCGGCGTCCAGCAGCCGCTTGACGAAGGCCGATCCGACGATGACCCCGTCAGCGAACCGGGCCACCTCGGCGGCCTGTTCGGCGTTCGAGACGCCGAGGCCGACGCAGACCGGCAGGTCGGTGGTGGCCCGGGTGCGCTCGACCAGGTCCTGCGCCTCGCGGCCGACCGACTCGCGGGTGCCGGTGACACCCATCAGCGAGGCCGCGTACACGAAGCCGCTGCCCGCCTCGGTGATCTTCGCCAGGCGTTCGTCCCGGCTGCTCGGCGCGACCACGAACACGGTGGCCAGGCCGTGCTGCCCGGCCGCCGCGCGCCACACCCCGGACTCCTCGACCGGCAGGTCGGGCAGGATGCAGCCGGCCCCGCCCGCGGCGGCCAGGTCGGCGGCGAAGCGCTCGACGCCGTATGCGTCCACCGGATTCCAGTACGTCATGCACAGCACCGGCGCGCCGGTCGCCGCGTGTACCTCGCCGACCGTACGGATGACGTCCTTGATCTTGACGCCGCCACGCAGCGCGATGTCGTCGGCGGTCTGGATGACCGGGCCGTCCAGGACCGGGTCGCTGTGCGGCAGCCCGATCTCGACGATGTCGCAGCCGCCCTCGATCATGGCGGTGACGGCCCGCACACCCCCGTCCACGGTCGGGAAGCCGGCCGGCAGATATCCGACCAGCGCGGCCCGGTTCTCCTCCCTGGCCGCGGCCAGGGTGCTGCCGAGCAGCTGGACGTTGCCCGCCATCACTTGCTCCCCTCGTCGTGCGCGCCGAGCGCGGTGTCCGTGGCGTCGGTGTCGTCGGCCTCCACCGCGTCGTCGGCGGGCGCCCCGTACAGCCCGAAGTAGCGGGCCGCGGTGTCCATGTCCTTGTCGCCGCGTCCGGAGAGGTTGACCAGGATCAGCCCGTCCTTGCCCAGTTCGCGGCCGATTTCCAGCGCGCCCGCCAGCGCGTGGGCGCTCTCGATGGCCGGGATGATGCCCTCGGTCCGCGACAGCAGCCGCAGGGCCTGCATCGCCGCGTCGTCGGTGACGGCCCGGTATTCGCCGCGGCCGGTGTCCTTGAGGTAGGAGTGCTCGGGCCCGATGCCCGGGTAGTCCAGTCCGGCGGAGATCGAGTACGGCTCGGTGATCTGGCCGTCCTCGTCCTGCAGGACGTAGGACCGGGAGCCGTGCAGGATGCCGGGGGTGCCCTCGGTGAGGGTGGCGGCGTGTTCGCCGGTCTCGACGCCGTGGCCGCCGGGCTCACAGCCGACGAGCCGTACGGAGGCGTCCTGGAGGAACGCGTGGAAGAGGCCGATGGCGTTGGACCCGCCGCCGACGCAGGCCACCGCCGCGTCCGGGAGGCGCCCGGTGCGCTCCAGGAGCTGGCGGCGCGCCTCGACGCCGATGACCCGGTGGAAGTCGCGGACCAGGGCCGGGAAGGGGTGGGGACCTGCGACCGTGCCGAAGAGGTAGTGGGTGCGGTCGACGTTGGCGACCCAGTCCCGGAACGCCTCGTTGATGGCGTCCTTGAGGGTGCGGCTGCCGGATTTCACGGCGATGACCTCGGCGCCGAGCATCCGCATCCGGGCGACGTTCAGGGCCTGCCGCTCGGTGTCGATCTCGCCCATGTAGATGGTGCATTCGAGGCCGAAGAGGGCGCAGGCGGTGGCGGTGGCCACGCCGTGCTGGCCCGCGCCGGTCTCGGCGATGACGCGGGTCTTGCCCATGCGCCGGGTGAGCAGCGCCTGGCCCAGCACGTTGTTGATCTTGTGCGAGCCGGTGTGGTTCAGGTCCTCGCGCTTGAGGAAGACCCGGGCGCCGCCGGCGTGCTCGGCGAACCGCGGCACCTCGGTCAGGGCGCTGGGCCGGCCGGTGTAGTTGACCATCAGGTCGTTCAGTTCGGCGGCGAAGGCCGGGTCCGCCTTGGCCTTCTCGTACTCGGCGGCCACCTCGTCCACCGCGGCGACCAGCGCCTCGGGGATGAACTTGCCGCCGAAGTCGCCGAAGTAGCCTCCGGCGTTCGGGACCTGACCCTCCGGGTCCGGGATGAAGAAGTCAGAAGACATCCGACGTACTCCTCGATCGGGGCAACTGCCCCGGAAGTATGGATATGCGGGCATCACGGTATGCGGTGCGCCTCGCGCTCGGTGCGTCTCGCGCCCGACGCGCTCCCCCACTCGCCCGACACGCCCCACGCACTCCCCGCGCGGCGTCGGCAACGGCGGCCGCGACCGTGCCGCGAGGAAGCGGATACGAAAAGGCGAAGGGAAAGCGGGAGCGGGAGCCGGAGTCGCGAAGGCGGAGCTCGCGCCACGGCCTGCGGACAGCCCGTCCGGGGCGCCTCGCCGGGCAGGCGGGGAACGGGACGGAACGGCTCACAGGCCGACAAGGCGCGAACGAGTGGACACCGGGGACGGAACCCCCGTACGGGGATCAATCACCCGGGCCCGGCAACGAGCGGCTACAGCGCGCCGTTACGGCGCCATCGCCGGCCGTTGATCTGGCCCGGCTCCGCACCGATGTGGTACCTGACCCGCCGCCCGCGCACCCGGCGGGCCGGCGCCCGGCAGCCACGCGGCCGGCACCCGCGCCCCAGCGCCGCGTGCGGATCGCGCGCGGCACCGGCCGCGGCGAGCACGCCGGCCGGTCCCGGGAGGGGTCCCGGGCCGGGGCGGTGGAGGCGGGCGGTGGCCATGGAGGGAGTCAGCCCCGTCCGTGCCGGATGGCAGGGTGGGAACCGGCCGCGACCAGGTCGGCGACGGCGGTCTTCGGGTCCTTGCCGGTGACCAGCGACTCGCCCACCAGCACGGCGTCGGCGCCGTCATTGGCGTACGCGATCAGGTCGTGCGGCCCGCGCACGCCGGACTCGGCGATCTTGACGATGTGGTCCGGGATCTCCGGCGCGATCCGCGCGAAGTTCCCGCGGTCCACCTCAAGGGTCTTCAGGTTGCGGGCGTTCACCCCGATGATCCGCGCACCGGCGTCCACGGCCCGCTGGACCTCTTCCTCGTCGTGCACCTCGACCAGCGGCGTCAGCCCGATCGACTCGGCCCGCTCGATCAGCGAGACCAGGGCCTCCTGCTCCAGCGCGGAGACGATCAGCAGCGCCAGGTCGGCGCCGTACGCGCGGGCCTCCCACAGCTGGTAGGCGGTGACGATGAAGTCCTTGCGCAGGACGGGGATGTCGACCTTGGCCCGGACGGCCTCCAGGTCGGCGAGCGAGCCGCCGAACTTGCGCTGCTCCGTCAGTACGGAGATGACCGCCGCGCCGCCCGCCTCGTAATCGGCGGCGAGGCCGGCCGGGTCGGCGATGGCGGCGAGCGCGCCCTTGGAGGGGCTGGAGCGCTTGACCTCGCAGATCACCGTGACGCTGTCGCCCTTGAGGGCCGCGACCCCGTCCTTGGCCGGGCGCGCCTTGAGGGCCCGCTCCTTGAGTTCGTCGAGGCCCACGCGCGCCTGCCGCTCGGCGAGGTCGGCGCGGACTCCCTCGATGATCTCGTCGAGCACACTCACGCGAGCGGCCTCCTTCTTGAGCGGTGGAGGGTGACAGTCGCCCTCGGGGCCAGTGTCACCCCGTCAGGCTCTCCGATGGTATCCGGCGAGGGGCAAAGGTCTCACATCCGGTTGACGCCGGTCCCACCAGGTGGACGGCCGCACCGCGCACCGAGCAAGGAAACCGCAGGTCAGGAGGCGTTTCCGCACTTCATGGCCTCCCGTGGCACGGATCTCCGTGACCTTGGCCCACCTGCCCCGACGCGCCCCCCGACCTCACTCCGGGCCCGGTATGACCCGGCCCGCGAACCCTTGATTCGCTACGGAGTCAACCCTTCCCCGAACGGAAGATTGCGTACGACCGTGAAGACGAGCAGCAGCCCGCCCAACGCCCACCAGTGCACCGCTCCGGGCCGCGGGCCCGCCGTAGGGAGTCCGCGGGCCGCCCGTACGGCCCAGGCCGCCCAGAATACCGCGAAAGCCGCGTAACCGGCCATCGCCAGAATGTTGGCTCCCGCCGCCGTGGCGAAGTCACCGTGCGCGACGGCGTGCGCGCCGCGCAGCCCGCCGCAGGCCGGACAGTAGATGCCGGTGAGGGCAAGCAGGGGGCAGGCCGGGTAATGGCCGGGTTCGTTCGGATCGACGAGTCCCACGAAGACGAAGGAGGCGGCGACGGCCGCCAGGACGCCGAACGGCGCCGCCATCCGCCGGGCGAAGGCGAAGGCGAAGCCGTGCGGGCCGAGGCGGCGAGCGCTCCCACCGACGGCATCACGCTTCAACCCACACCCTTCCCCGGACGCGGCACCGGACACAGGCCCAGCCGCAGGCCCTGGTACGGGTCCGGACTCGGGCCCGTACCCGGACCGATACGAGTCCGGTACGAGTCCGGACTCGGGCCCGGACGCAGATCCGGATACGGAAACCGGCCCACCGACCGGGCCCACGGGTTCACCCACACGACGATCGTGCTGCCGTACGGGCAGGACCGCAGCTCACCGACCGCCGTACGAACGACGCCCCCACCGGATTCCCCCACCCATCCCCCAACGGACAACGGCGCGGCCGCGGCCACCGTACGCGGGATGCCGCCAAGCACCCTCGCCGTACAGGCCGCGCCACCGCGCCGTCGCAGGATCCGTTGCCGCCGGGCCGGGCCCGGCGAGGGCTCAGCCCTCCTGGGGCCGGGCCTTGGCCTGGCCGTGGGCCGTCGCGCCCTTCTTGCCGCCCTGGCCCATGCCGGCCGCGCGCATGACGCCGCCGACCACGGCACCGAGGCCGATCAGGACCATGCCCGCCCAGAACCCGGTCACGTTCGCCAGCACGATGAAGGCGCCGGCGACGCAGAAGCCGATGAACGAGATGATGACGCCGGTCCAGGCGGCGGGAGTGTGTCCGTGGCCACTGCTCGACATGAGTGCTCCTCGTAGCTTTTTCGCGCCTGAGTCGGGGCGCGGTGATCCCTCGTGGTCCATTGTCCCCGATGGCCGGGGTGCGGCCACTACCGGGTCGGGTCCTCACCCCGGTCCAGGGACTTCCACATCTCTTCCGGGCGTTCCGGGTCGGCGGCGGCGGAGCGGCGCGGGCTGCGGGGGGCCGCGCCGGCGCGCTCGTAGCGCCCGGACATGGCGGGCCAGTGGCGCCCGTACAGCAGGGCCAGCACTCCCGCGACCAGCAGCAGGAGGCCGCCGACGACCGCAGCCCAGGGCCAGAAGGTGTGCGAGACGTCCTGTACGCCGGCGTCGGACAGTCCGGTGGCGGTGGCCGCCTTCTCGCGGAGCGCCGCGGTGTCGGAGATGCCGAGGTACGCGCCGACGACGGTGCCCAGGCCGCTGAGGGCGAGCAGCGCGGCGACCGCCACCCGGCCTGCCCCGCGTACGGCGAAGAGGGCTACCAGGGCGGCGAGCCCGACGATGGCGAGGGCACCGGGCACGCCCGTGACGTCCTGGCCCGAGGCGGTCTGCGGCAGCTGCCCCTGGGCGACGACGGCGGTGGCCTTGGCCCAGGTGCGGCCGGAGGCCAGCAGCACGACGGCAGCGCCGGCCGCGCCGGCGATCAGCGCGAGCGCCAGGCTCTTTCCGCTGCGTGCGGGCTTGGGCGGCGGAGACGACGGGGACACCGTCGCGCCGGTGCGGGGGTGGTCTACGGCAGTCACGCCTACCACTGTACGGAGGCGGTGCCTCCAGCCGCCGTCCGCGGTACCCCTACCTGGCGGACGCCCTGCTCAAGCCGTCTCCCGCCCGCGGCATCCGGTCCTCCCGGAGACCCTGCTCAGGCCCCCAGCCCGTTGGCCGTGTGCACGGCCCGCAGCACGGCGGCGGCCTTGTTGCGGCACTCCGTGTCCTCCGCCACCGGGTCGGAGTCCGCGACGACGCCCGCGCCCGCCTGGACGTACGCGGTGCCGTCCCGCAGCAGTGCCGTGCGGATCGCGATGGCGGTGTCGGAGTCGCCGGCGAAGTCGAGGTAGCCGACGCAGCCGCCGTACAGGCCGCGCCGGGTCGGCTCCAGCTCCTCGATGATCTGCATCGCGCGGGGCTTGGGGGCGCCGGAGAGGGTGCCCGCGGGGAAGCAGGCGGTGAGCACGTCGAAGGCGGTGCGGCCCTGCGCCAGCTGGCCGGTCACCGTGGAGACGATGTGCATGACATGGCTGTAGCGCTCGACGGACATGAAGTCGACGACCTCGACACTGCCGGGTTCGCAGACCCGGCCCAGGTCGTTGCGGCCGAGGTCGACGAGCATCAGGTGCTCGGCGCGTTCCTTGGGGTCGGCCATCAGCTCGTCGGCGAGGGCCTGGTCCTCGGGGACGGTCGCGCCGCGCGGCCGGGTGCCCGCGATGGGGTGCAGCGTGGCCTGCCCGTTCTCGACCTTGACCAGTGCCTCGGGGCTGGACCCGACGATGTCGACGCCGTCCTCGAAACGCAGCAGGTACATGTACGGGCTGGGGTTGGTGGCCCGCAGCACCCGGTAGACGTCCAACGCGGAGGCGGTGCACCCGGTTTCGAAGCGCTGCGAGGGCACGACCTGGAAGGCGTCGCCCGCGCGGATGCGCTCCTTCACGTCCTCGACCGCGTCCTGGTAGGCGGGGCCTCCCCACTTCGCGGTGTACGGGGGCAGTTCGGAGGGCGGCAGGGCCGCGGCGCTCGCGGGGGCCGGGCGGGCCAGGTCGTAGGCCATGCTGTCCAGGCGGGCGACGGCGTCCGCGTACGCCTCGTCCACGCCCGTCTCCAGGTCGTTGTGGTTGATGGCGTTGGCGATCAGCAGGACCGTGCCGTTCCAGTGGTCCAGTACGGCCAGGTCGGAGGTGAGCAGCATGGTCAGCTCGGGCAGCCCGAGGTCGTCCGTGGTGCTGTCGCCGATCTTCTCCAGCCGGCGCACGATGTCGTAGCCGAGGTAGCCGACCATGCCGCCGGTGAAGGGCGGCAGGCCCTGGCCCTCGATCAGGTCGCGCGGGGTGTGCAGGGCCTCGACGGTGGCGCGCAGCGCGGCGAGCGGGTCGCCGTCGGTGGGCACGCCGACCGGCGGGGCGCCCAGCCAGTGGGCCTGCCCGTCGCGCACGGTCAGTGTGGCGGCGCTGCGGACGCCGACGAAGGAGTACCGGGACCAGGTGCGGCCGTTCTCGGCCGATTCGAGCAGGAAGGTGCCCGGGCGTTCGGCGGCCAGCTTGCGGTAGAGGCCCACCGGGGTGTCGCCGTCGGCGAGCAGGCGCCGGGTGACGGGGATGACCCGGCGGTCCTTCGCGAGCGTACGGAAGTTCTCCAGGTCCGGTGTGGCGGTGCCGGTGGTTCCCGAGGTCATGGCGCGGAGCCTACTGCCCTTCGGTGAGCACATCCTCATCAAAGCAGGTGCGGGCGCCGGTGTGGCAGGCCGCGCCGACCTGGTCGACCTTGACCAGGATGGTGTCCGCGTCGCAGTCCAGGGCGACGGACTTCACGTGCTGGATATGTCCGGACGTATCGCCCTTGACCCAGTATTCCTGGCGGCTGCGGCTCCAGTACGTGCAGCGGCCGGTGGTGAGCGTGCGGTGCAGCGCCTCGTCGTCCATCCAGCCGAGCATCAGCACCTCGCCGGTGTCGTACTGCTGGGCGATGGCGGGGACCAGACCGTCGGCGTCCCGCTTGAGGCGGGCGGCGACGGCCGGGTCGAGCTGGGAATTCGGGACGCGGCTGCTCATGGGTCCATTGTGCCGTGCGCCGGGTGGTGCGGACGGCCGGTGCGCCCGGTGCCCCGGACGGCCGGTGCTCCGCGGACGGCGCGCGCGGAGCGGAGGGCGTACGGCATCCTGCACCCATGACCCGCCAGCCGCCGCCTCCGGACGCCGACCGCACGGCGAAGGTCGCGGCGGCGGTACTGCTCGCGATCTTCGTCGCGGGGCTGCTGGTCGCCGCCGTACTGCTGCTGCGGAGCTGATCGCGTACGGCGGTCGCGGCGCCGGTGGCATACGCGGCGCGTGGCGCCGTGGCACCCGCCGCGCCCCGGTCGTAGGGTGGTCGCATGTCGACCCATGCGAAGCGTGAACGGCTGCTCCTTGCCGACCTGTTGGAGGGCGCCGGGCCCGATGCCCCGACGCTGTGCGGAGGCTGGACCACCCGGGACCTCGCCGCACACGTGGTGGTGCGCGAGCGGCGCGCGGACGCCGCCGGGGGCCTGGTCCTCAAGCCGCTGGCGGGCCGCCTGGAGCGGGTGCAGCGGGAGTTCGCCGAGAAGCCGTACGAGGAACTGCTGCGGCTCATCCGGTCCGGTCCGCCCCGGCTGTCACCGTACGCGCTCAAGCAGATCGACGAGGCGGCCAACACCGTGGAGTTCTTCGTCCACTCCGAGGACGTGCGGCGGGCCGGTTCCGACTGGACGCCGCGCGAGCTGGACCCGGTGTTCTCGGACGTGCTGTGGTCGCGCCTGGAGAAGATGACGCGGCTGCTGGGACGCAAGTCGCCGGTGGGGCTGGTGCTGCGCCGCCCGGACGGCCGGACGGCGGTCGCACGCCGCGGTACGCCGGTCGTCACGGTCACCGGCGAGCCGGGTGAGCTGCTCCTGTTCACCTTCGGGCGGCAGACGGTGGCCGATGTGCAGTTGGACGGGGACAAGGACGCGGTGGCCAAGGCGCTGGAGGCCCAGCTCGGCCTGTAGACCCGCGGGCCCGGGGGCAGCCGGCCCGGACCGGCTGCCCCCGGGCGCTCACCGCGTCCGCTCGATCTCGTAGAGCCCGCCCGGCTCCTGGAGTTCCAGCGCGCGCAGCTGCCGGTAGTCCGCCTCGATCTGCCGTTCGTCCTCGTGCAGGAGGTAGCAGACGCCGGGTGACGTCGCGGCGTTCACCGTGGGGCTGAGGTAGGCACCGGCCCGTACGCCGAGGTAGTGATCGGCGTACGACGGCAGCTCGCGCAGCCGCTCGAACCCGTCCAGGGAGGTCAGCCGCCCCGCGAACGGGGAGATCAGCGAGACATAGCGCAGTCCGGTGCGCGGCTCGGCCGGGATCGCCGCGCGGGCGGCGAAGGCGGCCGGGTCGCTGGCCGCCAGGGCC
Organism: Streptomyces sp. NPDC033221; assembly: GCF_055577005.1. NCBI lineage: Bacteria > Bacillati > Actinomycetota > Actinomycetes > Kitasatosporales > Streptomycetaceae > Streptomyces > Streptomyces sp. NPDC033221. The sequence goes on along the minus strand of NZ_JBVIQN010000002.1, from coordinate 145,202 downwards.
GTCAGCTCCACGTGGTTGGTGCCGAAGCAGCGGCTGACCACGTGCGGCAGGATGCTGCCGGCCAGCCGCGCGCCGGTCTCGATCAGAACGGGCCCCTCGTCGGTCAGCATGACCTCCGAGTGGGCGGGCCCGTGGCGGACGCCGAGCGCGTCCAGGACGCCCAGGAGGTACGGCTTGAGGGCGGCGGCCGCGGGGTCGTGCGCGGTCAGCGGCTCCTCGTAGTCGTAGATCGACGCCCCGTTGCGGCCGCGCCGCTTGTGGTAGCGCCAGATCTCCGCGATGTGGTGGCGCCCGCCGACGCTGACGGTGTTGGCGAAGTACTCGGTGCCGGTCAGGCGCTCCTGGAGGACGACGGTCTTGTTGCGGTTCCCCTGGATGTTGGACGAGCTGAGGATGTGGCCGAAGGAGGTGCACAGTTCGACCGGGTCGGCACAGAAGAAGACATTGTCGGTGCCCGCGCTGTCGGCGGGTTTGACCACCAGCGGCCAGCGGCCGTGGGCCCGGGCCCACGAGAGGGCGGTGTCGAAGCGGGAAGTGCGCAGGGTGTCGGGGGCGCGCAGGCCGTGGGCCCGTACGGCCATGGCCATGTCGTACTTGTCGCGCCGTACCCGCCGCTCGTCCGGGGCGTTGCCGGGCAGGTCGAGGCGGCGGGCGAGGGTGTCGGCGAGGTCGACGCCGGTCTCGTTGCCGGGGAGGACGAAGGCGGGGGCGGCCGGGCGCACCGCCTCCAGCAGCGCCTCCAGGTCGCCGTCGTGCACCAGGGTCTCGGTGAAGGCTCCTTGCGGGAAGGTGCGTCGCAGGTAGTCGGGGATGGCCGGGGTGCTCTGCACATGGACGCACTTGACCCCGCGTTCGGCGAGGGCGGCGGGCAGGAAACGGCCGGTGGAGTAGGCGTCAACGATCAGACACTGCATGGGTCCTGCTTTCCTGCGCCACCGCGGCCGGGGGCGCGCCCCGGCGGGCCAGCAGCCCGATCGCGATGAAGACGGTGATCACGGCGATGCCGAGGGTCGACGGCACCGAGAACGTCAGCCGGGAGTCGGCCAGCTGGACGAGAAGGGTCATGGCGGGCGCGAGCGCGCAGATCATGGAGGCGGTCATCGGGGTCACCTTGCGCACCCCGATCTGCACCAGATAGGCGGGGATCGAGACGCCGATGACGGCCACCACTGCACCCGGCACCAGCGCGTGGCCCAGTTGCTCGGCGCCGGAGAAGCCGGCCAGCGTCCAGCCGACGGCCGCGACCAGGCCGAACCGCAGGCCCATGACGGTGGGTACGTCCACGCCGGCCGCGCCCAGGCGGGCGGAGAAGACGACGTTGGCGGCCCCGCCCGCGCCGGAGGCGACCGCGGCGCACAGGCCCAGCGTCATGGCCAGGGCGGCGCGGTCGCCCACCCCGCTGCGGCCGTCCAGCGACGCCCAGACCAGTCCGGCCAGGGTGAGCAGGATGCCGGCCGCGGAGAGGATCTCGCCGGGCAGTACGCGGTCCCGTTTCCACCACAGGGCCTGGAGCAGGACGGTGAAGGCGGGGCCGATGGCTATCGACACCACGTTGGTGACGGCCGGTTCCATGAGCCTGAGGGCGTACAGCAGGGTCAGCCAGGTCACGGCGGTGGTGACGTTGAGGACGAGCAGGTCGACGGCGTGCGCCCGGACGACCGCGAGGAGCCGGGCCGGGCGCAGCCGGACGACGGTGAGCAGGCAGAAGAACGCTCCGGTGAGGGTGAAGGCGACCGCGGCCACACTCCCCGGGTCCACGTGCTGCAGGCGTTCGGAGGCGAAGACGTCCACCAGGGCGGAGAACAGGCTGAAGACGAACAGCGCGAGCACGGCGCCCCCTCAGTGCCGCGGGCGCGGGCCGAAGACCGCCTCGCCGACCCGGACCGTGGTGGCGCCCTCGGCCACCGCGGTCTCGAAGTCGGCGCTCATCCCCATGCTGAGCTGCCGCAGGCCCGACGCCTCGGCCAGCGCGCGCAGCGTGCGGAAATGCGGGCGGGGATCGCCCCCGTAGGGCGGGATGCACATCAGACCGACGACGGGCAGCCCGTACGTGTCCACGCACTCCTTGACGAACGCGGCCGCCCCGGCGACGGGCACGCCGCTCTTGTGCGGCTCGTCGCCGGTGTTGACCTGGACGAAGCAGTCCGGGCGGCATCCGGTGCGGTCCATGGCGGTGGCCAGGGCCGCGGCCAGGCGCGGCCGGTCCAGGCTGTGCAGGACGTCGAAGGCGCGGACGGCCGCGGTGGCCTTGTTGGTCTGCAGCGGGCCGATGAGGTGCAGCCGGGTGCCGGGGTGGCGTTCCCGCAGCGGCGGCCACTTGGTCTGCGCCTCCTGCACCCGGCTCTCGCCGAAGTGGCGCTGCCCGGCCTCCAGGGCGGCGGTGAGCGCGGGCGGGCCGTGGAACTTGCTGACGGCGACGAACCGTACGTCCCGGGGCGGCACCCCGGCCCGCGCGCAGGCCAGGGCGAGGCGGCCGGTGACGGCGGCCAGGCGCTCCGCGAGGTCCGGCTCCGCGAGATCCGGCTCCGCCGTGGCCGGGTGTTCGGCGGTCATGAGCCCGCCTCCGTCCCGTACTGCTCGTACCGGCCGTCCCAGATGCTGAGGTACTTCCAGGCCGAGTCGAACAGCACGGTGACCACGACCTCTTCGGGCGGCAGGGTCCTGGCCAGCCGCTGGGCGGCGAAGATGTTGCCGCCGGCGGTGGGCCCGACGGGCAGTCCCTCCTCGGAGATGAGGCGTTTCATGGTGGTCCAGCCGTCGTCGCCGGTGATCAGTCCGACCTCGTCGACGAGTTCTTCGCGCAGGTTGGACGGCACCTTGCCGGGGCCCAGGCCCATCAGGTTGTGGGTGTGGTGCTCGAAGGGCAGGCCGTTGCGCTTGGCGTACAGGGCGGCCGAGCGGTCCACTTCGACGGCCCAGGTGCGCAGGCCGGGGTGGGCGTCCTTGAGGACGTCGGCGATTCCGGTGAAGGTGCCGCCGGTGCCGATGGAGCAGATGAAGTGGCCGGGGGTCGCGCCCGCCGCGCGCAGGTCGGCGACGATCTCCTGGCCGCAGGAGCGCCAGGCACGCCAGTTCAGTTCATTGGTGGACTGGTCGAGGAAGTGGCTGCCGGCGTTCTCGGCCACGTACCGCCGGGCGGTCTCCTCGCCTTCCAGGAGGAAGCCGTGTGCGGAGGTCTCGACGACCGTTCCGCCCCAGGACGCGATCTGTTTCCGGCGTTCTTCGGTCATGCCTTCCGGCATGATGATGACGATGCGGTATCCGCGCTGTGCGCCGACGCGGGACAGTGCGGCGCCGCCATTTCCGGTCGAACATTCGACCAAGGTCATGCCGGGGCTGATCGTGCCGGCCTTCTCCAGTTCATCGATCATGTAGGAGAAGACGCGGTCCTTGTGACTTCCGGTGGGATTGCGGAATTCGCATTTCGCGAATATCCGGGCGGCTCCGGGCTCGGCAATGTGACGCAGTTCGTACAGTTGTGTGCCACCGGTCTCGGCGCCGGGGCTGGTCGTGCTCACACAGAACTCCTCGGGCGGGTGTGAACGGGTGTGATCCGGCATGCGCGGATCCGCGGAAACGCGCGGCGCGAGGGCGTGCGGCGCCGTTTCCCCTGCGGCGGTCAGCCCAGGACGGCCACGCGCCCGGAGTCCGGGTCGACGGCGATCCGGATGACGGAGCGGACCTCGATGCCGAACCGTTCGGCGACCCGCTGCCGGCCGCCGTTCTCCGGTTTCTCCACCGCCACCAGGATTTCCTCGACGCGGGCACCGGCTGCCCGGACGGCCTCGATCAGGGCGATCAGGGTGCCGCCGGTGCTGATGGTGTCGTCGACGATGGTCACCCGGTCGCCCGGCTCGACGCCGTTGATGAAGAGCGTGCCCGCGAAGTACTCGCTGTCGATCGGCACCGAGATGCCGTGGCCGCCCAGGTCGTAGGTGTACCAGCGGGCGACGGCGAGCGGCAGTCCGACGGCCAGCGAGACCGCGCTGCCGAGAATCGCTCCCTTGTCCTCCTCGACCAGGATCTTCCCGGCCTCGAAGGCGCCCAGTTCGACCAGCCGGCTGGTCGCTTCCGCGAGTACTTCCGGGCGGAGTGCGGGTGATTGGTCGGTAAATTCATTCACCGTGGTGAGGTGGCGTCCGGATTTGACGGTCGGCGCTCCCGCGTAAACCTCTTCGAGCAACATCGGCATTCCTTGCCTTTCCCCCGTGGCGCCCAATGCTGTGCCGTCATTCGGCGAGTGCAGCCTTTTTTACCGCCCCAAAAGTAGAAAAGGCAATGGCCGCCCTGGCTTCTGCCTGGAAACAGCCTGTTCACCTTGGGACCACTGTGCCTCGCGCCGGTTCACGCCCCCTGCCACCTGGGCGGCGGCCCGGCCGAGGGCACGCGCCGGCGCGACCGTGTGGCCGGAAATCACCGTTCGCCGGGGCCCGCCCGGGGCCGTCGGCGCGCCGGGATCCGTCACGCATCCGACCGCTCCAGCCCCAGGTGTGCCAGCAGTATCCGCCGGAGTTCCCGGGCGGCCCGCGGCGGCGAGACGTCCCCCCGGTGTGCCACCGAGATCACCCGGTGCATGTCCGGGGTGGCGAATCGGGTGACGCGCAGCCCGGAGCGTTCGGCCACCATGCTGGGCACGACCGCGACACCCAGCCCGGCCCGTACGAACCCCAGGACCGCGTCCATCTCACCGCCCTCCACGGTGAAGACCGGCTCGAACCCGGCCGCCCGGCACGCGGCCGTGGTGAACTCCCGCAGGTCGTAGCCGCGCCGGAACATCGCCAGCGGACGGTCCTGAAGGTCCTCGACGCGCATCCGCCGGCCGCCGCCCACCGGGGCCGGACGGTCCGGCGCGGAGACCACGACCAGCTCCTCGCGCAGCAGTTCGGCGGTGGCCAGGGCCGGGGCCTGTTCCGGGAGCGGCGTGATGATGAGCGCGAGGTCCAGTTCGCCGTCCGCCAGGACGCGTACGAGATCCTGCGACCCGTCCTCGTGGACGACCAGTTCCACCCCCGGATAGGCGGTGTGGAAGATGCTCAGTACGTCCGGGACGAGGCTCGCGCACAGGCTGGGCGGCGCGCCGAGCCGCAACCGGCCGCGCCGCAGCTGGGCGACCTCCTGGACCTCGCGCCGGGCGGTGTCGGTGTCGGCGAGGATGCGCCGGGCCAGCGGCAGCAGAGTCCGGCCCGCGTCGGTGAGGGTGATGTGGCCGCGCGCCCGGTGGAACAGATCGGCGCCCAGCTCCCGTTCCAGGGCCTTGATCTGCTGCGAGAGGGAGGGCTGTGCGACGTGCTCGCGTTCGGCGGCGCGGGTGAAGTGACGGGTGTCGGCGACCGCCGCGAAGTAGCGGAGCTGCTGGAGCTGCATGGCTCCGATGATAGGCGTAGATAGGGAATGGCTATGGAGATGAGCCGCACCATGTCTTGGACTGATGGGCCGGCCGGTCCTTAACGTCAGGACTCATGGCACTGGACACCCGGACGGAACGACGGCCGTCCTTCGCGGGCCTGCTGTGGCGCTCGACCGTCGGCAAGAAAACCGCGATGGCGGTCAGCGGCGTGGTGATGCTGCTGTACCTGGTCGCGCACATGCTGGGCAATCTGAAGATCTTCTTCGGTTCCGACGAGTTCAACGGCTACGCGCACTGGCTGCGGACCGTCGGCGAACCGTTCCTGCACCATGAGTGGTTCCTGTGGCTCGCGCGGGTGGTGCTGCTGGCCGCCGTCCTCACCCACGCCGTGGCCGCCTTCCAGCTCAGCCGCCGCGACCTCAAGGCGCGGCCGAGCAAGTACGTGCACAAGAAGCAGCGCACGAGCTACGCCACCCGCACCATGCGCTGGGGCGGCGTCATCCTGGCCCTGTTCATCATCTGGCACATCCTGGACCTGACGACGCTGACGGTGAACCCGCGGGCCGAGGCCGGGCACCCGTACCAGAACCTGATCGCCTCCTTCGACCGCTGGCCCGTCACCACCCTCTACATCGTGGCGATGCTCGCCCTCGGCCTGCACGTGCGGCACGGGTTCTGGAGCGCCGCGCAGACGCTGGGCGTCGGCAGCGCCGCCCGTGACCGGGTGCTCAAGACCGTCGCCAACCTCCTCGCCCTGGTGCTGACGGCGGGCTTCGTCGCCGTACCGGTGGCCGTCGTGACCGGAGCAGTGAGCTGACCATGACCTCCTACACCGAGTACGCGACCGGGGAACCGGTCGCCGACACCAAGGCGCCCGAGGGCCCGGTCGCCGACCGCTGGGACACCCGCCGCTTCCAGGCGAAGCTGGTCAACCCGGCCAACCGCCGCAAGCACACCGTCATCGTCGTCGGCACCGGCCTGGCGGGCGGCTCGGCGGGCGCCACGCTCGCCGAGCAGGGCTACCACGTCGTGCAGTTCTGCTACCAGGACTCGCCGCGCCGCGCCCACTCCATCGCCGCGCAGGGCGGCATCAACGCCGCCAAGAACTACCGCAACGACGGCGACTCCGTACACCGCCTGTTCTACGACACCGTCAAGGGCGGCGACTTCCGCGCCCGCGAATCCAACGTGCACCGCCTGGCGCAGATCTCCGTCGAGATCATCGACCAGTGCGTGGCCCAGGGCGTGCCATTCGCCCGGGAGTACGGCGGCCTGCTCGACACCCGCTCCTTCGGCGGCGTCCAGGTCTCCCGTACGTTCTACGCCCGCGGCCAGACCGGACAGCAGCTGCTGCTCGGCGCCTACCAGGCACTCTCCCGCCAGATCGCCGCCGGCAACGTCGAACTGCACCCGCGCACCGAGATGCTGGATCTGATCGTCGTCGACGGCCGGGCGCGCGGCATCGTCGCCCGCGACCTGGTCACCGGCCGGATCGACACGTACTTCGCAGACGCCGTCGTGCTCGCCTCCGGCGGCTACGGCAACGTCTTCTACCTGTCGACCAACGCCATGAACTCCAACGCCACCGCCGTCTGGCGCGCCCACCGGCGCGGCGCGTACTTCGCCAACCCCTGCTTCACCCAGATCCACCCCACCTGCATCCCGCGCACCGGCGACCACCAGTCCAAGCTGACGCTGATGAGCGAGTCGCTGCGCAACGACGGCCGCATCTGGGTCCCGAAGGCCCAGGGCGACACGCGGCCGCCCGCCGAGATCCCCGAGGCCGAACGCGACTACTACCTGGAGCGGATCTACCCCTCCTTCGGCAACCTCGTCCCCCGCGACATCGCCTCCCGCGCCGCCAAGAACGTGTGCGACGAGGGACGCGGCGTCGGCCCCGGCGGCCAGGGCGTCTACCTGGACTTCGCGGATGCCATCGCCCGGATGGGCCGCAAGGCCGTCGAGGAGAAGTACGGCAACCTCTTCGACATGTACGAGCGGATCACCGCCGAGAACCCGTACGAGGTCCCGATGCGGATCTACCCCGCCGTGCATTACACGATGGGCGGCCTGTGGGTCGATTACGACCTCCAGACGACCGTTCCCGGCCTGTTCGCGATCGGTGAGGCCAACTTCTCCGACCACGGCGCCAACCGGCTCGGCGCGTCCGCCCTCATGCAGGGCCTCGCCGACGGGTACTTCGTCCTGCCCTCGACCATCAACGACTACCTGGCCCGCCACCCCCACCACGACGAGATCACCGCCGGCCACCCCGCCGTCCAGGAAGCCCTCGCCGAGACGGAGGACCAGCTCAACCTCCTGCTGTCCGTCGACGGCGACCGCACCCCCGACTCCTTCCACCGCGAACTGGGCGAGCTGATGTGGGAGCTGTGCGGCATGGCCCGTACGGAGACCGGCCTGCGCAAGGCGCTCGACCGCATCCCGCAGATCCGCCAGGAGTTCTGGCGCCGCATCAAGGTGCCCGGCACCGGCGAGGAGTTCAACCAGTCGCTGGAGAAGGCCAACCGCATCGTCGACTACCTGGAGCTGGCCGAGCTGATGTGCCTCGACGCGCTGCACCGCGCCGAGTCCTGCGGCGGCCACTTCCGCGAGGAGTCGCAGACCCCCGACGGAGAGGCCGAGCGCCGCGACGAGGCGTACTCCTACGCCGCCGCCTGGGAGTTCACCGGCACCGGCACCGCTCCCGTCCTGCACAAGGAAGACCTGGTCTTCGAGTACGTCCACCCCACCCAGCGGAGCTACGCATGAAGCTCACCCTGCGCGTCTGGCGGCAGAAGAACGCCGACGCCGACGGCGGCATGTCCACCTACGACGTGGACGGCATCTCCCCCGACATGTCCTTCCTGGAGATGCTCGACACCCTCAACGAGGAACTCATCCTCAAGGGCGACGACCCGGTCGCCTTCGACCACGACTGCCGCGAGGGCATCTGCGGCGCGTGCAGCCTCGTCATCAACGGCGACGCGCACGGCCCGGAGCGCACCACCAGCTGCCAGCTGCACATGCGGTCCTTCCGGGACGGCGACACGATCGACGTCGAGCCGTGGCGCGCCTCGGCCTTCCCCGTCGTACGGGACCTGGTCGTCGACCGGTCCGCCTTCGACCGGATCATCCAGTCCGGCGGCTACATCACCGCGCCGACCGGCGCCGCACCCGAGGCGCACGCCGCGCCCGTACCGAAGCCGGACGCCGACTTCGCCTTCGAGCACGCGGAGTGCATCGGCTGCGGCGCGTGCGTGGCGGCCTGCCCGAACGGCTCGGCGATGCTGTTCACCTCGGCGAAGGTCAACCACCTCAACGTGCTGCCGCAGGGCGCGCCGGAACGCGAGACGCGGGTCCTGGACATGGTGGCCACCATGGACGACGAGGGCTTCGGCGGCTGCACCCTCGCCGGGGAGTGCGCCACCGCCTGCCCGAAGGGCATCCCGCTGTTCAGCATCACGAAGATGAACCGGGAGTACGTACGGGCGGCCCGCAAGGGCAGGCGGTGACGCGAAAGCCACCGCCTAATCGAACGCGCCGTGCCTGCGCAGCCACGCCATCGGGTCGACCGCCGACCCGTAGGCGGGGGTCGACCGTACCTCGAAGTGCAGATGCGGTCCGGTGACGTTGCCGGTGGAACCGGACCGCCCGATGCGCTCACCGGCGCCGACGGTGGCCCCCACCGGCACCCGGATCTGCGAGAGGTGCGCGTACTGCGTGTACGACCCACTGTGGTGCCGTACGACGACCTCGTACCCGAAGGCGCCGCCCCAGCCGGCCTTCACCACGGTCCCGCCCCGGGCGGCGCGTACGGCGGTGCCCACCGGCACGGCGAAGTCCTGCCCGGTGTGCCCGTGCGCCCAGTGGCCGCCACCGGCCCCGAAGCCGGCCGTGAGCGTGCCCCCTCTGACGGGCCGTACGGCGTCACCGGCCGCGGCGCGCACGGTGGACCGCTCGGCGGCGCGGGAGGTACGCCGCAGCTGGGGGACCGTCCCGCTGACCTTCAGCTCGGCGCCGACCCTGAGCAGGTTCGGATTGCCGCCGACCACGGACCGGTTGCGTGCGTAGAGCGTGGTCCAGCCGCCTTTGACCCCCTGCTTCGCGGCGATCTCGGAGAGGCTGTCACCGGGGGCGACGGTGTACGTCCCGCCGTCCGCGGCGGAGGCGACGGACGCGCCGACGACCGGCAGCGCGAGGGTGGCGGCCGCGGTCGAGGCGCGGGTGAGTAATCGCCCCGCACCACTGCGGCGACGGGGGGCTCGGTGACGGCCGGTCGGGGAGAACATCATGGCGGGGCGTCCTTCCGGTGGGCATCCGGGATCCGAACGCCAGCACGGTATGGAGCCCCCGGCCATGAACACAAGCACCATGGGCGAATCGGTCAGCGGCTGTCCCGATAGGCCCGTTACGCGCCGGGGCCCGCGTGGTCACTTACCGCGCGGGCCGCACCTGGTTACGTCCTACTTCACTTTCCAGTCACGCAGGCGCAGTGCCGTTTCCAGCAGACCGGCTTCACCGCTGCGCAACTCGCGCACCAGATGCGCCATCGCACCCAGCGGCGGAGCAACCGGTTCGCCGGAGTCCGCCATGTATGTCTCGGCACAGGCCGCCCCGATCGCGGCGTTGTAGTCCGAGAACGGCTGCAGGAGCAGCGCCGTGTGCAGGAAGCTGGCGGCCCGGGTGGCCGTTTCCTCGTAGTACGCCTCTCCCGCGAAGCGTTCGTACTGATGACGCTGGGCCATGCAGTACAGAGCACCCCAGTCCCGTACGGGGGTGTTCTCGGGCGAGACCTCGATTTGTACGTTGAGGATCCACCCGGCGTCGACGTAGAGGATCACCGCAGGCCTTCCGGGAAGACCTGCTCGAATTCGGCCTTGTACTCCAGCGCCTTCTTCGTGGCTCCCTCGACGAACCGCTGCTTCTGCCGCCGCCGCACCACGCTCTCGGTCAGTATTCCGTGCGCCAGCCGCTTGATCGCGACGCCCTGCTCCTTGGCCTCGGCGCGCAGTTCGGCCAGCTCTTCCTCGGTGAACTCAATCGTGATTCCAGGCATATGCGCAGGCTAGACCCGGCACCACCTTGATCACTACCACATTCACTACCAGGGGTGAACCGGAAGTGCGCCGCCCCCCCCGCGCGCCCTTCACCTCACCGGATGCCCAGCCCCCCGCAACGTCTCCTTCACCTCACCGATCCGCAGATCTCCGAAGTGGAAGACGGACGCGGCCAGGACCGCGTCGGCGCCGGCCTCGACGGCCGGCGGGAAGTCGGTGAGGCGGCCCGCGCCGCCGCTGGCGATGACCGGGACCGTGACGTGCTTGCGGACGGCGGCGATCATCTCGGTGTCGTAACCGTCCTTGGTGCCGTCGGCGTCCATGGAGTTCAGCAGGATCTCGCCGGCGCCGAGTTCGGCGGCGCGGTGCGCCCATTCGACGGCGTCGATGCCGGTGCCGCGGCGGCCGCCGTGCGTGGTGACCTCGAAGGAGCCGGTGTCGGTGCGGCGGGCGTCGACGGACAGGACCAGGACCTGGCTGCCGAAGCGTTCGGCGATCTCACGGATCAGGTCGGGGCGGGCGATGGCGGCGGTGTTGACGCCGACCTTGTCGGCGCCGGCGCGCAGGAGTTTGTCGACATCCTCGGGTGCGCGGACGCCACCGCCGACGGTGAGGGGGATGAAGACCTGTTCGGCGGTGCGGCGGACCACGTCGTACGTCGTCTCGCGGTTGCCGGAGGAGGCCGTGATGTCCAGGAACGTCAGCTCGTCGGCGCCCTCGGCACCGTAGACCTTGGCCATTTCGACGGGGTCGCCGGCGTCGCGGAGGTTCTTGAAGTTGACGCCCTTGACGACCCGGCCGTTGTCGACGTCCAGGCAGGGGATGACTCGGACCGCCAGGGTCATGTGCTCGTGGCCTCTCTGAATGCTTCGAGTTCGACTTCGACCAGTACGCGCGAGTCGGCGAAGCCGGAGACCACGACCAGGGTCGCGGCGGGCCGTACGGCGTCGAAGAGTTCCTTGTGGGCGCGGGCCGCCTCGTCCACGTCCCGTGCGTGGGTCAGGTACATCCGGGTGCGGATGACCGAACCGGCCCCGAGCCCGAACGGCTCCAGGGCCTCCAGCGCGCTGGTGAAGGCGACCTTCGTCTGCTCGTACGGGTCGCCCTCCCCGTACAGCACGCCGTCGACCAGTGGCATCGTGCCGGCGACCAGGACGCGGTCGCCGGCCGCCACGGCGCGCGCGAAGCCGATGATCTCTTCCCAGGGACTGTCGGTCTGCGCGCGCTCGATGGTCATGACGAAACGGCCTCCAATGCCTCTTCCAGGGTGAATGCCTTGGCGTAGAGCGCCTTGCCGACGATGGCGCCCTCGACGCCTTCCGGTACCAGGGTGGCGATCGCGCGGAGGTCGTCAAGGGAGGAGACGCCGCCGGACGCGACGACCGGCTTGTCGGTCGCGGCGCAGACGCCCCGCAGCAGTTCCAGGTTGGGGCCCTGGAGGGTGCCGTCCTTGTTGATGTCGGTGACGACGTAGCGGGCGCAGCCCTCGGAGTCCAGGCGGGCCAGCGTCTCGTAGAGGTCGCCGCCGTCGCGGGTCCAGCCGCGGCCGCGCAGGGTGGTGCCGCGGACGTCCAGGCCGACCGCGATCTTGTCGCCGTGCTCGGCGATGACCTTGGCGACCCACTCGGGGGTCTCCAGCGCGGCCGTACCGAGGTTGACGCGCTTGCAGCCGGTGGCCAGCGCGGCCTCCAGGGAGGCGTCGTCGCGGATGCCGCCGGAGAGTTCGACCTTGATGTCCATGCGCTGGGCGACCTCGGCGATCCGCGCGCGGTTGTCGCCGGTGCCGAACGCCGCGTCGAGGTCGACCAGGTGCAGCCACTCGGCGCCGGACCGCTGCCAGGCCAGTGCGGCCTGCAGCGGGTCACCGTAGGACGTCTCGGAGCCGGACTCGCCGTGCACGAGGCGGACCGCCTGGCCGTCGCGGACGTCGACGGCGGGGAGGAGTTCGAGCTTGCTCATCGCGGAAGGTCCTAGAGGGTCTTGGTCCAGTTGGACAGCAGCTGGGCGCCGGCGTCGCCGGACTTCTCGGGGTGGAACTGGGTGGCCCACAGCGGGCCGTTCTCGACGGCGGCCACGAACGGCTCGCCGTGCGTGGCCCAGGTGACCTGGGGTGCGCGGATGTGCGGGTTGCCGACTTCCAGCTCCCAGGCGCCCACGGCGTAGGAGTGCACGAAGTAGTAGCGGGCGTCGGCGGACAGGCCGTCGAAGAGCCGAGTGTCCTCCGGTGCCCGGACGGTGTTCCAGCCCATGTGCGGGACGACATCGGCCTTGAGCGGGCCGACCGTGCCGGGCCACTCGTCCAGGCCCTCGGTCTCCACGCCGTGCTCGATGCCGCGGGAGAAGAGGACCTGCATGCCGACGCAGATGCCCATGACCGGGCGTCCGCCGGACAGCCGGCGGCCGATGACCCAGTCGCCGCGGGCCTCGCGCAGGCCCTTCATACAGGCGGCGAAGGCGCCGACGCCGGGGACGAGCAGCCCGTCGGCGTTCATCGCCTTGTCGTAGTCACCGGTGATCTCCACATCCGCGCCGACGTGGGCGAGGGCGCGCTCTGCGGAGCGGACATTGCCGAAGCCGTAGTCGAAGACGACGACCTTCTTCGCGGGTGCGGTACTCAATTCCACACATCCAGACGGAGCACGCCGGCGACCAGGCACATGGCCGAGCCGATGCCCAGCAGGACGAGCACGCTCTTGCCCATCCCCTGCTTCCAGAAGGAGTAGAGCCCGCCGAGCAGGAAGAGGCCGAGCACGATGAAGACGGTGGACAGGCCGTTCACAGGGCTCCCTTGGTGGACGGGAGGATGCCGGCGGCGCGCGGGTCGCGCTCGCTGGCGTAGCGCAGCGCGCGGGCCAGCGCCTTGAACTGGCACTCCACGATGTGGTGGGCGTTGCGGCCGTACGGGACGTGGACGTGCAGGGCGATCTGCGCCTGCGCGACGAAGGACTCCAGGATGTGCCGGGTCATCGTCGTGTCGTACGTGCCGATCATCGGCGCGATGTTCTCGGGCTCGGTGTGCACCAGGTAGGGACGCCCGGAGAGGTCGACGGTCACCTGGGCCAGCGACTCGTCCAGCGGGACGGTGCAGTTGCCGAAGCGGTAGATGCCGACCTTGTCGCCGAGGGCCTGCTTGAAGGCGGCGCCCAGCGCGAGGGCGGTGTCCTCGATGGTGTGGTGGGTGTCGATGTGCAGGTCGCCGTCGGTCTTGACCTTGAGGTCGAACAGGCCGTGCCGGCCGAGCTGGTCGAGCATGTGGTCGTAGAAGCCGACGCCTGTCGACACATCGACCTGCCCCGTGCCGTCGAGATCGATCTCGACCAGCACCGAGGTCTCCTTCGTGGTGCGCTCCACGCGCCCAACGCGGTTCATCGGTTCTCCTTCAGTACTGCACGGACCGCGTCGAGGAACGCGTCGTTCTCGGCGGGGGTTCCCGCGGTGACCCGCAGCCAGCCCGGTACGCCGTTGTCACGGACCAGGACGCCGTGGTCGAGGAGCGCCTGCCAGAAGGCGTGCTGGTCCTCGAACGAGCCGAACTGGACGAAGTTGGCGTCGGAGTCGACCACCTCGCAGCCGGCCGCGCGCAGCTCGTCCACCAGCCGGTCGCGCTCGGCCTTGAGCTGGTCGACGTACTTCAGGAGCGTATCGGTGTGCTCCAGGGCGGCGAGCGCGGTGGCCTGGGTGACGGACGAGAGGTGGTACGGCAGGCGGACGAGCTGGACGGCGTCGACCACGGCCGGGTCGGCGGCCAAGTAGCCCAGGCGGAGCCCGGCGGCGCCGAACGCCTTGGACATGGTGCGCGAGACGACCAGGTTGGGGCGGCCCTCGATCAGCGGGAGCAGCGAGGGGCGGTGGCTGAACTCGCCGTACGCCTCGTCCACGACGACCAGCGCGCCGCCGGTGTCGGCGCGGGCGGCCTGCGCGGCCTCGTACAGCGCGAGAACCGTTTCGGCGGCGACGGCGGTGCCGGTGGGGTTGTTGGGCGAGCAGACGAAGACCACGTCGGGCCGCTGCTCGCCGATGGCCGCGACGGCGGCCTCGACGTCGATGGTGAAGTCGTCGTTGCGCGGGCCGGAGAGCCAGCCGGTGCCGGTGCCGCGGGAGATCAGGCCGTGCATCAAGTACGAGGGCTCGAAGCCGATGGCGGTGCGGCCGGGCCCGCCGAAGGTCTGCAGCAGCTGCTGGATGACCTCGTTGGAGCCGTTGGCCGCCCACACGTGGGCCGCGGTGACCTCGTGGCCGCCGGTGCGCGTCAGGTAGGCGGCCAGTTCGGTGCGCAGCTCCACCGCGTCCCGGTCGGGGTAGCGGTTCAGCTCGCGGGCGGCCTCGGTGACCCGCTCGGCGATCCGCCGTACCAGGGGCTCGGGCAGCGGGTACGGGTTCTCGTTGGTGTTCAGGCGTACGGGGACGTCCAGCTGCGGCGCGCCGTACGGGGACTTGCCGCGCAGCTCGTCCCGGATGGGAAGGTCGTCGATCTTCGTCACGTGCTCGCTCACTCGCCCTGCGGGATCTTCCAGTCGAACCTGGCCTTCAGCGCCGCGCCGTGGGCCGGGAGGTCCTCGGCCTCGGCGAGGGTCACCACATGGTGGGCGACCTCGGCCAGCGCGTCGCGGCTGTAGTCCACGACGTGGATGCCGCGCAGGAACGACTGGACGGACAGGCCCGAGGAGTGGCAGGCGCAGCCGCCGGTGGGCAGGACGTGGTTGGAGCCGGCGCAGTAGTCGCCGAGGGAGACGGGCGCGTACGGGCCGACGAAGACCGCGCCGGCGTTGCGCACGCGGGCGGCGACGGCGGTCGCGTCGGCGGTCTGGATCTCCAGGTGCTCGGCGCCGTACGCGTCGACGACCTTCAGGCCCTCGTCCACACCGTCCACCAGGACGATCGCGGACTGCCGGCCGGCCAGCGCGGTGCCGATCCGCTCGGTGTGCTTGGTGGCGGCCACCTGGGTCTTCAGCTCGGCCTCGACGGCGGCGGCCAGTTCGGCCGAGTCGGTGACCAGGACGGCGGCGGCCAGCGTGTCGTGCTCGGCCTGGCTGATCAGGTCGGCGGCGACGTGCGCGGCGTCGGCGGTGGCGTCCGCGAGGACCGCGATCTCGGTGGGCCCGGCCTCCGCGTCGATGCCGATGCGGCCCTTGAGCAGGCGCTTGGCGGCGGCGACGTAGATGTTGCCGGGGCCGGTGACCAGGTTGACCGGGCGGCACTCCCCGGTGCCGTACGCGAACATGGCGATCGCCTGGGCGCCGCCGGCCGCGTACACCTCGTCCACGCCGAGCAGGGCGCAGGCGGCGAGGATGGTCGGGTGCGGCAGGCCGCCGAACTCCGCCTGCGGCGGGGAGGTGACGGCGACGCCTTCGACGCCCGCCTCCTGCGCGGGGACCACGTTCATGACCACGGAGGACGGGTAAACCGCCAGGCCACCGGGTACATACAGGCCGACGCGCTCGACCGGGACCCAGCGCTCGGTGACCGTGCCGCCGGGGACGACCTTGGTGGTGACGTCGGTGCGGCGCTGCTCGCGGTGGACGATCCGGGCGCGCCGGATCGACTCCTCCAGGGCGGCCCGGACGGCCGGGTCCAGCTCCGCGAGCGCCCGCTGAAGCGCCTCCACGGGCACGCGTACGCGCTCGATGGCCACCCCGTCGAACCGATGGGCGTACTCGATCAGCGCGGCCGTCCCACGATGGCGCACGTCCTCGCAGATGGGCCGCACCTTCTCCAGGGCGGCTTCCACGTCGAACTCGGCACGGGGCAGCAGGTCGCGCAGGGCGCCGCCCTCGGGGAGGGCGGCACCGCGCAGATCGATTCGGGAGATCACCCCTCCAGTGTCTCAGACCCGTTCCCGGACCCGAGCGCCCGTACCAGTCGGTGATACACAGCTCAGTCGGCGCTTCCGGGCAGCGGGACCGCACCGGCCGGTGGATCACCGCCACGACCGTGGCGGCGGCCGTGCCCGGCCGGGAAACCGTCTCGAACTGATCCTCACCGCCCGTGTTCAGGCGGTCACACAGCGGGAATGGGAGTCGTACGGGCGTACGGAGCGACGGTGCAGAAACGGTTGGACGCGAACCCCGCGCACGCGGGACCGTACGGACCCGCTCGGGGAAGCGGGGAAAGGGGGAGAGCACCGTGGCCACGCCGGAGGAGGGCGACGCACCCGCGGCGCTGATGCTGAACCCTGCCGAGTGGAGCCTGTGGCAGGCGTTCCGCAACGGCAGCACCTGCGACCTGCGCACCGGCGACCCGGCCAGGGACGACCCGCACGGACAGTACCGCTGGGGCCCCGAGCGCCGGGTACGCGCCCGGATCGTCGCGCTCCTGCTGCTGGAGGGGCCGCCCGCGCAGCCGGGACGGGTCTCCGCGCTGAAACTGGCAGGTGCGTACATCACCGACACTCTCGACCTTGCGGGCGGCACGATCAAGCCATTCGTGGAGCTGCGCGACTGCCGCTTCCAGAACGAGGTCGTGCTGCCCGAGAGCCGCTTCACCACCCTGCGGATGGTCGGCTGCGCGATACCCCGGGTCGAGGCGGCCCGGCTGCACACCGAGGGCGACCTGCACCTGCCGCGCTGCGTCGTCCGCTCCGGCATCCGCCTGACGGACGCGCACATCGGTACGGACCTGCTGCTCAACCAGACGGTGGTGCACAAGGACCGGCAGGGCCGCTCGGTGATGGCGGACGGACTGACCGTCGCCCAGGACCTCCAGGCCGAGATGATGGAGTCGTACGGCGAGCTGTCGCTGCGCGGCGCGACCATCGGCGTGTCGCTGAGCCTGCGCGGCAGCCGGCTGAGCAACCCGTACGGGCGCCGCGCCCTGAACGCCCCGCAGATGACGGTCGAACGCACGCTGTACCTGACCGGCGCCGGCCTGGCCAGCTCGCCGTTCTCCAGCGCCACCGCCACTCCCCCGTACGGCATCGCCCACACCCCCACCCGCGGCACCCGCATGCAGCGCTTCGAGTGCGAGGGCGGGATGCGGCTGGACGACGGGCGCTTCGGCGACGCCGTCGACTTCGAGCAGGCGCGCTTCATCATGGAGGCCGACCAGGAACTGTCGCTGCGCCGCATCCAGACCCCGGAGCTGCGCTTCCTGGGCGAGCGGCCGCTGCGCGGGCGGGTCATCCTCTCCGGCGCGCGGGTCGTCAACCTGGTCGACAAGGCGGCGAGCTGGCCCGGACTCGGCGGCCTGTGGATGGCGGGCTTCAACTACGAGACGCTCATCCCCCGCGGGCACTTCCCGCTGTCCCGGCGGCTGGAGTGGGTGGCCGCCGCCACGCCGGAGTACGCGCCGGAGCCGTACGAGATGCTGGCCACCGCGCTGCGCAGCGGCGGTGAGGACTCCGACGCGCGCGAGGTGCTGCTCGCCAAGCAGCGGCGGCGGCGCGAGACGCTGCCGATGGCCGCCAAGCTGTGGGGGTTCCTCCAGGACTGGACGGTGGCGTACGGCTACCGGCCGGGGCGGGCCGCGGTGTGGATGGCGATCCTGTGGGCCCTCGGCACGGTGTATTTCGCCCAGTCCCCGCCGCCGGCCCTCAAGCCCGGCGAGGCGCCGCCTTGGAACCCGTACCTCTACTCCCTCGACCTGCTGCTGCCGGTGATCGATCTGTATCAGGGCTCGTCGTGGAAACCGGACGGCGGCTCCCAGTGGGTCGCCGCGGTCATGATCCTGGCCGGGTGGGTCCTGGCGACGACGGTCGCGGCGGGCGCGTCGCGGTTGCTGCGACGGCAGTAGAAGCGCGCGGGGGCGCGGGGCCCGAGGCGCGCCCCCTCCGCGCGCGGGGGCCGGTCCGGGCCCGGGCCAGAGCCGATCCGGGCCGATTCCGGGGCCGTGGGGCACCGGATCCGGGCCTGCCGTCCCCTCGCGCCGGGTCCCGGAATGCGGGCCGCGAACCACTCCCGCCTCCACAGGCTCTAGGCTTACGGGCTGTGACCTCCGTGCGCCTACCGCTCTTCCCGCTGAACTCGGTGTTGTTCCCGGGACTCGTCCTCCCGCTCAACGTCTTCGAGGCGCGGTACCGGGCGATGATGCGCGACCTCCTCGCCCTGCCCGAAGACGAACGCCGTTTCGGGGTCGTCGCGATCCGCGACGGCCGCGAGGTGGCGCCCTCCGCCCCCGGCCTGCCGGACAGCACCGCGCTGCCCACCGGCGGACCGGGCGCGGGCTTCGGCCCCGACCCGATCAGCGCCTTCCACACCGTGGGGTGCGTGGCCGACGCGGCCACCATCCGCGAGAAGAGCGGCGCCTCCGGTCCGGCCCTCGCCTCCGACGAGGGCGCCGAGGCCGCCGCGGAGGCGGCGCTCTCCCCCGGCACCGGGTCCGGCCCCGCCGGGTACGAGGTGCTGGCCACCGGCACCACCCGCTTCAACCTGCTGTCGGTGGACGCCTCGGGCCCGTACCTGATGGGCGAGGTCGAGGAGCTGGCGGAGACCGAGGGCGAGGGCGCCGGCGCGCTGGCCTCCGGGGTCGTACGGGCCTTTCGCACCTACCAGAAGCGGCTGGCCTGGGCGAACGAGCGCACGCTCTCCAGTGGTCAGGACCTGCCCGACGAGCCGTCGGTGCTGTCGTACCTGGTGGCGGCCGCCGCCGTGCTCGACATCCCGGCCAAGCAGCGGCTCCTGGAGGCACCGGACACCGCGGCCCGGCTGACGCAGGAGCTGAAACTCCTTCGCCAGGAGACCGCGGTGATCGGTAAGCTCCCGTCGCTGCCCGCGGTGGACCTGACCCGGCACCCCACGAGCCCCAACTGAGGGCCGGGGCACGGCCCCTTCCGTCCCCGTACCGAAGACACCGACGACCTTACGAGCGAGCCGAGGCGCGACGATCTTGTCCAAGAAGCCGAAGCGGACCAAGCAGGCGAAGAACGGGAAGCAGCCGGCCGGCGCCGGCGGCACCCCGGCGACGGTCGCCCTCACCGAGGCGGGCGTCGGCTTCACCCTCCACGCGTACGAGCACGACCCGGCCGCCGCGTCGTACGGCGAAGAGGCCGCCGAAGCGCTCGGCGTCTCCCCCGACCAGGTCTTCAAGACGCTCCTCGCCGAGGTGGACGGCGCGCTGACCGTCGCCGTCGTACCGGTCTCCGGCTCCCTCGACCTCAAGGCCCTGGCCGCCGCGGCGGGCGGCAAGCGCGCCGCGATGGCGGACCCGGCCGCGGCGGAACGCAGCACCGGCTACGTACGCGGCGGCATCTCACCGCTCGGCCAGCGCAAGCGGCTGCGTACGGTGATCGACGCGTCGGCGGCCGCCCACCCGACGGTGTGCGTGTCGGCCGGGCGCCGCGGCCTGGAGGTCGAACTGGCCCCCGCCGACCTCCAGCAGCTCACGGACGCGACGCTCGCGGAGATCGCGCGGGACTGAGGGCGGCGCGCTGCCCGATGCGTGTGCGACGGAGAGCGCCCCACGCGCCGCGCGCCGTACGCCGCGCGGCCGGATGTGCCCCGTACGCCCCTGTCGTCACGACGCCGGGCCTTTACGCCTGCCTCGTCCTCCGCTACGACCATGGAGGAGGTACGCCCATGTCGAAGAAGACCCGCAAGCGGAAGTGGCGCATCAAGAAGGGCAAGGCCAACCACGGGCGCCGGCCCGCCTGAGCGAGACCGGCCCCACCGAGCGAGACCGGCTCACCTGAGTGGGACCGGCGCGTGGCGCGACCCCGTCAGCCGTCGGCTGTCAGCTGTCAGCCGTTCGAAGGCGGCGGGGTCTGCTGCCCGCCGGGGAACCACTCCGGCTCCGGCGGCTCCGGGTCGCGGGGGCCGAAGAGGCCGGTCAGCAGCAGGTGGGTGATCATGGCGCCGGCCGGCCAGGCCAGCAGCGCGCCCTTGGCCTGGAGGCGCAGCGGCGCGTCGAAGGGCACGCCCTTGCCGACCTCCGCCGCGCGCTCCGCCAGGTCCGACGCCGGCCCGAGCCAGATGCCCAGGCGCCAGGCCACCACGGAGCCGAGCAGTCCGCCCACCGTCAGCGCCGCCACCAGCGGAATGCCGCCGCCTCTGCGGAACAGGAACGCCCCGGCCGCGCACACCACCCCGAAGCCGAGGGCCAGCAGGATGAACGTGCCGTCCCCGCCGATGGCCTCCTCGCCCTCGATGTTCTTGAGGTAGACGTTGCCGCTGCCGTCCGCGATCAGCGGGACGTGCGGCGCCAGCCACGCCCACAGGGCACCCAGCAGCGCGCCGCACACCGTCACCACGAGCGCGATCAGCGCCGCCTCGCGCAGTTCACGGCGGAGTTCGGCCCGGTCGTGCACGGCGGACCCCCCGGAGGTCGGATCGGCGGACGACGCCCCGGCCGGACCGGCCCAGGGGTTGTACGGGTGCTCGGGTGATCGGTCGTCGTGCGGTTGGTTGTCGTGCGGCGTCTGCGGTGCGGTCACCCCGTCATCGTGCCAGGTGGATGCGGTGCCGGTGTCGGCAGGACGGCTCCGCGGCCGGTTCCGGCCGGTCTGCCCGGCACCGTCCGCCGCCGGGTCCGTCACCGTACGGCCGCCCGGCGGTACGCCCACGTCGCCACGGCCAGCGACAGGACGCCGACGGCCGCGCAGACCCCCAGGTCGGCGAGGACCGCCAGCCAGTCGGGGTGGGCGTCGAAGCCGCGCGCCAGGGCCTCGACCCCGTAGGTCGACGGCAGCAGATCCCGCGCGTACGAGATCGGCGCGGGCAGCCGGGCGGCCGGCAGCACGCCCAGCAGCAGGGCCGCCGACATGCCCAACTGGCCGCAGAGCGTGGCCAGTTCCGGGCGCGGCGCGAGCAGGCCCAGCGCGGCGCCCAGTCCGGCGAGGGCCGCTCCGGCCAGCGGGATGACCGCGATCAGCACCCACAGGTTCGTCATCGGCAGCTGGAACAGCAGACAGCCGGTCACGGCCGTGACCACCGTCCCCGGCGCGGTGAAGGAGGCGTACGCGGCGGCCGCGCCGAGCACCACGGCGGCGGGCGGCACCGGCAGCGTGGCGTAGTGGTCCAGTCCGCCGCTGGCGCGCAGCTGCCCGAAGTACTGGGCCAGCAGGTTCAGCGCCACGAACGCCACGACCAGCACGCTGGAACCGGCGACGACGGCCCGCGCGGCGTCGCCGCCGTCGACCACGCCGCGCATCAGGATCATGATCCCGATCGACTGGAAGGTGGCCACGAACAGCAGCGGGATACGGGCGACGCGGGCGCGCGACAGCTGGGCCCGGTACACGGCGGCGAGCGCGGGCAGCAGGCGGGCGGCGGGCGCCAGCGGGGCGGCGGCCGGGCCGTCCGGGGCCGGCCGTGAGCCGGCGGCGCCCGGGGCGTTCTCCGTGCCGATCGGCGCGGCTGACAGCGCCGCCACCTCCGTTTGCGTCTGCGACTGCGCTTGCGCCTCCGCGGGAACCACGCTCACGCCTTCACCAAGCCTTCCTCCGTACGGCCCCCCAGCGCGAGATACACATCTTCCAGGCTGGGCGTCGCGAGCGTGAAGTCGTCCAGGGCGGCGAAGGCCGGGCCGGCCGTCACGGCGGCCACCGCCTCGCGCGCCCGGTCCGGTGCCAGCCGCAGCGTCCAGCGCCGCCCGTTGGCGCGGGCGGCCTCGCCCAGGGCGGCCACCTCGGGCACGTCCAGCGGCGGGCGTTCCCGCCACACCAGCTCCAGCCGGACCTCCTCGCCCACCAGGTCCTTCAGCCCGCCGGGCGTGTCGCAGGCGATGACCTTGCCGCGGTCGATCACCGCGACCCGGTCCAGCACGCTCTCCGCCTCGATGACATTGTGCGTCACCAGCAGCACGGTGGCGCCGCGTTCCGCCCGGCGCCGGTCCACGGCGGCCCACACGGCGCGGCGCGCCACGGGGTCCATGCCGGTGGTCGGCTCGTCCAGAACCAGCAGCGGCCGCTCGCCGACCAGGACCGCGGCGAAGCAGGCAAGGCGGCGCTGGCCGCCGGAGAGCCGCTTGAGGGGGCGTCCGGCGATGTCGTCCAGCCCCAGCTCCGCCATGACGGCGTCGCGCTCGGCACGGGCGTCCCGGGCGGCCAGGCCGCGCAGGCGGCCGGTGGTCTCCACGGCCAGCGCGACCGTCATCTCGTCCAGGGCGCTCGATTCCTGCCCCAGGTATCCGAGCAGGCGCGACGCGCGCTCCGGGTGGCGGACGAGGTCGTGGCCCAGCACGGTGACGCTGCCGGAGTCGGGGCGCAGCAGCCCGGTGAGCTGCCGTACCAGCGTCGACTTGCCGGCTCCGTTCGGGCCGAGCAGCCCGAAGATCTCGCCGCGGCGCACGTCCAGGCTGATTCCGTCACTGGCCCGCACGGCCGGCGCTCCCGCCGCCCCCCGCCGCCCGCGTACCGCGGGGTACGTCTTGACCAGGTCCCGCACGGCACACACCGGCTCGCCGCACTCCACCCGCTTCGCACCCATCCTCACGAGCAACGAGCGTACGCGCATCGGCGGCCGCGGCTGTCCGCACCCCCTGTGCGGCGCCCGTCAGGCGTCCGCGTCCCGCTCGGCGAGGTGAGCGTCCATGGTGGCGTTCAGGTCGTTCACGAATGACTCGAACTGTTCCATCAGTTCCGGCGGGTAGCGGGACATCGTGGCGTCCAGGCGCCGGGCGAGGGGGCCGAAGAACTCGTCCGCGCGGTCCTGGATGTGGGAGCCGCTGCGCAGGGTGACGACGCGCCGGTCGGCGTGTTCGCGGGTGCGAGTGAGGTGTCCGGCCGCTTCGAGGCGGTTCAGGAGGGCGGTGGTGGCGCCCGTGGAGAGCGAGATGCGTTCGCTCAGCCGGGCGGGCGAGAGCGGCGTGCCGCGCTCTTCGGCGGCGGCGATCTCCAGGACCGCGGTCGCGTCGGTGGCGTGCAGATCCAGCCAGGCGGCGAAGCGCCGGCCGAATTCGGTGTAGTGGCCGCCGTAGATGCGCAGCCCTTCCATCAGCCGCTCGTGCTGCGCCGCCAGGCCTTCACCCATGGCCGCTTCCCCTTCCTCTGCTGCCGCGCAGTTCCGGCGGCTTGCTTCGCTACGGTACTGCACTTTACCTTCATCATGGAAATACTTCACCATGGAGGTAATGCGGATGCGTGACCCGTCTCCCGCCAACGACGAGACCACTTCCCACCGGTGGCGGTGGCTGATCCTGGTGGTGACGCTCGTCGCGGAGGTCATGGACCTCCTGGACGCCTCGATCGTCAACGTCGCCGGTCCGGCGCTGGAGGAGTCCCTCGGCGCGGGCTCCGTGGGCCTGCAATGGGTGATCGGCGGATACGCCCTCACCCTGGGGGCCGGGCTCGTACTCGGCGGCCGGCTCGGCGACCGCCACGGACGCCGCCGCATGTTCCTGATCGGCCTGGCCGCCTTCACGGCCAGTTCACTGCTGTGCGCACTGGCCCCGGACATCGCCTCGCTGATCGTCTTCCGGCTGCTCCAGGGCATCGCCGGCGCGATGCTGCTCCCCCAGGGACTGGGCCTGCTGCGGGAGAACTTTCCCGGACCCGAGCTCACCAAGGTGTTCGGCGTCTTCGGCCCCGTCCTCGGCCTCGGCGGCATCATCGGCCCGGTCCTGGGCGGCTTCCTCATCGAGGGGGACTTCTTCGGCCTGGGATGGCGGTCGGTGTTCCTGGTCAACCTGCCCATCGGCATCGCCGCGCTGATCATCGCCGCGAAGGTCGTACCGAGGAAACCGGGCGACCGCACGGTACAGGTCGACATGGCCGGCGCGGGACTGATCGCGGTGTCCTGCGCGCTGCTGGTGCTGCCGCTGAACCAGGGCCAGGCGGACGGCTGGCCGCTGTGGACATGGGGGTGCATGGCCGCCTCGGCCCTCGGCTTCGGGCTGTTCGCGCTGCAGCAGCGCCGTACGGCCGCGGCAGGCCGTGTGCCGCTGCTCACTCCGGGCCTGCTGCGCAAGCCCGCCTTCACCGTCGGGCTCGGCGGTATCGCCCTGTTCTTCGGCGGGTTCGTGGGCGCCCAGCTGGTGCTGACCTTGTTCTTGCAGGTCGGGCGGCACTTCTCGGCCGGTGCCGCGGGGCTGGGCAACCTGCCGCTGGCGGTGGGTACGGCCATCGGCGGCGCGGTCAGCGGCGCGGTGCTCGCCCACCGGATCGGCCGTGCGGTCCTGCAGGTGGGCCCGCTGGTCCAGCTCGCCGGTGCGGCGCTGCTCTGGTACGAGCTGGACGGCCTCGCCCCGGCGTCGTTCTCGATCTGGGACATCACCCCGGGTGTGGCGGTCAGCGGTATCGGCGCGGGCATGGTGATCGCCGCCCAGTTCGGCTTCCTCCTCGCCGCGGTCGACGACGACGAGGTCGGCTCCGCCTCCGGCGTGCTGTCCGCGGTGCAGTCCGTCGGCGGCTCCATCGGCATCGCGGTCTTCGGTTCCCTGTTCTTCGCCCGGGCCGAGGCCGGTGACTTCACCGGCGGCTTCCGCCACGCGCTCATCGCCCAGGCGTGTCTGCTGGCCGCGTTCCTCGCCGTCTCCTTCCTGCTGCCCAAACAGGGGCGCCTGGAGGACGAGCAGCACGGGCTCGCCGATGACGCCCCTTCCGGCACACGGCACGCCGCCGTGTGAACCGCCCGCGGCTCAGTCGCTCACCGGTACGTGGGACGCCGCCGTCCGGAGATCGACCTCGCGCCAGAAGCCGGCACGGATCGCATAGCGGTCGTGTTCGTCGATCTGGTCGTCCTTGTGGGCGAGGAGGCCGAAGCGGGCGGCGTAGCGGAGGAGTTCACCGTCGATGCGGTGCGGGATGCGGGGGTACTCCGTGGAGATCTGCTGGAGGTGGGCCGTGTCGGAGAGCCGTTCCGTCCAGCGGCGGGCGAAGACCTGGCCCACTTCGAAGGGGTCGCCGCTGACGGCCGTGATGTCCTCCTCGCGGTCGGCCCAGCGCTGCTCCGCGCTGGTGAGCTGGGCCAGGGTCGGGAGCGAGGCGGTTTCGGGAGGCTCGCCGACCGGGCCGCCGCGCTCCACCCAGCCCTTGTCGGAGGACCAGCGCAGGGTCGCGCTGGGCACGGGGGCCGGGGAACCGGAGGCCCCGCCCGTACCGGCGCCGGGGCCACGGTTGAGGTCGGCGAGATCCTTCGGGGTGGGGACCTGCGCGCCCCTGCCGCCCGCCGCGGCGCCTTCGCCGTCCCGTTCGGCCGCGGGCCCCGGCCGGGCGCACGGGCCCGCGGAATCCGCCCGCCCGGCGGGCGCGGAGGCGGGGCGCGCGCTTCCGTTCGCGCCGTTGCGTTCGGCGGCCCGCTCCGCGTCGTGCGCGGCGGAGGCCGCTGCCGCGGCGGCCGCGACGGCGGATTCGGGCAGCGGCGCGGAGAGGATCGCGGCGATCTCCGGCCGCGGTACGGGCGGCGGCGCGCAGGGACCGCCCAGTTCCTTCAGCCGTACGGCGCGGGTGATCCACGCCCGGTCGAGCACCCGCCGTTCGTCGGCCTCGGCGACCAGGTCCTCGGACTGGTTGTAATCCCCGTCGGCGGCCTGTACGGCCCACAGGTGCACGGCGACGCCGTGTTCCTTGGCCGACATCAGGCCGGGCAGCAGGTCGCCGTCGCCGGTGACGAGGACGATGTCGGAGCAGGCCCGGTTGCGGGCCAGCTCGGTCAACTCCGCGTGCATCGCGGCGTCCACGCCCTTCTGGGCCCAGCGGCCGTCGCTGCGGGTCAGTGCGCCGAGCCGGACGGTGACCCGGGACATGACGCGCAGCCGCCGGTGCTCGGGCTGCGGTACGCGGTCGGGCGCGCCGTCGAACCAGTAGATGCGCAGCAACGGCCGTTCCGTGTCGGCCTCGGCGCGCTGTCGCAGGCCCTGGATGAGGGCGGCGTGATCAACGGTGATCCGGGACCGGGTGGGCTCTCCGGCGAGCAGGCTCGCGGCGGCGCCCAGCAAGTATCCGGCGTCCACCAGGACGACGCAGCGATCCACGTTCCACCCTCTTCCCTGAGGTGCTGAAGTCGGACGCCCCCCGGCTCGGCCTGTGGCACGAGGTTTCCTTCTGCTTTCCTTCGAGTCTGCCCGACCGTACGGGGGTTAACTGCCCGAACTCGATCATCGGCGTGGCGTTTTCGGTACCGAGGGCGAACACGCCATGTGGCGCAGCGCATTACTCACGGTAATTGCCCGAAATGCGCGCATCAATGGCGCGTGTAAGCCTGGTCACGGCCCCGATCCCAGGATCCCCCTCAGGAGGCACGGTCATGGCCAAGAACAGGAATCGCGACCGAAGTCAGCAAAAGGGTGCCCAGACCACCGAGCACAACCGGCAGGACGCCGAGCGGTCGGCGATGGAGGCCCAGGCGTCGGCCCAGTCCGTGGAGGCGACTCCGCGCGACGTTGCCCGTAAGCATCAGCGCCGTTTCGGTCACAACTGACCGTCGCCGCACAGCAGTCGAGGGGCGCACCCGTTTGGGGTGCGCCCCTATTGCGCTCCGTGCGCCACCCGGCGAGGGCGGAATTCACGCCACGAGCCGACAACACCGGACCCGATTTGTTCCCAAATCGAACAAAAGGGTCGACGCCGTCACGCCACACCGGGCGTACGGACCCACGCACGCACACGTACACACCAGCTCAAGCAGCAGCCCACCGGCTCAACCGGCGGCCACCGGCTCACGCGACGGCCCAGCCGCTCAGCCCGCCAGGCAGGACGGGCCCAGCAGCACCTTCAGGTCACCGAAAAGCGACGGGTCCGGTGTCACGCGGTGCCGGTCCAGCCGGAGCACCGTCGTCTTGCGCGCCCCCTGGAGCTTGATCCGTACCTCGGTCGCGCCGCGGTGGCTGGTGAGGACCTCGCCCAGCTTCTCGACCAGCGGCGGGGTGACCTTGACCGTGGGGATGGTGATCGTCACGGGGGCGTTGGCGCCCGCCTCCGAGAGGTCGGGGACCATCATCTCCATGGCGACCAGCCGCGGGATGTCCTCGCGCTTGTCCAGGCGCCCCTTGACGAAGACGACGGTGTCCTCGACGAGTTGGGTGGAGACCAGCTGGTAGGTGGCCGGGAAGAACATGCACTCGATGGAGCCGGCCAGGTCCTCGACGGTGGCGATGGCCCAGGCATTGCCCTGCTTGGTCATCTTGCGCTGGAGGCCGGAGATGATGCCGCCGATGGTGACGATCGAGCCGTCCGAGTAGTCACCGCCGGTCAGCTGGGAGATCGCCGCGTCCGCCTTGTCGGACAGTACGTGCTCCAGACCGAACAGGGGGTGGTCGGACACGTACAGGCCCAGCATCTCGCGCTCCTGCGCGAGCAGGTACGTCTTGTCCCACTCGATGTCGGAGAACTCGATGTCCATGCCGAAGCCGGGGCCGTCGTCGGCGCTGTCGTCGCCCATCCCGCCGAAGAGGTCGAACTGCCCCTCGGCCTCCTTGCGCTTGACCTGCACCACGTTGTCGATCATGGGTTCGTAGTGCGCGGTCAGGCCCTTGCGGGTGTGCCCCATCTCGTCGAAGGCACCCGCCTTGATCAGCGATTCGGTGGTGCGCTTGTTGCACACGACCGCCTCGACCTTGTCGAGGTAGTCGGGGAAGGAGGTGTACTTCCCCTTGGCCTTGCGGCAGCGGATGATCGAGTCGACGACGTTCTGGCCGACGTTGCGGACGGCGGTGAGGCCGAAGAGGATCACGTCGTCGCCCTGGGCGGCGAAGTTCGCCAGCGACTCGTTCACGTTCGGCGGGAGCACCTTGATGCCCATCCGGCGGCACTCGTTCAGGTAGACCGCCGACTTGTCCTTGTCGTCGCGCACCGAGGTGAGCAGCGCGGACATGTACTCCGCCGGGTAGTTCGCCTTCAGGTAGGCGGTCCAGTACGTGACCAGTCCGTACGCGGAGGAGTGCGCCTTGTTGAACGCGTAGCCGGCGAACGGGACCAGGACGTCCCACAGGGCCTGGATCGCCTCGTCGCTGAAGCCGTTCTTCCGGGCACCGGCCTGGAAGAGGACGAAGTTCTTCTCCAGTTCCTCGGGCTTCTTCTTGCCCATCACGCGGCGCAGGACGTCCGCCTCGCCGAGGGAGTACCCGGCGACGATCTGGGCGGCCTTCTGGACCTGCTCCTGGTAGACGATCAGGCCGTAGGTCAGGCCCAGGACCTCCTTGAGCGGCTCCTCCAGCTCCTTGTGGATCGGGGTGATCTCCTGGCGGCCGTTCTTGCGCTCGGCGTAGTTGATGTGGGAGTTCATGCCCATCGGGCCCGGGCGGTACAGGGCCGATACGGCGGAAATGTCCTCGAAGTTGTCGGGCTGCATCTGGCGCAGCAGCGAACGCATCGGGCCGCCGTCGAACTGGAAGACGCCGAGGGTGTCACCGCGGCAGAGCAGCTCATAGGTCTTGGGGTCGTCCAGCGGGAGATCCAGGAGCTCCAGCTTCTTGCCCTTGTTGGCCTCCACCATCTTGACGGCGTCGTCCATGATGGTGAGGTTGCGCAGGCCCAGGAAGTCCATCTTCAGCAGGCCGAGCGACTCGCACTGCGGATAGTCCCACTGCGTGATGGTCACGCCGTCGGTGTGCCGCGTCCACAGCGGTGCGTGGTCGACGATCGGCTCGCTGGACATGATCACGCCGGCCGCGTGCACACCCATCTGCCGGACCAGGCCCTCCACGCCCTTGGCGGTGTCGATGACCTTCTTCACGTCGGGCTCGTTCTCGTACATCCCCCGGATCTCGCCGGCCTCGCTGTAGCGCGGGTGCTGGGGGTCGGTGATGCCGGAGAGGTCGATGCCCTTGCCGAGGACGTCGGCGGGCATGGCCTTGGTGAGGCGGTCGCCCATGGCGTACGGGTAGCCCAGGACGCGGGCCGAGTCCTTGATCGCGTTCTTGGCCTTGATCTTGCCGTACGTACCGATCATGGCGACCTTGTCGGCGCCGTACTTCTCCGTCACGTACCTGATCACTTCGACGCGCCTGCGCTCGTCGAAGTCGATGTCGACATCGGGCATGGAGACGCGCTCGGGGTTGAGGAACCGCTCGAAGATCAGTCCGTGGGTGATCGGGTCGAGGTCGGTGATGCCCATGGCGTACGCGACGATCGAGCCGGCCGCGGAGCCTCGGCCCGGGCCCACCGCGATGCCGTTGTTCTTCGCCCACATGATGAAGTCCGCGACCACGAGGAAGTACCCCGGGAACCCCATCTGCAGAATGATGTCCATCTCGTACTCGGCCTGCCGCTGCCGGTCCTCGGGGACCCCGTCGGGGTAACGGCGGGCCATGCCGCGCCGGACCTCCTCCTTGAACCACGTGACCTCGGTGAAGCCCTCCGGGATGTCGAACTTCGGCATCAGGTCGCGCTTCTCGAACATGCCGGTGGTGTCGATCTGCTCGGCGACCAGGAGGGTGTTGCGGCAGCCCTCCTGCCAGGCGTCCGAGGAGTCGATGGCGTACATCTCGTCCGTGGACTTCAGGTAGTAACCGGTGCCGTCGAACCGGAAGCGGTCGGGGTCCGAGAGGTTCTTGCCGGTCTGGATGCACAGCA
This sequence comes from Streptomyces sp. NPDC033221, assembly GCF_055577005.1. Taxonomy (NCBI): domain Bacteria; kingdom Bacillati; phylum Actinomycetota; class Actinomycetes; order Kitasatosporales; family Streptomycetaceae; genus Streptomyces; species Streptomyces sp. NPDC033221. The sequence goes on along the minus strand of NZ_JBVIQN010000002.1, from coordinate 115,420 downwards.
GGGCGTCGTGGGCGGTCGCCTCGTGCGCGTAGGTGTAGTGGGAGTCGTTGGTGACCAGCGGCGGGATGCCGAGCTTCTTGCCGATCTCCAGCAGGCCGTCGCGGACCCGGCGCTCGATCTCGATGCCGTGGTCCATCAGCTCCAGGAAGTACCGGTCCTTGCCGAAGATGTCCTGGTACTCGGAGGCGGCCTTCAGGGCCTCGTCGAACTGGCCGAGGCGCAGCCGGGTCTGCAGCTCACCGGAGGGGCAGCCGGTGGAGGCGATCAGGCCCTCGGACCACTGGGAGATCGTCTCCTTGTCCATCCGGGGCCACTTCTGCAGCCAGCCTTCCTTGTACGCGTCGGAGGACAGCTTGAAGAGGTTGTGCAGGCCGGTGCTGTTCGCCGCCCAGATCGTCTTGTGGGTGTAACCACCGGAACCGGAGACGTCGTCGCGCTTCTGGTGCGGCTGGCCCCACTGGATCTTGCGCTTGGTGCGCCGCGACTCGGGCGCCACATACGCCTCGATGCCGATGATCGGCGTCACGCCGGCCTTCTGGGCGGAGTGGAAGAAGTCATAGGCGCCGTGGAGGTTGCCGTGGTCGGACATGGCGATGTGCGTCATCCCCATCTCGTTGCACGCTTCGAACATGTCCTTCAGCCGCGCGGCACCGTCCAGCAGCGAATACTGGGTGTGCACGTGCAGATGCGTGAAGGGCGGCTTGGCCACGGCGGAAGACCTCCGGGAAAGGCAGTGGAGAGGGATCGGACGGTCTCGAAGTCTACGACCCTCCACCGACAACCAGAGGTGGGCGGCGCGCAGCGCCTCCGAGAGGGGCGGGGGCCGGGTGACGGGTGGGCGGAGCACGGTCGGCGCGCGCGGCCGTGCGGGCACTCATGAGGAGCCTCGGCCGTTGGAAGAGGCGGCACACCCGTCTGCATCACTTGCCTCAGGAGGCACCCCGCGATGTCGTCCCAGCTCGTCCCGGCGCCGGACGCCGCTCAGCGCGGCGAGGAGATCCTCGCCGTCTTCGACACCGCCTTCGGAGAGCTGCTCGCCGCCGACCCGGCGGCCTTCCGCGTCAAGTTCCGGAAGATGGCCGCCTCCGCCTTCGCCTTCTACCGGGGTACGGCCTGCCTCTTCTACCACGACCTCCACGCCCAGGACGGTGGCCCGGGCAGCGGTCCGTACGAGGACGAGCGCACCGGCCAGGTGTGGATCCACGGCGATCTGCACGCCGAGAACTTCGGCACCTACATGGACGCCACCGGCCGGCTGATCTTCAACGTCAACGACTTCGACGAGGCGTACGTCGGCCCCTTCACCTGGGACCTGAAGCGCTTCGCCGCCTCCGTCGCCCTGATCGGCTACGCCAAGGCGCTGAGCGACGAGCAGATCAGCGAGCTGGTGGGGATCTACGCCGCCGCCTACCGTGAGCGCATCCACGCCCTGGCCACCGGCGCCAAGGACGACGACGTGCCGCCGTTCACGCTGGACACCGCCGACGGGCCGCTGCTGGGCGCGCTGCGCATGGCCCGCTCGCTGACCCGCTTCGGCCTGCTGGACTCGATGACCGAGATCCGCGACTTCGAGCGCCGCTTCGCCGCGGGCGGCGGCACGGTCGAGCTGGACGCCGCGACCCGCTACAAGGTCCTGGCGGCCTTCGACGGCTATCTGGAGACGCTGCCCGAGTCCAGCCTGACCCGCCCGGACTCCTACCGCGTCAAGGACGTGGTGGGGCGGCGCGGCATCGGCATCGGCTCGGCGGGCCTGCCCTCGTACAACATCCTGCTGGAGGGCAACAGCGACGCCCTGGAGAACGACGTCGTGATCTACATGAAGCAGGCGCAGACCCCGGCGGTCTCGCGGCACATCACCGATCCGCGGGTACGTGGCTACTTCCGGCACGAGGGCCACCGTACGGTGATCTCGCAGCGCGCCCTCCAGGACCACGCCGACCCGTGGCTGGGCTGGACCGAGCTGGACGGCGCCGGCCAGCTGGTGGCCGAGATCTCCCCGTACGCGGTCGATCTGGACTGGTCGGACATCGACGACCCGGCGGAGATCGCGGCGGTCGTCGCGGACCTGGGCCGGGCGACGGCGACGATGCACGCCGCCGCGGACGACGAGAGCGGCCACTCGCTGGTGCCGTTCTCCACCGAGCGGGCCATCGACGCGGCCATCGCCGCCGACGAGGACGGTTTCGGCCGGCTGCTGGTGGACTTCGCGCACGCGTACGGCGCCCGGGCCCGCGCCGACCACCAGACGTTCGTGGACCTCTTCCGCAACGGCCGCATCCCCGGCCTGTGAGCCCGGCCACCCGGTGAGGACGGCGAAGAGACGACGGGTTCAGGCCTCTTAAGAGCCTGTCTTTGAACCCCCGTCGTCCGCCCGAAGGGCGGGCGCAGCGGCGGTCGGTGCGTGCGATGGGGGTCCCCCCTGCTCGAAGAGCTCGGGGGAGTGCGTGCCGGGCGTCGGGGCGCAGGCGGGGGTTCAAAGACAGGCTCTTAGTCCACTCTTACCTTGGGCCATGGCAGACTCGCTGCAATGGACATCTCGGCGGCACACCTGCGGGCACTGCGCGCAGCGCTCTTCACGGCGCTGTGCGTGACGCTGTCCGCCGCGGGTCATGTGCTGCTGTCCCGGATGCCGCTGCCGCTGACCACCGTCGCCGCCCTGTCGGCCGCCGTCTTCGCCGTCTCGTACGTGCTGGCCGGCCGGGAGCGCGGCTTCTGGCGCATCGCCGCGCTGCTCGTTCCGCTGGAGCTGGCCGCCGACACGGTCTTCAGCGCCGGCCAGCACACCTGTTACGGGCGGGCCGGCGGGCCGGTCACCGGCCCGCTGCGGTCCCTCGGTGTGGATCTGCTGTGCGGCGGCGGTGAGGTGGGCACTCCCCTGGCGCATCTGTCGGCGGAGGACCGTACGCCCGCCGCGACCTGGCTGCTGCTGCTCGCCGTGCACGTCGCCGTGGGCCTGCTCGCGGCGGCCTGGCTGCGGCGGGGCGAGGCGGCGCTGGCCCGGGTGCTGGGGGCCGTGACGGCGTTCGCGTTCCGGCCGCTGCTGCTGGCGGTGGCGGTCGTCCGGGCGCTGCCCGTGCCGCACCGCCCGGCCTCGCGGCCCGCGCGTACGGCGCCGGGCCCACGGGCCGTGCCGCTGCTCGGGCACTGCGTCGTACGGCGTGGACCGCCCTGTTCCCTCGCCGCGTAGCCTTCGGGCCGCGGCTCATGGACAGGCACCCGTTCACACCTTTCCCAGGAGCAGGACAGTCATGAGCAACCGCAACAGCCAGGCCAACAAGCAGGCAGCCCGCGAGCGGCTGCGCGCCGAGCGCGAGCGGCAGAAGAAGAAGGAGAAGGTTCGCCGGCAGCTGACCGTCGGCGGGGCGATCGTCGCCGTGCTGGCCGTCGCGGGCGGCATCGGTGTCGCGGTGGCCAAGACGGGCGGCGGCGACTCCGGTGGCGACTCCGACAAGTGGGCCAAGGCGTCGAGCGCCAAGCTGGTCCAGCCGGCGAACACCTCCGGCAAGAACGGCACGGAGATCACCGTCGGCAAGAAGGAAGCCAAGCACACACTGTCGCTCTACGAGGACGCCCGCTGCCCGGGCTGCGCGGGCTTCGAGCAGAACGTCGGCGAGACGATCCAGAAGGACCTGAAGGACGGCAAGTACAAGGCCACCATCCACCTGGGCACCTTCCTGGACAACAACCTCCAGGGCACCGGCTCCAAGAACGCGCTCAGCGCGATGGGCGCGGCGCTCAACGTGGGACCGGACGCGTTCCTGAAGTACAAGGAAGCGCTGTTCTCGAAGAAGTTCCACCCCGACGAGCGGCAGGACAAGTTCGCCGACAACGACTACCTGCTCAAGGTCGCCGACACCGTGCCGGCCCTGAAGGGCAACGCCGGGTTCCAGGACGCCGTGAAGGCCGGTACGTACAACCGCTGGGCGATGGAGATGTCCGAGGCCTTCAACGGCTTCAAGGACGTCAAGAGCACGCCGACGGTCAAGCTGGACGACACGGTGCTGGGCACCGACTCCCCGAACGGCAAGGTCGCGCCGTCCTCGCCGGACGCGTTCAACGCGGATGTCGACAAGGCCATCAAGGGCTGACGCAGCTCTTCCCGGAGCCCCGGTCCGGGGCTCCGGCGGACGGTTCGAACGGCCGGCGTGCGTACCGCGCGCCGGCCGTCGCCGTACGTGCTGACCGCGGGTGCCGCCGATGCCAAATCTTGACCCGGCAAGTCGTCGTGCCCATGGCAGACTCCGGGCATGGAGCGGACCGGGGCACGGCCGGGAGCGCCCGCGGGCGCTCCTTTGCACGCGGTGCGCGCGGCGGTGTTCACCACGCTGTGCGTGACCCTGTCCACCACCTCGCACGTTCTGCTCACCCGCACTCCGGTGGCGCTGTCCACCCTCGTCCCGGTCGCCGCGGCGGTCTTCGCCCTCGCGTACGTCCTGGCGGACCGCGAGCGCGGCTTCCGGCACATCGCGGGGCTCCTCGTCCCGGTGGAACTGGCCGCCGACACCGTCTTCACCACCGGGCAGCACACCTGTTATGGGCAGGCCGGCGGCCCGGTGACCGGGCCGCTGCGCTCGGTCGGCGTGGACCTGCTGTGCAGCGGCGGCGAGCTGGGCACGCCGCTCGTTCGGGATGGGGGTATCGCCCATGCCCTTAGGGCTATCGGGGAGGCCCACCCCGGGCTGCCCGTGCCGCCGGCCGGTTCGGCGGCGGGCCCCTGGCTGCTGCTCGCCGCGCACCTCGCCGTCGGGTTGCTGGCCGCTGCCTGGCTGTGGCGCGGTGACGCCGCGCTGGAGCGGCTGCTGCGCGCCGTTCCGGTGTGCGCGTTCCGCCCGTTGCTGCTGGTGGCCGCCGCGGACGCGGCCGGGTCCCGGCCCGGAGCACCGCCGCGTACGGCCCGTAAGTCCTCTCCCCCTTCCCCGGCCGCTCCCCCGGCTCGGGCACTGCGTCGTACGGCGCGGCCCGCCCCTGCTCGCTGTGCTCGTACAGCGGGGGTTCACCACGGCACGTACCACGGGAATCGGGACAGGGAGTCGGTAAGCACCATGAGCGACCGCAACAGCCAGGCGAGCAAGCAGGCGGCCCGCGAGCGGATCCGTGCCGAGCGCGAGCGGCAGAAGAAGAAGGAGAAGATCCGCCGGCAGCTGATCGTGGCGGGCTCGGTGGTCGGCGTCCTCGTCATAGCCGGCGGTATCGGCTTCGGGATCATGAAGGCGAACGAGCCCACCGGCTGGGAGGCGGCCAAGGAGGCCGACCTGGTCAAACCCGCGCACACCGGCGGCAAGAACGGCACCGAGATCGTCATCGGCAAGCCGGAGGCGAAGGAGACCCTGGAGGTCTTCGAGGACATCCGCTGTCCGGCCTGCGCGGGCTTCGAGCAGAGCACCGGCCCGGCCCTGCTGAAGGGCATGGAGGACGGCCGCTACAAGATCCGCTTCACCATGTACACGTTCATCGACGGCGGGCAGGGCGGCGAGGGCTCCAAGAACGCGCTCAGCGCGCTCGGCGCGGCCCTGAACGTCAGCCCGGAGGCGTTCCTCAAGTACAAGACCGCGCTGTACGCGGAGAAGAACCACCCCGAGGAGGCCGACGACGCGTACGCCAAGGACAAGAAGCTGATCGAGGTCGCCGACCAGGTGCCCGAGCTGAAGGACAACGAGAAGTTCCGGACGGCGGTCAAGAACGGCACGTACGACCGGTGGACGATGGACATGACGGCGCTCTTCGGCCGTAAGGGCGTGACCGGGACGCCGGCGTTCCTGCACGGCGACAAGAAGCTCAAACTGCCGCAGATCCCGCAGCAGCAGATGACCAAGGAGCAGTACTACCAACTCGCCACGGCCAACTTCAACAAGATGATCGACGACGAGTTCGGACCGGCGAAGAAGTAGCCGTACGGCGGGCACCCCCGCTTCGGCGGCCAGGTGTTTACGGGAGGGCGAACTTCACGCGCGAGCCCTCCCGTTGGGCCCTACTCGACAGTATGGTGATCGGCCGTGACCGATCATGACCAGATATCACGTCGCACCGCCGTTACGGCCGCAGCCGCCTCCGCCGCCCTGCTGCCCTTCGCCGCCGCCGGGCCCGCCCGCGCCGCCCAAGCCCGTACGAGCACGCCGGTCTTCCAGCACGGCGTGGCCTCCGGCGACCCGCTCCCGGACGGCATCCTGCTGTGGACCCGCGTCACCCCCGAGCCCGGGGCGGTGCCCGGCTCCGGCCGCGGCCCGGACACCACGGTGGCCTGGGAAGTCGCGGCCGACCAGGACTTCGGCACGGTGGTCGCGCGGGGAACCGCGATCACCACGGCCGCCGCCGACCACACCGTCAAGGCCGACGTACGCGGCCTGGCGCCGGCCGCCACCTACTACTACCGCTTCACCGTCGACGGCACCCACTCGCCCGTCGGCCGCACCCGCACCGCACCCGCGCACGACGCGAAGGCCCCCGGCATCCGCTTCGGCGTCGTCTCCTGCGCCAACTGGGAGGCGGGCTACTTCTCCCCGTACCGGCACCTGGCGGCCCGCCGCGACCTGGACGCGGTGCTGCACCTCGGCGACTACCTCTACGAGTACGCGACCGGCGGCTTCCCCGCCTCGGGCAAGACCGTACGGCAGCACTCCCCCACCCACGAGATCATCACCCTCGCCGACTACCGCACCCGGCACGGTGTCCACAAGACCGACCCCGACCTGCGGGCCCTGCACGCCGCACACCCGGTCATCGCGATCTGGGACGACCACGAGTTCGCGGACAACGCCTGGTCCGGCGGGGCCGTGAACCACACACCGGGCACCGAGGGCGACTGGGCCACGCGGATGGCCGCCGCCAAGCGCGCCTACTTCGAGTGGATGCCCGTACGGACCTCCACCGCGGGCACCACCTACCGCAGGCTGCGCTTCGGCAAGCTCGCCGACCTGCACCTGCTCGACCTGCGGACCTTCCGCGACGAGCAGGCCAAACCGGGCAGCGGGAAGGTGGACGACCCGGACCGCACGATCACCGGGCGGGCTCAGCTGGACTGGCTCAAGGCCGGGCTGGAGCGCTCGGACACCACCTGGCGGCTGGTCGGCACCTCCGTGATGATCTCCCAGGTCGCCTTCGGCTCCGTACCGGCCCATCTGCTGGAGCCGCTCGCTGAGATCCTCGGCCTGCCGAAGGAGGGCCTGGCGGCCAACACCGACCAGTGGGACGGCTACACCGACGACCGGCGCGAGCTGCTGACGCATCTGCGCGACCGCGGGATCGACAACACCGTCTTCCTGACCGGCGACATCCACATGGCATGGGCCAACGAAGTGCCGGTGAAGGCCGCGACCTACCCGGCCACGCCGCCGGTCGCCACCGAGTTCGTGGTCACCTCGGTCACCTCCGACAACGTGGACGACTTCCTGCACGTCCCCCCGCACACCGTCTCGCTGGTCGGCGTCGCCGCGATCCGGGCCGCCAACCGCCATGTGAAGTGGCTGGACATGGACTCGCACGGCTACGGCGTCCTGGACGTCAGCGCCGAGCGCACGCAGATGGACTACTACACCGTCTCGGACCGGACCGATCCGCACGCCACCACCGCGCTGGCCCGCTCCTACCGGACCCTCTCGGGGACCCAGCGGATGGAGCGGGTGCGGCAGCCGGTGCGCTGACCGGTCCGGACCCGGCCGTACCCGTTACAGCGAGTCGAGGAAGCCGAGAGCGACCTTCCAGGCGCTCTCGGCGGCCTCCGCGTCGTAATCCGGCAGGTCAGGGTCGGTGAACAGGTGCCCGGCCCCCGGGTAGCGGTAGACCTCCACGTCCGCGCCGGCCCGCCCCATCCGCAGGTACCAGGCGTTCAGCCAGTCGTGCGGCTCGAACGGGTCCGGGTCGGCGACGTGCAGCTGTACGGGCAGCTCGTCGACCGCCGCGTCGTCCGCGATGTCCGAGGTGCCGTGCATCAGCAGCAGCCCGCGCGCCTTCTCGTCCCCCAGGGCGAGGTTCTGCGCGACCGCGCCGCCGAAGGAGAACCCCGCGTAGACCACGCCCCGGTCGGAGTACGGCGCGGCGGCGGTCACCGCGCGGAGCAGCAGCTCGTCCTTGCCGATCTCGTCCTTGATCAGCACACCGTCCTCGACGGTTTCGGCGGTCCGCCCGTCGAAGAGATCCGGTACGACGACCTCGTGGCCGGCCTCGCGCAGCCGGTCGGCGGCGGCGTGCACCGCGGGCCGCAGGCCGCACACCGAATGGAACAGAACAACCGTCGAAGGTTTCGCGGACGGCGCGGACGGCGAGGCGGGCGAAGAGGCCACTGGATTCACTTCCCTGTCATTGGATCGCACTTCCACCATCGTGCCAGTTACGGTCAGTAGGTACCGGCACGAAGCTGACCACACCTAGGAGGACCGGAAGTGTCCATGGAGGACGTGCTTCGTCCGCTCATCGTCGTCGGCGGCTCGATAGTCGTGACGCTCTTCCTGGGCTGGCTGGCCGACCTGGCACTGCGCCGGGCCGACACCGCCCGCCCGGACACGCCACTGTGGGGCCTGCTGCGGCGCTGCCGCGTCCCCCTGCAGGTGGTGCTGGTGACCGCGCTGCTGCGCGGCTTCTACGACAGAACCGGCCTGGCGTTCATCGAGGACCACGAGGCGGGCCTCGGCCAGACCCTCTCCCTGGTCCTGATCGCGGCCACCGCCTGGCTCGCCATCCGGGCGTCGGCGGCCATCGTGGAGTCCTCGTACTCCCGGTACGCGGCGGGCGCGCGGGACGCCGCCCGGGTCCGGCGGGTCCGTACCCAGGTCACCCTGATCCAGCGGGTGGTCACGGCGATCGTCATCGTCGTCGCCGCGGCCTCGATGCTGCTGACCTTCCCCAAGATGCAGACGGTCGGCCAGTCCATGCTGGCCTCGGCGGGCCTGGTCGGCATCGTGGCCGGTGTCGCGGCGCAGTCCACGCTCGGCAACCTCTTCGCCGGGCTGCAGATCGCCTTCGGCGACATGGTCCGCATCGGTGACACGGTGGTCGTGGACAAGGAGTGGGGCACGGTCGAGGAGATCACCCTGACCTTCCTGACCGTACGGACCTGGGACGAGCGGCGGATAACGATGCCCGTCTCGTACTTCACCAGCAAGCCGTTCGAGAACTGGTCGCGCGGCGGCGCGCAGATGACCGGCACGGTCTTCTTCCACCTGGACCACGCCGCGCCGGTGGAGAAGATGCGCGACAAGCTCCACGACATCCTGCAGAACAGCGCCGACTGGGACGGCCGCGGCTGGAGCCTGGTGGTCACCGACACCACCCCGACCACGATCCAGGTCCGCGCCCTGGTCACCGCCCGTGACTCGGACGCCATCTGGTCGGTGCGCTGCGAGGTCCGCGAGCGGATGATCGACTGGCTGCGCGCGGAACACCCGTACGCGCTGCCGCGGGTCGTCACCGCCGCCGCGCCCGACGGCGCCGGGGACACCGCCCGGCTGGCGCAGACGGGCGGGGAACGGCACCCGGGGACGCTGGACAAGGGGCCGGGACTGGACGGCTGACGGCGCCGGGTGGCGCGGGCCGCCCGACCGGGGCGCGGTGCCGGAGCGGCGCCGCGCCCCCGTCGTACGGCGGCCCGCTCCCCCTACGGCAGCGGCGCGCCCCGCAGGCTGCGCATGTCCAGCTGGCGCAGCACCCGGTCCACGATCTCCGGGTCGGCGCCCGGCTCGCTGCGCGCCGCCAGCACCTCGTGGCGGGCCGCCGAGAGCATCTCGCTCTGGATGCGCTGCACCTTCTTCATCCGGGTGATGCGCTTCTCGAAGTTCTCCCGCCGGTCGTCGTCCACGATGTCCGGCGCGATGCGCGCGCCCATGTCGTAGGCGCGCCGGGCGAGCTGCTCGCTGATCTCCTCCGGCAGCTCCTCGACCTCCAGGATCTCCTTCAGCCGCCGCTTGGACGCCTTGATCACCCGCAGCGCCAGCTCGTGCTCCAGCTTCTCCTCGGCCTCCGAGTCGGCCCGGACCCGCAGCTTCTTGACCAAGGTGGGCAGCGAGAGTCCCTGGACGACGAGGCCGGAGAGCACCACGGCGAAGGCGATGAAGAGGATCTCGTCGCGGGCCGGGAAGTCCCCGCCGCCGTCGATCTCGTACGGGATGGCCAGCGCCAGCGCGACCGACGCCACGCCGCGCATCCCCGACCACCACATGATCACGGTCTCCCGCCAGCTCAGCGGGATGTCCTCGTCGAAGTCCCGGCGCTTGTGCATCCGCTTGGCCAGCCAGGCGGCGGGCAGCAGCCACAGCAGCCGGACGCCCACCACGACCACCACGACGGCCGCGCCGATGCCGAGCATCTCGCCCCAGCGGCCGGACGCCACCTTGATGACGTTGTGCAGCTCCAGGCCGATCAGTCCGAAGGCGACACCGGTGACGAGGGTGTCGACGATCTCCCAGAAGGTGTAACCGGCCAGCCGGCCCATCACGTCGTCGGCGTCGACCGCGTACTCGGCGAGGAACAGCGCGGTGGTCAGCACCGCCAGCACCCCGGAGCCCTCGAACTCCTCCGCGAGGACGTACGCGACGAACGGCACCAGCAGCGTCAGGCCGATCTGCAGCGTCGGGTCGCCCAGCAGGTTCATCAGCTTGTTGGCGGCCCAGCCCAGCACCAGGCCGACCGCTATGGCGACCACCGCGGACAGCACCAGCGAGCCGACCGCGCCGGGCACCGAGAAGGAGCCGCTGACGGCCGCGGCGAGCGCGACGTGGTACAGCACGATCGCGGTGACGTCGTTGAACAGCCCCTCGCCCTCCAGGATGGAGACCATGCGGCGGGGCAGCCCCAGCTTGCCCGCCACCGCGGTCGCGGCGACCGGGTCGGGCGGCGCGACCAGCGCGCCGAGCACCACCGCGGCGGCGATCGGCATCCCGGGGACGATGGCGTGCGCGACGGCGGCGACGGCGGCCGTGGTCGCGAAGACCAGGGCCACCGCCAGCAGGAAGATGGGCCGGATGTTGGCCGTGAACTGCCGCCAGGAGGTGCGCTGCACGGCGGCGTAGAGCAGCGGTGGCAGCACCAGCGGGAGGATGAACTCCGGCGGGATCTCCACGTTCGGTACGAACGGCAGCAGCGCCAGTACCGCGCCCCCGAGCGTCATCAGGACCGGCGACGGCAGGCCCAGCCGGTCACCGACCGGGACCATGACCACGGCCCCGAGAAGTAGGACGAACATCAGGGCCAGCTGATCCACGGTGGCTGCGCTCCGGGGTCGAAATCGATCACGTTCCGCCACAAGCCTGCCATGAAGCGCGCAAAAACCGCTCGGACGAGCGGTCCGACCGCTCGGCCGTCCGGCCTACCTCAGCACCCGCGACTCAGGGCCGGCGGATCAGGCGCTCTCCGCCCGCACCCGGTCCAGCGCGCGCTGGAGGTCCTCCGGATAGCCACTCTCGAACTCCACCCACTGCCCGTCCGCCGGGTGCTCGAAGCCCAGCCGCATCGCATGCAGCCACTGCCGGGTGAGGCCCAGCCGCTTGGCGAGCGTCGGGTCGGCGCCGTAGGTCAGGTCGCCGACGCACGGGTGGCGGTGCGCGGACATGTGGACCCGGATCTGGTGCGTACGCCCCGTCTCCAGCTTGATGTCCAGCAGGCTGGCCGCCCGGAACGCCTCGATGAGGTCGTAGTGGGTGACCGACGGCTTGCCTTCGGCCGTCACCGCCCACTTGTAGTCATGCTGCGGATGCCGGCCGATGGGGGCGTCGATCGTGCCGCTCATCGGGTCCGGGTGGCCCTGCACCAGGGCGTGGTAGCGCTTGTCGACCGTACGCTCCCGGAACTGCTGCTTGAGCAGGGTGTACGCGCGCTCGGACTTGGCCACCACCATCAGGCCGGAGGTGCCGACGTCGAGGCGGTGCACGATGCCCTGGCGCTCGGCGGCACCGGAGGTCGAGATGCGGAAGCCGGCCGCGGCCAGCCCGCCGATGACGGTGGTGCCCGTCCAGCCGGGGCTCGGGTGCGCGGCGACACCGACCGGCTTGACGATCACCACGATGTCGTCGTCGTCATGGACGATCTCCATGCCCTCGACGGGCTCGGCGACGATCTCCACCGGCGGCGCGGCCTGCGGCATCTCCACTTCCAGCCAGGCACCGCCGTGCACCCGCTCGGACTTCATGACTTCGGCGCCGTCCACCCGGACCTTCCCGCCGGCCGCCAGCTCGGCGGCCTTCGTACGGGAAAAGCCGAACATACGGGCCAGCGCGGCGTCGACGCGCTCGCCCTCCAGGCCGTCCGGTACGGGCAGGGTGCGGATCTCGGGAATCGTGCTCACATCACCGAGTATGTCAGTCCGCTGTGACACTCCGGCCGGCCCCGGTCGTCCGGGCCCCGTACCCGCACGGCACCGGGCCCGGCACGGTGTCGCCGTCAGTCCTTGTGGACCGTGCCGTCCGGGTCCAGACCGCGGAAGGAAAGGATCACGATCAGGATGCCGCCGCAGACGATCGCCGAGTCCGCGAGGTTGAAGACGGCGAAGTGCGCGGGGGCGATGAAGTCCACCACCGCGCCCTCGAAGACGCCCGGCGTACGGAAGATCCGGTCGGTGAGGTTGCCGAAGGCGCCGCCCAGCAGCAGACCGAGCGCGATGCCCCACGGCAGGCTGTAGAGCTTGCGGGCGATCCGGATGATCACCACGATCACGATCGCCGCGATGATGGTGAGGAAGATCGTCAGCGCCTCGCCGATGCTGAAGGCGGCTCCGCGGTTGCGGATCACCTCCAGGCGCAGCAGCGAACCGATCACCTCGATGGGGGCGTGGTGCTCCAGCTTCGCGACCACCAGCGCCTTGCTGCCCAGGTCCAGGAGGTAGACCACGGCCGCGACCAGGAACAGCGTGCCGATCCGCCGCTTGCCCCGGCCCTTGGCCCGGCCCGCGGTGGCACCGGCCACGTCCTCGTCCCGGCCCTCGTCCGGCCGCCGCTCCCGCGACGCCGTCCCTTCGGCGCTCCCCCCGGACCCCGGTACCGCCGCCGCCCCCGGCTCGGAATCCGGCCCGGTCTCCGGCGTACCGGTGATGCGCTCCGCCTCTGCCACGTTGTGAGCCCCTCAGCCCGTCGAATCCCGCACGCCAGGCCGCCCCCGGCTGAGCACGAGGGTACGGCACAGGCGTACGGACGCCGCGGGTACGGGTGTCATGGGGGCCGGGCGATTCGCCCACGGCCCGGCCGGGTCGTGCCTTCGGGACCGGCCTGGAGCAGCCCGCGGCGTCTGGGGGCGGGGGCAGCTCCCGCACCCGTCCAGGGCTGCGGGGGAGCATCGCGAGGCGGAGCATGCCCTCGGACTGGGCGTTCGCGAGCCCAGGTGATCCGAAGACACGGCCTCGGCCCGCCCACCGGGCCGCAGGGGGCCCGGCTCCCGGCTCCCGGCTCCCGGCTCCCGGCTCCCGGCTCCCGGCTCCCGGGGGCCCTACCGCCGCTCCTGCCGCTGCTTGCACTCCACACACAGTGTCGCCCGGGGGAACGCCTGCATCCGGGCCTTGCCGATCGGCTTGCCGCAGTTCTCGCACAGGCCGTACGTGCCCGCGTCGAGCCGCTCCAGCGCGCGCTCGGTCTGGAGCAGCATTTCGCGCGCGTTGGAGGCCAGCGCCATCTCGTGCTCGCGGGTGATGTTCTTGCTGCCGGTGTCGGCCTCGTCGCCGGTGCCCTCGCCGGTGTCCCGCATCAGTCCGGCGAGCGCGTCCTCGGACGCCGTGATCTCCGCGCGCAGCCGCTCCACCTCGTCGTGCAGTTCCGCGCGGGCCTCGGCGACCTCCGCCGGCGTCCAGGGGTCCTCCCCGGGCCGTACGGCCAGCTCACCGGGGGCCGCGGCGCGTGCCTTGGGCACCGCGCTCCCCGTCCGGTCCTGTTCCGCCTCGGCGGTCGGTGCCCCGCCCGGAGTCTTCTTCTCCACCACCGTCTTGGCTCCCGTCTTCTTCGCGGGCACCGCCTTCTCGGCAGGTGCGGTCTTCTTGGCCGCCTTCTTCGGCGCGGCCTTGCGGGCCGCGGCCCCGCCCTCCGGAGGAGCCCCTCCGGCATCCTTCTTCGCCGCGGCCTTCTTCCCCGGCGTTTTCCCCGGCGTCTTCTTCGCCGTCTCCGCGGCCGCGGGCGGGTGCTCCGGCTCCTCCGCCGGGGTGTCCGGGGCGGCCTCCGCGCTCATCGCCGTGGCGGCGGACACCCGCTTCTTCGCCGTGCGCCCCGGCTTGTCGGCCGCGGCCTTCCCGGCATCCGCCGTGCTCTTCTTCGCGGCGGTCTTCTTCGCCACCATGGCCGCGACCCCTTCACGTATGTGATCATGCTCGCGAATCGTGACCGGAACGATAAATCGCCTCAAGGCACGCGGCAACGGGACGCACCGCCCTTTCCCGCCCGGTCTCCCCCACGGCAGCCGGGTCTGCATCCGTTGTGCCCCCCTGCCGACGCGGTAATCCGCCAGCCCACGGCCCGCGCGCGCACCCGGACCGGCTGCCCGCCGCGCGGGCACCGAACTCCCGCGCCCTGCGTATCGCCATTCGGGTCACGCCCTCGGCGCCCGCTACCTCACTCGGCGCAGCCCGCAAAACCGGTCGGCCCGCACCGTCGGTGCCCCGTACACTGGGCCCAGCGAAAGGCGCGGATGGGACGAGTAGCGTCGTACGCAGCCATGAGCGATCCGGGGACGGTGCGAGCCCGGAGGCGTGCGCGACGTGAAGATCAGCCCGGAGCCGCCGGAAGAAAGCCCGCGGGTGGCCGGCAGGCGGCCCGCAGGTCAGTAGAACCGGCCTCGCGACCCCAATGAGGGGGCGGTGGAACGCGCACCGCCAAGGAGGGTGGTACCGCGGGAGCCCAGGCTCTCGTCCCTCCGGACGGAGAACGCAGCAGGTGTCCGCCGGAGGAACGCCCCGATGTCACAGCCTCAGTACCGCCAGGTACCCGCCCAGGTAGACCTGCCCGCCCTTGAGCACGCGGTGCTCGATTTCTGGCGCGAGCAGAAAGTCTTCGCCCGTACCCTCCAGCAGTCCGAGGGACGGCCCGAATGGGTCTTCTACGAGGGCCCGCCGACCGCCAACGGCATGCCCGGCGCCCACCACATCGAGGCCCGCGTCTTCAAGGACGTCTTCCCGCGCTTCCGCACCATGCGGGGCTACCACGTCGGCCGCAAGGCCGGCTGGGACTGCCACGGCCTGCCGGTCGAGCTGGCCGTCGAGAAGGAACTGGGCTTCAACGGCAAGAAGGACATCGAGGCGTACGGCATCGCCGAGTTCAACGCCAAGTGCCGCGAGTCGGTGACCCGCCACACCGACGCCTTCGCCGACCTCACCACCCGAATGGGGTACTGGACGGACCTGGACGACCCGTACCGCACCATGGACCCGGACTACATCCAGTCCGTCTGGTGGTCCCTCAAGCAGATCTTCGACAAGGGCCTGCTGGCGGAGGACCACCGCGTCGCCCCCTGGTGCCCCCGCTGCGGCACCGGCCTCTCCGACCACGAGCTGGCCCAGGGCTACGAAACCGTCGTGGACCCGTCCGTCTTCGTCCGCCTCCCGCTGACCTCCGGCCCGCTGGCCGGCGAGGCGGCCCTCCTCATCTGGACGACCACCCCCTGGACGCTGGTCTCCAACACCGCCGTCGCCGCCCACCCCGACGTCACCTACGTCGTGGCCACCGACGGCCGGGAGAAGCTCGTCGTCGCCGAGCCCCTGCTCGAAAAGGCCCTCGGCGAGGGCTGGACCTCGACCGGGCAGACCTTCACCGGCCGCGACATGGAGCGCTGGGCCTACCGCCGCCCCTTCGACCTGGTCGAGCTGGAAGACGCCAACTTCGTCGTCAACGCCGACTACGTCACCACCGAAGACGGCACGGGACTGGTCCACCAGGCCCCGGCCTTCGGTGAGGACGACCTCAAGACCTGCCGCGGCTACGGCCTGCCGGTCGTCAACCCGGTGCGCCCCGACGGCACCTTCGAGGAGGGCCTCGCCCTCGTCGGCGGCCAGTTCTTCAAGAAGGCCGACGAACACCTCGTCGCCGACCTCGACGCCCGCGGCCTGCTCTTCCGGCACGTCGCCTACGAGCACAGCTACCCGCACTGCTGGCGCTGCCACACCGCCCTGCTCTACTACGCCCAGCCGTCCTGGTACATCCGCACCACCGCGGTCAAGGACGCCCTGCTGCGCGAGAACGAGGGCACCAGCTGGTTCCCCGAGTCGGTCAAGCACGGCCGCTTCGGCGACTGGCTGAACAACAACATCGACTGGGCCCTGTCCCGCAACCGCTACTGGGGCACCCCGCTCCCCATCTGGCGCTGCGCCGAGGACCACCTCACCTGCGTCGGCTCCCTCGCCGAGCTCACCGAACTGACCGGCACCGACCAGTCGGGCCTGGACCCCCACCGCCCCTACATCGACGCCGTCACCTTCGCCTGCCCCACCTGCCAGGGCACCGCGACGCGCGTCCCCGAGGTCATCGACGCCTGGTACGACTCGGGTTCCATGCCGTTCGCGCAGTGGGGCTACCCGTACAAGAACAAGGAACTGTTCGAGAAGCGCTACCCCGCGCAGTTCATCTCCGAGGCGATCGACCAGACCCGCGGCTGGTTCTACACCCTGATGGCCGTCGGCACCCTCGTCTTCGACAAGTCGTCCTACGAGAACGTCGTCTGCCTGGGCCACATCCTCGCCGAGGATGGCCGCAAGATGTCCAAGCACCTGGGCAACACCCTCGACCCGATCCCGCTGATGGACCAGCACGGCGCCGACGCCGTCCGCTGGTTCATGGCGGCCGGCGGCTCCCCCTGGGCGGCCCGCCGCGTCGGCCACGGCACCATCCAGGAAGTCGTCCGCAAGACCCTGCTCACCTACTGGAACACGGTCGCCTTCCAGGCCCTGTACGCCCGCACCACCAACTGGGCCCCCAGCGCCGCCGACCCCGCCCCGGCCGACCGCCCGCTCCTGGACCGCTGGCTGCTCAGCGAGCTGAACGCCCTCACCCAGGGCGTCACCGACGCGCTCGAAACCTTCGACACCCAGCGCGCCGGCAAGCTCCTCTCCTCCTTCGTCGACGACCTCTCCAACTGGTACGTACGCCGCTCCCGCCGCCGCTTCTGGCAGGGCGACGCCGCGGCGCTGCGCACCCTCCACGAGGCCATCGAGACCGTCACCCGCCTGATGGCCCCCATCACCCCGTTCATCACCGAACGCGTGTGGCAGGACCTGGTCGTCCCGGTCACCCCCGACGCCCCCGACTCGGTCCACCTCTCCACCTGGCCCGAGGCGGACCGGTCGGCGATCGACCCGGAGCTGTCGAAGCAGATGGTCCTGGTACGGCGCCTGGTCGAACTGGGCCGCGCCACCCGCGCGGAGTCCGGCGTCAAGACCCGCCAGCCCCTCTCCCGCGCCCTGGTCGCCGCCGCCGGCTTCGAAGCCCTCTCCCCCGAGCTGCGCACCCAGATCACCGAGGAGCTGAACGTCTCCACCCTGGCCTCCCTCTCCGAGGTGGGCGGCAGCCTGGTCGACACGACCGCGAAGGCCAACTTCCGCGCCCTGGGCAAGCGCTTCGGCAAGGGCGTCCAGGCAGTGGCCAAGGCCATCGCCGCCGCCGACGCCGCCGCGCTCTCCCTCGCCCTGCGCGACGGCACGGCGACCGTCACCGTCGACGACGAAACGGTCCCCCTCTCCCCCGACGAGGTCATCATCACCGAGACCCCGCGCGAGGGCTGGTCAGTGGCCTCCGACGCGGGCGCCACCGTGGCCCTCGACCTGGAGATCACCCCGGACCTGCGCCGGGCCGGCCTGGCCCGCGACGCGATCCGCCTCATCCAGGAGGCCCGCAAGAACAGCGGCCTGGACGTGGCCGACCGGATCACCCTCCGCTGGCAGACCACCGACGAAGAGGTCCGCACGGCCCTGACCGACCACCAGTCCCTCATCAGCGAGGAAGTCCTGGCCACGGACTTCGCCAACGGCGAGGCCGACGACACGTACGGCCCGGCGTTCGAGGACGAGGCTCTGACGCTGGCCTTCCGCCTGAAGAAGACGCAGGCGTAACGGTACGCACGTACAGGAACGGCCCCCCACACGTCCTGTGTCGGGGGCCGTTCCTGTACGTACAAGCGGCGTTTCTGTGGCGCACCAGCCCAAATCGCATGGAAAGCCACCCGCGCACCCCCACCAGCCGGGCACACACAAAGAACCGGACCCCCGGGAAATCCCGGGGGCCCGGCCCTGATTGCCGACCACGCGCTACACGCGACGACTACGCGCGAAGCGCGACTCCGCTCAGTTGTCGTCCTCGTCGATGAGGAACCCACGCATCGGCGACGGCGCCTGCTGCATGGGCTGTTGCCCCTGCGGCCGCACCGGAGCCATCGGCTGCGTCATGGCCGGCGACATCTGCTGCTGCCCGCCGTAGGACGGAGCGCTGCCCGAGCCACCGCCGTGACCGCCCATCGACTGTCCGCCGCCCATGGTGTGGTTGCCACCCATGGACCCCGCACCGGCCGACGCCATCGACGGCGACGGCGGCAGGGAGGCGGTCGCCGGCGTCCGCGGCGGCGCCAGCGAGTCGTCGGCCTGGTTCTCCAGCTGGCGCAGCTGGCTCTCCAGGTAGGACTTCAGCCGCGTACGGTACTCGCGCTCGAAGCCGCGCAGGTCCTCGACCTTGCGCTCAAGCGTGGCGCGGGCCGACTCCAGCGAGCCCATAGCGACGCGGTGCTTCTCCTGCGCGTCCCGCTCCAGCGCGTCCGCCTTGGCGCGGGCGTCCCGCTCCAGGCCTTCCGCACGCGAGCGCGCCTCACCCACGATCTTGTTGGCCTCGGAACGGGCCTCCGCGATCGCCTGGTCGGCGGTCTGCTGCGCGAGCGAGAGCACGCGTGCGGCGCTGTCACCGCCCGGGCCCTGGCCCGGCTGCGGCAGCTGCGGGCCACCGTGTCCACCGGGACCGCCCATCGGGCCGCCCAGCGGACCGCCGGGGCCCATCGGGCCGGGGCCGTGCGGGCCCTGGGGGCCGGGGCCGTGGCCACCGGGCCCGGCCGGGAGCTGCGGAGCTCCTCCGGTCAGCTGCGGCGGGCCGCCCAACTGCTGCTGTTGCTGCTGTTGCTGCGGCGGCACCGGCTGCGGTCCGGATATGGCGGCGGGCACGGGGGCGCCGGGCCTGCCCTGCTGGTGCTGCTGCTGGTCCTGCTGCTGCTGGTCCTGCTGCTTGCGCATGTTCTGCTGCTGGTTCTGCGCAGCGGCGCGCGTCGCGGCGGCCAGCTTGGCGCGCAGGTCCTCGTTCTCCCGCAGCAGTCGGGTCAGTTCGGCTTCGACCTCATCGAGGAAGGCATCGACCTCGTCCTCGTCATAGCCTTCTCGGAGGCGGACGGTCGTGAACTGCTTGTTCCGCACGTCCTCGGGGGTCAACGGCATCTCTACTTCACCTCAACGTAGTCGTCGGCAATCGGCAAGACCGTATCGTTCACACCAACAACACCGTCCTCACGACGGTGATCAGGATGTAGACGATGATCATCAATACGAAGAAGGACAGGTCGAGCGCCACGCCCCCGAGACGCAGCGGCGGAATGACCCGCCGCAAGAGCTTGAGTGGCGGATCAGTGACAGTGTAGGTGGCCTCCAGAACGACCACCATTGGCTTGCCGGGTTGCCATGAACGGGCGAACTGGAAGACATAGTCCATCACCAGCCGGAAGATCAACACGATGAGGAAGCAGTACAACGCGATGTAGATCACCTGTCCAGCGATGCCCATCCGCGGTGCCCTCTCCCCTTGCGATGCTGTCGTGTTGGGCGTTTCCGCCCGGTGTGCCCGGTGTTGCGTCTCAGCTCTGGTTGAAGAACCCGCCCTCTGCGATGCGGGCCTTGTCCTCCGCCGTGACATCGACGTTAGCAGGCGACAACAGGAACACCTTCTGCGTCACCCGCTCGATGCTGCCGTGCAGGCCGAAGACGAGACCGGCCGCAAAGTCGACAAGTCGCTTTGCATCCGTGTCGTCCATCTCCGTGAGATTCATGATCACCGGAGTGCCCTCACGGAAGTGTTCCCCGATGGTACGGGCTTCGTTGTAGGTCCGGGGGTGCAGCGTGGTGATGCGGTAGGGCTCCCGCTCGGACACAACCTTGGGCATGATCACCGGTGCGTTCTTCTCCAGATTCGGACGGTCGGGTGTGATGGACGCCACGGGGGCGATTCGGGCGGGTCGTCCGCTTTCGGCAGCCAGGGGTGCGGACTCACGTTGCGCGGGTGGCTGGGCGACTCGGACGGGTTCGTCCCGTTCCGGGTGCGGCTCGGTGGGTACTTGGGTCTGCTGTCGCCGCCCCCGTTCGGGCTCCGGGTCAAGCTCGGGCTCGAACTCGTCGTCGGGGTCGAAGCCCCGGCCGTCGTACCCATCGTCCTCCACGAGGCCGAGGTAGACCGCCATCTTGCGCATCGCGCCGGCCATTCTCTGCGTCCTCCGCTCTGTGGTGGATCGGCTCCGTCACCGGGTGCCTTGGATCCACGCGGTCTGCCCTCCTTTTGGGGGCAATGACCATATTTTGTGCTGTGGTCCGACTTGCTTGGCGACGTTACCCGAGCTGTGGTCGGACTCCGAGTACCGCAGTGCCGACGCGCACATGTGTCGCCCCGGCAGCCACGGCTTCATCGAGGTCCGCGCTCATCCCTGCTGACACCATGTTCGCAGCAGGATGGTTCGCGCGCAGGCCGGATGAGATTTCCATCAAACGCTCGAAAGCGGCCGCCGGGCGGCCGGCATAGGGGCCGGTCAGCGGAGCGACCGTCATCAGGCCGTCCAGGCGCAGCCCTTCGGCGTTCGCGATCGTGTCGGCGAGGGCCGCGACCCCGGCCGGGGCCACCCCGCCGCGCTCCCCGGCCTCCCCCCGGGTGCCACCCGACTCGGCGTCAAGTGCCACCTGGACCAGGCAGCCCAGCTCGCGGCCGGCCCGCACCGCTTCCTTCGACAGGGCGGTGACCAACTTGGCCCGGTCGACCGACTGCACAATATCGGCGTAATTGGCCACAGACCGCACTTTGTTGGTCTGCAACTGACCGACGAAGTGCCAGGTAAGGGGCAGATCCGAGCAGTCGGCGGCTTTCGGTGCGGCGTCCTGGTCGCGGTTCTCCGCCACCTGACGGACGCCGAGTTCCGCGAGCAGCCGGACGTCGCTCGCCGGGTAGGTCTTCGTGACCACGATGAGGGTCACGTCTTCACGCTTGCGACCGGCCTTGTCGCACGCGGTGGAGATTCGTTCCTCCACGCGCGCCAGGTTGTCCGCCAGTTCGGTCCTACGATCCGTCACAGCTCAGCATCCCAGCCATACATAGCTCGCGAGCCGCCCGGTGGTGCGGTCGCGCCGGTACGAGAAGTGGTCCGCCGACTCCAGCGTGCAGATGTGGGAATGTTCACGCATCCGCACGCCGTACGCGGCGAGTTGGGCACGGACCCCGGCGGCCATGTCCACCGCGGGCGTACCCCACGAGGTGGTGGCCCATGCCTCGGGCACCACCGCGGCGACCTCGGCGCGCATCGCCTCGGGCACCTCGTAGCAGCGCCCGCAGACCGCGGGTCCGGTACGGGCAAGGATGCGGGCCGGGTCGGCCCCGAGCGCGGTCATCGCCTCGACGGTCGCCGGCACCACCCCGGCCACCAGGCCGGGACGCCCCGCGTGCGCGGCACCGGTGACCCCGGCGACCGGGTCGGCGAGGAGCACCGGGGTGCAGTCGGCGGTCAGGACGGCGAGGGCCAGGCCGCGGCGGGCCGTCACCACCGCGTCCACGCAGGGGATCTCGGAGCCGTCGCGCCAGGGACCGTCGACCACGGCCACGTCCCGGCCGTGCACCTGGTTCATCCACACGACCGAGGCCGGGTCCAGGCCCAGCGCCTTGGCCGCCAGTTCGCGATTGGTCCGGACCGCGCCGGGGTCGTCGCCGACCGCGCCCCCGAGGTTGAGCTCGGCATACGGAGCGGCGCTCACCCCGCCCCACCGGTCGGTGGAGGCGAAGTGCGCGCCGCTCGTGTCGTTCGTCAGCACCGGGTGCTGTGGCCCTATCACGTCGGGACTTCGGTCACTTCAGGAAGTCGGGGACGTCCAGTTCCTCGGCCGCGGTGTCCGAGTACGGACGGGCCGGCGGAACCTGCGGCGAGGCGGTCGGGGGCGGCGGCACCTCACTGAGCGGGGACGGGTCGGCCGGGGCCGGCTCCTCGTCCCGTACCGGCACCGAACCCAGGCTGCCGAAGGACGACGACCGGGGCTCGGCCTGCGGGGCCGGGCGGCTGGGGGCCGCGGCCGGTTCCTCGCGCTTGCCGTTGTTCTGGCTGCCGAGCACCGTCTGCTGACGGGCCGGCGGCTGGCCGCCGTCGAAGCCCGCGGCGATGACGGTCACCCGGACCTCGTCGCCGAGCGCGTCGTCGATGACCGCGCCGAAGATGATGTTCGCCTCGGGGTGGGCCGCCTCGCTGACCAGCTGCGCGGCCTCATTGATCTCGAAGAGACCGAGGTCGGAGCCGCCGGAGATGGAGAGCAGCACGCCACGGGCGCCGTCGATGGACGCCTCCAGGAGCGGCGAGGAGATCGCCATCTCGGCCGCGGCCACCGCGCGGTCGTCGCCGCGCGCCGAGCCGATGCCCATGAGGGCCGAGCCGGCCTCCGACATCACGGACTTGACGTCGGCGAAGTCGAGGTTGATCAGGCCCGGGGTGGTGATCAGGTCGGTGATGCCCTGGACACCCGACAGCAGTACCTGGTCCGCGGACTTGAACGCGTCGAGCACGCTCACCTGACGGTCCGAGATGGACAGCAGTCGGTCGTTGGGGATCACGATGAGGGTGTCGACGTTCTCCCGCAGGCCGGCGATGCCGTCCTCGGCCTGGTTGGCGCGGCGGCGGCCCTCGAAGGTGAACGGCCGAGTGACCACACCGATCGTCAGGGCGCCCAGCGAACGGGCGATGTCGGCGACGACGGGCGCGCCACCGGTGCCGGTGCCGCCGCCCTCGCCCGCGGTCACGAAGACCATGTCGGCCCCCTTGAGGACCTCCTCGATCTCCTCGCGGTGGTCCTCGGCCGCCTTGCGGCCGACGTCGGGGTTGGCGCCTGCGCCCAGCCCACGGGTGAGCTCCCTGCCGACGTCCAGCTTGACGTCGGCGTCGCTCATCAGCAGGGCCTGTGCATCGGTGTTGATCGCGATGAACTCGACGCCCTTGAGCCCGACCTCGATCATCCGGTTGATGGCGTTCACGCCACCGCCGCCGATGCCGACGACCTTGATGACTGCGAGGTAGTTCTGCGGTGCTGCCACGTCGAAGGCCTCTCGCCTCGAGTTACGTGTCGTCGCCGCACCGGGGTGCGGACGCCGACTGATGCCGATGGGACGGTTCGTAGTGCCGACCCGAACCCTAACGCTGAAGTTTAGGGTTACCAGTGCCTGTGTTCCTGGGACTCTTTGGAACGAGACACTAAGTCGACAAGTGGCGCACGTTCAACGAACACGCCGAACCTCCCGTTTTTCTTTTCACCCTATGTGATCACCCATAGTGGTAGCCATCCAGGGTGCTGGCCTGCGGGTACACACGTCAACTCCCGGACACCGCGGGTGCGGTGGGCACACTCACGTCGAAGTGGCGCGCGTCACGCGCCGCTTTCAGCGCCGCGGCGAGCACCTTGGCCTTCGCCGTACTGCGTTCATCACTCCCCCATACGACGGTACGGCCACCCGTCAGCTTCAGGGTGATGGAGTCGAAGGAGCGCACTTCGACGGCGCGAACATCCTGGTGGAGCGCCTTCGGAAGGGCGGTGACGACGGTACCGGCCGCACGCCGGAGCCGGTCGGCGCCGAACCGCCGCAGTCCCGGGCTGTCCCGTACGGCCATTTCCAGAAGCGGCACGCCCTTCGGCGCGGTGGCGACCGTGGCGAAACGCGTCCCTTCGGCGTCCACTTCGACGAACTTTCCGCCCGTTTGAATAACGAGTTCCGGCTGCCTTTCGGTCACTTTCAGGCTGACCGTGTGCGGCCAGGAGCGCATGACCACAACGGACTTGATACGCGGAAGTTTCGCTCGCAACCGGTCGACGACGGCCCCCTTGTCCAGGGAGACAAGGGGGCCGTCCATCGGCACCGCGGCCGCCCGTACGACCTCATCGGCCGTCAGAACGCCGGTACCGCTGACTTCCACCCGTTCGGTACGCAGCCAGGTGGAGCCGTAGAGGGACCAGGCACCGAATCCGGACAGCAGCACGACACCGGCAAGTGTGATGATCAGAGTGCGACGGGACGGAACCCTGAACCGGGCCCACAGGCCGGCCGGTCCGTCCGCCCCCGCGCCGGATCCGCCCCGCTCACCGCGCTTCTTGGGCCCGCCCCCGGCGCCGGACTTCCCGGGCTTCCCGGAAGAGGGCGGGCCGGAGCGCGCGGAATTCTTCTCGCCGCGCCGGGCGGTCGTCGGTCCGGCCACGCTCCCTCTCCTTCCGGCCGCCGCCCCGGGATGGTCCCCCGGGGCGCCACGGCCACACCGTCCGTCAGCGGCCGGCGACCGCCTCGTACACCATGCCGACCAGCAGCTCGTCCGCGTCGCGGCGGCCGAACTCGGATGCCGCGCGGGACATCTCGTACAGCCGGTGCGGGTCGGCGAGGACCGGGAGCACCTGGCCCTGCACCCACTCCGGCGTCAGCTGCGCGTCGTCGATCAGCAGCCCGCCGCCGGCGTTGACCAGCGGCTGGGCGTTCAGCCGCTGCTCGCCGTTCCCGATGGGCAGCGGTACGTAGGCGGCCGGCAGCCCGACGGCGGACAGTTCGGCGACGGTCATCGCGCCCGCGCGGCAGAGCATCATGTCGGCGGCGGCGTACGCGAGGTCCATCCGGTCCACGTACGGTACCGGTACATACGGGGGCATCCCGGGCATGTTGTCCACATGCGGCATTTCATTCTTCGGGCCGACCGCGTGCAGCACCTGGATGCCGGAGCGCTGAAGCGCCGGAACGGCGGCCTGGATGACCTCGTTGAGCCGCCGGGCACCCTGCGAGCCACCGGAGACCAGCAGCGTCGGCAGGTTGGGGTCGAGCCCGAAGGCGGCACGCGCCTCGGGACGGACCGCCGCCCGGTCGAGGGTCGCGATGGTGCGGCGCAGCGGGATGCCCACGTACCGGGCGTCCCGCAGCTTGCTGTCCGGGGTGCTGACCGCGACGTACTTGGCGTAGCGCGAGCCGATCTTGTTCGCCAGCCCGGGGCGGGCGTTGGCCTCGTGCACGATGATCGGCACCCCGCGCCGCTTGGCGGCCAGATAGCCGGGCAGCGCGACATAACCGCCGAAACCGACGACGCAGTCCGCCTTCGTGCGCTCAAGGATCTGCTCGGCGGCCTTGATCGTGCCGCGCAGCCGCCCGGGAACGGTGATCAGTTCGGGCGTGGGCTTGCGCGGCAGCGGCACGGCCGGAATCAGTCCCAGCTCGTAGCCCCGCTCCGGCACCAGCCGGGTCTCCAGCCCCTTCTCCGTGCCGAGTGCCGTGATCCCCACGGTCGGGTCCTGCCTGCGCAGGGCGTCCGCGAGGGCGAGCGCGGGCTCGATGTGGCCGGCGGTCCCCCCACCGGCGAGTACGACATGCACCGAAATTCACCGCTCTCCGGACGGTCGCTTCTTGACGCGCCGTCTCATCGTCTTCCGTCTCACCCCAGCCAGTTTCCTGCCGAAAACAGGCTGCCGCATGGCCAGTGCCGCCCGTGCAGCGGGCTCGTCACGCGCGAAGGCGATCAGCAGACCGATGGCGAACATCGTCGGCAGCAGGGCGGACCCCCCGAAGGAGAACAGCGGCAGCGGGACCCCGGCGATCGGCAACAGGCCGAGCACCGCACCAATGTTGATCACGGCCTGGGCCGTGATCCAGGTGGTCACGCCTCCCGCTGCGTACCTCACGAAGGGGTCCTCCGTGCGTCCGGCCACGCGGATACCCGCATAGCCTAGAGCCGCGAAGAGGGCGAGCACCGACAGCGTCCCCGCAAGCCCCAGTTCCTCCCCGGTGATGGCGAAGATGAAGTCGGTGTGCGGTTCAGGGAGTTCACCCCATTTTTCCATACTGGCGCCGAGTCCCGAACCGAAGAATCCGCCGGAGGCCAGCGCGTAGATGCCGTGTACGGCCTGCCAGCACTGGTCCTGGGGCCCCGGATCGGTCGCGCCGATGCAGGCGAGCCGGGCCATCCGGTTGGCGCTGGTCTTGATCAGCAGCGCCCCTATGACGGTGGCCGCGCCGAGTACGCCCACGAAGAGCCGGGTGGGGGCGCCGGCCAGCCACAGCAGGCCGAAGAGGATCGCGGTGAGGATGATCGCGGTGCCCATGTCACCGCCGAGCATGATCAGGCCGAGCAGCAGGAAAGCCAGCGGGATCAGCGGCACCAGCAGGTGCTTCCACTGCCC
Organism: Streptomyces sp. NPDC033221; assembly: GCF_055577005.1. Classification (NCBI taxonomy): domain Bacteria; kingdom Bacillati; phylum Actinomycetota; class Actinomycetes; order Kitasatosporales; family Streptomycetaceae; genus Streptomyces; species Streptomyces sp. NPDC033221. Next base: position 89,073 of record NZ_JBVIQN010000002.1, on the reverse strand, counting down.
GAGGAGCTTCTTGTCCTGTTTGCGCGCGAGCAGGTCGGCGCCCCACAGGACCAGCGCCAGCTTGCCGAACTCGCTGGGCTGCATCTGGAAGGGGCCGCCCAGGTTGATCCAGTTCTGATTGCCGTTGACCGCGACCCCTATCCCGGGGATCTGCACCAGGGTCATCAGGAAGACGGAGACGGCCAGCAGCGGGTAGGCCAGCGTCCGGTGCACCCGTACCGTCATCCGGGCCGCCACCAGCATCAGGACGCCGCCGAGCACCGCCGCGAGCAGCTGCTTGCGGAAGAAGTACGTCGGTGCCAGCCCGAGCTGGAGCGCCTTGATCTGGGAGGCCGAGTAGACCATCACCAGGCCGAGCACGGTGATCAGCAGGCTGCCGCCGACCACCAGGTAGTAGGCGGTCAGCGGCCGGTCCCAGGCCCGGCGGACCTGGGTGTACAGGCCGCGCGGGTTGCGGGGGGCGCCGCCGCGCGGCAGGCGCGGGCCGAGGCCGGTGCGCCGTGCCGGGCGCGGCGGCGCGGCCTTCGCCGATCGGGCCGTCATCCTCGTCCCCTCCACAAGTGCGCTGCGCCGTGCGTCCTCGACGGCGGCGGGGACGTACGGACTACTGTTCCTGAGCGGCCAGCGAGCGGACCGCGTCGGCGAAGGCCTCGCCCCGCTTGTTGTAGTTCAGGTACATGTCCATCGAGGCGCAGGCCGGGGCCAGCAGGACCGTATCGCCCGGGCGGGCCAGGCGCGCCGCTTCCCGTACGGCCTCGGACATCGCCCCAGTGTCGGTCCGGGCGAGGTCGACCACCGGGACATCCGGGGCGTGTCGCGCCAGGGCCTCCCGAATGAGCGCCCGGTCGGCGCCGATGAGGACCGCGCCGCGCAGCCGGCCGGCGGAGTTCCGGACGAGTTCGTCGAAGGTGGCGCCCTTGGCCAGGCCGCCGGCGATCCAGACGATGTGTTCGTACGCCGCCAACGACGCCTCGGTGGCGTGGGTGTTGGTGGCCTTGGAGTCGTCCACGTACGCGACCCCGCCGACGTCCGCGACGTGCTCGATGCGGTGCGCGTCCGGGTGGAAGGCGCGCAGGCCGTCGCGTACGGACTTGGGGCTCACGCCGAAGGCGCGGGCCAGGGCCGCGGCGGCGAGCGCGTTGGCGATGTTGTGCGGGGCCGCGGGCGTCACGTCCGAGACCTCGGCGAGTTCCTGGGCCTGCTTCTGCCGGTTCTCGACGAAGGCGCGGTCGACGAGGATGCCCTCGACGACGCCCAGCTGGGAGGGGCCCGGGGTGCCGAGGGTGAAGCCGATGGCGCGGCAGCCCTCCTCGACGTCGGCCTCCCGCACCAGGTCCTCGGTCGCCCGGTCGGCGACGTTGTAGACGCAGGCCACGGTGTTGCCCTCGTAGATGCGGCCCTTGTCGGCGGCGTATGCCTCCATGGAGCCGTGCCAGTCGAGGTGGTCCGGCGCGAGGTTGAGGACCGTGGCGGAGTGGGCGCGTACGGAGGGCGCCCAGTGCAGCTGGTAGCTGGACAGCTCGACGGCGAGAACGTCATAAGTACCGGACGGCTCCAGCACCACGTCCACGAGCGGCACCCCGATGTTGCCGACGGCGGCGGTGCGCAGTCCCTCGGCCTCCAGGATGGCGGCCAGCATCCGTACGGTCGTGGTCTTGCCGTTGGTGCCGGTGACCGCGAGCCAGGGCGGGGAGTCCGGGCCGCGCAGCCGCCAGGCCAGCTCCACGTCGCCCCATACGGGGACGCCGGCCGCCTCGGCGGCCTGGAAGAGCGGGCTGGCGGGCTTCCAGCCGGGGGTGGTGACGACGAGGTCGGTGCCCTCGGGAAGGGTGTCGCCGTCGCCGAGGCGGACGGTGACTCCCAGCTCCTCCAGGGGGGCGGCCTGGGCGCGCTCGCACTCACCGTCGCTGCCGTTGACGACGGTGACGACGGCGCCGAGGCCGGCCAGGGCGCGGGCGGCGGGTACGCCGCTCACGCCGAGACCGGCCACGGTCACGTGCTGTCCGGCGAGGTCGAGGCCGGTCACTTGGCGGCCTGCCAGCCGCCGTAGAAGAGGCCCAGACCGACGATCACGCACATGCCCTGGATGATCCAGAAGCGGACCACGACAAGGACTTCGGACCACCCCTTGAGTTCGAAGTGGTGCTGGAGTGGCGCCATCCGGAAGACCCGCTTGCCGGTGAGCCGGAAGGAGCCGACCTGGATGACCACCGACATGGTGATCAGGACGAAGAGGCCGCCGAGGACGGCCATCAGCAGCTCCGTACGGGAGCAGATGGCCAGGCCGGCCAGCGCGCCGCCGAGGGCCAGCGAGCCGGTGTCGCCCATGAAGATCTTGGCGGGCGAGGTGTTCCACCACAGGAAGCCGAAGCAGGCGCCCATCAGGGCGGAGGCGACGACCGCGAGGTCGAGCGGGTCGCGGACCTCGTAACAGGCGGGTCCGGCGCTGATCGCGTTGGCGCAGGACTCCTGGTACTGCCAGATGCCGATGAAGGTGTACGCGCCGAAGACCATCACCGAGGCGCCGGTGGCCAGGCCGTCGAGGCCGTCGGTGAGGTTCACGCCGTTGGACATCGCCAGGATCATGAACAGCGCCCAGATGACGAAGAGCACCGGGCCGATCTGCCAGCCGAAGTCCTGGGTGAAGGACAACCGGTCGGAGGCCGGGGTCTGGCCGCGCATGTCGGCGAACTGGAGCGAGAGCACCGCGAAGGCGATGCCGACGATCAGCTGGCCGGCCATCTTGGCCTTGGCCCGCAGGCCCAGCGAACGCTGCTTGACGATCTTGATGTAGTCATCGAGGAAGCCCACCAGGCCCATGCCGGCCATCAGGAACAGCACCAGCACACCGGAGAAGCTCGGGTTGCTGCTGGTGATGACCTTGGTCAGCGCGTAGGCGATGAGCGTGGCCAGGATGAAGGCGATACCACCCATGGTGGGCGTACCGCGCTTGCTGTGGTGGTCGCGCGGGCCGTCGTCACGGATGAACTGCCCGTAGCCCTTCCTGGCCAGCAGCTTGATCAGCAGCGGGGTGCCGATCAGCGTCAGGAAGAGTCCGATCATTCCGGAGAAGAGGATCTGCTTCATCGGGTGGCGGCCCCGCCCTCGACACCGTCGTCGCTCAGCAATGCCGCGGCGACCCGCTCCAGGCCGACCGACCTGGACGCCTTCACCAGCACGACGTCACCCGGCCGCAGCTCGCTGCGCAACAGGTCGACCGCCGCCTGCGCGTCGGACACGTGCACCGACTCCTCACCCCACGAACCCTCGTTCTTGGCGCCCATGTCGAGCCAGGCCGCTTCCCTGCCGCCGACCGCCACGAGCTTGCTGACGTTGAGCCGGACGACCAGGCGTCCGACCGCGTCGTGTTCGGCGAGTGACTCCCCGCCGAGCTCGGCCATCTCACCGAGCACCGCCCACGTACGGCCTCCCGTTCCCTTGGAGGCTTCGCCCATCGCCACGAGCGCGCGGAGCGCCGCCCGTGTGGATTCCGGGTTCGCGTTGTAGGCGTCGTTGACGACCGTCACACCGTCCGCGCGCTCGGTGACCTCCATCCGCCAGCGGGAGAGCGTGCCGGCTTCGGAGAGCGCGACGGCGATCTCGTCCACGGGCATGCCCAACTCATGGGCGACGGCGGCCGCGGCAAGCGCGTTCGACACGTGGTGCTCACCGTACAGCCGCATGGTCACGTCGCTGCACCCGGAGGGTGTGTGAAGCGTGAAGGCCGGCTGCCCGAGCGCCGTGAGCCGGACATTCTCGGCACGTACGGCGGCTTCCGCGGACTCGCCGAAGAAGACCGTGCGGGCCTTCGTACGGGAGGCCATGGCGCGTACGTACGGGTCGTCCGCGTTGAGCACGGCGACGCCGCCCTCGTCCGCGGTGGGCAGCGCCTCGACCAGTTCGCCCTTGGCCTGGGCGATCCGCTCGCGACCGCCGAACTCGCCGATGTGCGCCGAGCCGACGTTGAGGACCACGCCGATCCGCGGCGGGATCAGCTCCGCGAGGTAGCGGATGTGGCCGACGCCGCGGGCGCCCATCTCCAGGACGAGGAACTTGGTGCCGTCGTCCGCGCGCAGCGCGGTCACCGGCAGCCCGATCTCGTTGTTGAGGTTGCCCACCGGGCACACGGTCGGACCTCGGCGCTCCAGGAGCTGGCCGATCAGGTCCTTGGTGCTGGTCTTGCCGGCCGAGCCGGTCAGCCCGACGACGCTGGTGCCCAGGCGGCCGACGACGGTGCGGGCCAGCGCTCCGAGGGCGGCGACCACGTCGTCCACGACGATCGCGGGCACGCCGACGGGACGGACGGCGAGGACCGCCGCCGCGCCCGCCTCGACGGCGCGGCGCGCGTAGTCGTGGCCGTCCACGCGTTCGCCGGCGAAGGCCGCGAAGAGGCTGCCGGGACGCACGTCACGGGAGTCGATCACGACGGGGCCGGTGACCCGGGCGTCCGGGTCCGGTATGTCGTGCTGCTGCCCGCCGACGATGTTCGCGATCTCGGCGAGGGACAGGGAGATCACTTCTCACCCCCGGCCGTGGGCAGGTGGTGCCGTTCGAAGGGTTTTGCGCGCATGGCGGTGTGTCATCCCTGGTGGTTCGGCTGCTGCGGAGTCATCGAAGCCTCGATGGCCTGGCGCAGCACCTGACGGTCGTCGAAGGAGCGGACCACTCCGGCGATGTCCTGGCCCTGCTCATGGCCCTTGCCCGCGACGATCACGGTGTCGCCGGGCTCGGCACGGGCGACGGCGGCCGCGATGGCGGTGGCCCGCTCCTCCTCGACCAGCACGGTGCCGCGCTCGTGGACGGGCACCTCGGCGGCGCCCGCGAGCATGGTGGCGAGGATCGCGAGGGGGTCCTCACCACGGGGGTTGTCGGAGGTCAGTACGGCGGTGTCGGCGAGGCGGGCGATCGCCGCGCCCATCGGCTTGCGCTTGTGCGGGTCACGGTCGCCGCCGCAGCCCAGCACGGCGTGGATACGGCCCTCGGTGACCTTGCGCAGGGCGCGCAGGACCGATTCGACCGCGTCGGTCTTGTGGGCGTAATCGACGACCGCCAGGTAGTCCTGGCCCGCGTCGATCCGCTCCAGGCGGCCGGGGACGCCGGGCACCGCGGCGACGCCGTCGGCGGCGGTCTGCGGGTCCACGCCGGCCACGACCAGCGCGGTGATGGCGGCCAGCGCGTTGGCGACGTTGAAGGGCCCGGCGATGGGCGAGGCGGCCCGTACGGACACGCCCTCGGGACCCAGCACGGTGAAGGTGGAGCCGAGCGTGCCGACCTCGACGTCCGCGGCGCGCCAGTCGGCGTCCGGGTGGCCCTCGGCGGAGAACGTGGTGACCGGCACCTCGGACTCGCCGGCGGCCAGCCGCTTGCCGTACTCGTCGTCGATGTTGACCACGCCGGCCTTGCTGCGCGCCTTGGTGAACAGCTGCGCCTTGGCCTGGAAGTAGTCCTCCATCCCGGAGTGGAACTCCATGTGCTCCGGGCTGAGGTTGTTGAAGATCGCGACGTCGAAGACGCAGCCGTCGACGCGGCCGAGGACCAGCGCGTGGCTGGAGACCTCCATCGTCACCGACCGCACGTCGCGCTCGCGCATGACGGCGAACAGCGCCTGGAGGTCGGTGGCCTCGGGCGTGGTGCGCTCGGACTTCAGGCGCTCGTCGCCGATCCGGGACTCGACCGTGCCGATCAGGCCGGTCAGGCCGCCGCCCGACTTCTCGGCCGCCGCCCGCAGGCCACCGTCGATCAGGTACGCGGTGGTGGTCTTGCCGGAGGTGCCGGTGATGCCGATCTGCAGGAGGTCCTTGCCCGGGTCTCCGTAGATCGAGACGGCGAGCGCTCCCATCCGGGCCCGCGGCTCGTCCACGACCAGGACGGGAAGGCCCGTCGCGGCGGCGCGCTCGCGGCCCGCCGGGTCGGTCAGGACCGCGGCGGCGCCGAGGTCGGCGGCCTGGTTGGCGAAGTCGGCGCCGTGGAAGCGGGCGCCGGGCAGCGCGGCGTAGACGTCACCGGGGCGCACGGCCCGGGAGTCGTGGGTGATGCCGGTGACGGCGGTGCCGGCAGGGTCTGCCGCGGCCGGCGCCGTGGTGCCCAACTGCTCGGCGAGGTCCGCGAGGGGGGTGGCGCGGACCCGCTCTGGGCGGGGCGCTCCCGGAAACTTTCCGGGAGCGTCCTTCTGGGCGTGGTGGGACTGATCAGCGTGTGACACGGCGGTGAGCGTACCGGGCGCGGTGGCCTCGGGGCGAAGTGAGGGCCGCGCGCTGGAGCGGTTCCCGGGGTCGGGGGTGATGGTCGTCACGGCGGTGCTGCCTCGTTTTCATTCGCCTGGCTTGAAGGTGACGGGCAGGCGCGGGGGCTGGGCGCCGCTCGGCGGGACCTGGAGCGTCTTGAGCGCGAACTCCATGACCTGCTGGTAGATCGGGCCGCACACCTGGCCGCCGAAGTAGCTCCCCTTGGTCGGGTTCTGGACGGCGCAGTAGACGGTGATACGGGGCTGGTCGGCGGGCGCGAACCCGGCGAAGGAGGCGGTGTAACCGTGGTACCGGCCGGTTTTGGGGTCCACCCGGTTGGACGTGCCGGTCTTGCCGCCGACCCGGTATCCGTCGATCTTCGCCTTGGCTCCGGTGCCCTCCTTGTCGTCGACCACCGATTCGAGCATGGTGGCCAGCGTCTTGGCGGTCTTCTCGCTCACCACCCGGTTCCTCGGCGGCTTCGGGGCCGGCCGGTACTGGCCGTCCGGTCCCGTACTGCCGCGTACGAGGGTGGGGGCGATGCGCTCGCCGCCGTTGGCGATGGCCGAGTAGACCGAGGCGGCCTGGACGGCGTTGAGTGACAGACCCTGACCGAAGGGGATCGTGTACTGCTGCGATGTGCTCCACTTCTGCGGCTTGGCCAGCAGTCCCGGGGTCTCGCCGGGGAAGCCGAGCCCGGTGGGCTGTCCGAGGCCGAACTTGCGCAGGTAGGAGTAGAGCACCTGGTTGGCTTCCGGACGGGTCTTGCCGAGCTGCTCGGTGGCCAGGATGGTGCCGATGTTGCTGGACTTGGCCAGCACGCCGTTGAGGGTCAGGTGCCAGGTGGGGTGGTCGATGTCGTCCGAGAAGTTGCGGTCGCCGCGGTGCAGCCGGTTCGGGACGGTGACGCGGGTCGCGGGCGTCGCCGCGCCCTCCTCCAGGACCGCGGCCATCGACATGAGCTTGCTGGTGGAACCGGGTTCGAAGGCGTCGGTAAGGGCGGCGTTGCCCAGCGCCTCCGGGTCGGCCTTCGCGATGTCGTTGGGGTCGAAGCCGGGAGCGTTGGCCATGGCCAGGATCTCGCCGGTCTTCGTGTCCTGCACGACGACGTAGCCCCGGTCGGCCTGGGATTCGGCGACCTGCTTGGTGATGGCCTGCTGGGCCATCCACTGGATGTCGCGGTCCAGGGTCAGCTCGACGTCGGTGCCCGGTACGGCCGGGTGCTCCTGGGTGCCCGCGGTGGGCACCCGCCGCCCGCCGGACTGGGCGTAGACCAGCTTGCCGTCCTTGCCCGCCAGCTGCCGGTCCAGCCGGGCCTCCAGACCGCCGCCGCCCCGGCCCTCGCTGTTGACGAAGCCGAGGACCCCGGAGGCGAGGTCCTTGTTCGGGTAGACGCGCTTGCTGTGCTTGTCCGCGAAGACGCCGACCAGGACGTTGGGGCGCGGGCTGCTCTTGGGCGCCTTGGCCGCCTTGGCGTCCAGGTCCTTGCGCAGGTCCTTGATCTGCTTCCAGACCTGCGGGGTCTGCTGCCGGGACAGCCGTACGTAGCGCGAGCCGGGCGTGGCGAGCTTCTTGGCCAGCGCGGCCCGGTCCTCGTGGAGGATCGGCGCGAGCAGGGCGGCGGCCCGCTGCGGGGCGTCGTCGATCTTGATCTTGTCGGGCGCGAGCAGGCTGGGGTCGGCGGTGATGTCGTACGCGTCGACCGTGGTCGCCAGGTCCACGCCGTCCCGGTCGGTGATCGCGCCGCGCTCGGCGGCCAGCTTGACCGGGACGTACCGGTTGACGTTGGCCTTCGCCGCGTACGCACCGGCGTCCACGGCCTGCACCTGGAACAGCCGGACGACGAAGACCAGCAGGATCAGCGCCAGCCCGAGGGAGACCAGGCGCAGCCGGGGGCGCGGGCTGCCGAGGCGCAGGGTTCGTGCGGCGGTACGGGGGCGGGGGGCGCGCTTGGTGGTCGTGGGGCGCGCGGCGGCGGGGCGGCTCTGGGAGGCGGAGCGGCCTTGGGCCGTAGCGCGCTGGGGGCGGCCGCCGTCGCCGCTCCGGCTCGGGGCGCCGCGGGGCCGGTCGGCACGGCCGCCGGCCGGGGTGGGGCGGGGGACGCGGCCGCGGGCGGCCGGGGAGCCGGTGGCCTTGGAGCCGGGGCGAGAGGTGGAGCTGGAGGCCGAGCCTGCTGCGGAGCCGGAGCCGCTGCCGTTGCCGCTGCCGGGCTTGCGGGGGCCCTGGGAGGCGGTGGACTTCGATCCGGCGGGCTTGGGGCCGGTGGCTTTGGAGCCGGACGCCTGGGGGCCGGGTGCCTTCGAACCGGGGGTTTTGGGGCCTGGGGCCTTGGGGCCGGACGTCTTGGCGGCGGCCTTCGGGCCGGAGGCTTTGGGGCTGGGGGCCTTGGGGCTGGGTGCTTTGGGACCGGAGGCGGCGGACCCGGAACCTCTCGGTCCGGAGCCTCGCGAACCGGAACCGGAACCGGAACCGGAACCGGAACCGGAGCCGCTGCCGGAGCGCGGGCCCTTGGGGTCGGTCATGCGGCGCCCTCCTCCGGTGCGGTCGTACGTACGGCGGCTTCGGCATCGCGCCGAGGTGCGGGGCGGGCCGGGGCGGCGGTCCTGGAGGCGGCCCCGGGCGCGGTCCCGGGCGCGGTCCCGGGCAGGGTGTCGGCGTTCTCGTACGTCACGGGCTCACCTGCCGGAGATCGTCGGAGCGGAGCCGGCCGCCGCGCCGGGCACGGGACGGCCGGGTGCGGAGAGCGCGGGCATCGGGTGGTCGGGCAGCGGCTCGTCGGGCAGGCCCGCGTCCGGGGTGGCGGGCGCGGCGGACGGCCGCGGACCGGAGGCCGGTCCGGCGGCGTGGTCCGGCGCCGGCCAGGGGTCCGGCACGGCGATCCGTGCCGGGGTGCGCGCGCTCATCGGCCCGGCGCCGCCCGGGGCCGCGCCGGGCTTGCCGCGTACGGTGCCGTCCGGCTCCAGAAACGCCGGGCTGCCGCCCGGGACCATGCCCAGCTCACGGGCGCGCTCGTCGAGCGCGCCCGGCGCCGAGTAGGCGTCCACCTCCTGCTGGAGCGCCTGCTGCTCGTCCGTCAGCTCGTTGGTCCGCTTCTCCAGCTTGCTCAGCTCGAAGGAGCCCTGGTTGAGCGCCGAATTCAGCAGCAGCAGCGTGATCAGGCCGGAGCCGAGCAGCACCACCACCAGGAGCACGAACGGCGTACGCGCCGCCGTACCCCCCGTACCGGAGGCGAACAGGCCCGAGAGCCGTCCCGGCCCCGGTCGCGTCCGCCCCGGCCGGGTCACGCGATGTCCTCGCGGATGCGCTCGGCGCCGCGCAGCCGGGCAGGGGCCGCCCGCCGGTTCTCGGCGATCTCCTCCTCGGTCGGCAGCTCGGCGCCACGGGTGAGCAGCTTCAGCCGCGGCTGGTACTGCTCGGGGACGACGGGCAGGCCGGGCGGCGCGGTGTTGGCCGCGCCGGCCGCGAAGACCTGCTTGACGATCCGGTCCTCCAGGGACTGGTACGCCAGGACGGCGATCCGGCCGCCCACCGCGAGGGCCCGTACGGCGGCCGGCACGGCGTTCTCCACGGCGGCCAGTTCGGCGTTGACCTCGATGCGCAGCGCCTGGAACGTGCGCTTGGCGGGGTTGCCGCCGGTGCGCTTGGCGGCCTGCGGCAGGGCGTCGCGGATCAGTTCCACCAGACGCGCGCTGCGGGTGAAGGGCTCCTTGGCGCGCTCCCGTACGACCGCCTCGACGATCCGCTTGGCCTGCTTCTCCTCGCCGTACGCGCGCAGGATGCGGACCAGTTCGCCGGGCGGGTAGGTGTTGAGGACCTCCGCGGCGCTCATGCCGGTCGTCTGGTCCATACGCATGTCGAGCGGCGCGTCCTGCGCGTACGCGAAACCGCGCTCGGCCTCGTCGAGCTGCATCGAGGAGACGCCGAGGTCGAACAGGACGCCCTGGACGCGCGGGACGCCGAGGCGGTCCAGGACCTGCGGCAGCTCGTCGTAGACGGCGTGCACGAGGGTGGCGCGGTCCCCGTAGGGCGCCAGGCGCTCCCCCGCCAGCTTCAGTGCCGACGGGTCGCGGTCGAGGGCGATCAGACGTGCTGCCGGGAACGTGGCGAGCAGCGCCTCGCTGTGCCCTCCGAGGCCGAGCGTGCAGTCGACGACGACCGCGCCAGGCTCGGCGAGCGCGGGGGCGAGCATGTCCAGACACCGCTGGAGCATGACGGGTACGTGGCGATCGTTGCTGCTCATGCGCCTTCCGATGGGGTGGTCGGCAGGTGGGTCCCCCCGGCCGCTGGCTGGGGGAATGCCGCACGTACCGCTTGGTCCCCGCCCGCTCTGAAGGGGAAGTGGCCCTCCGACGACGGGGAAGTGCCGTCGGCGGACCGGTTGGAGCGGGAGGAGGCCGAGCCGTACGTGCAGATCGCACGCGAAAGATTCGGGATCCAAGGAGAGCGTCACGCCTCCCACTTCGCGTCACTTTAGTCCACTGCCGCGCGGGGTCAATCAACCGGTTCCGCGCGTCCCGCACCGGCCGTCCGGGCGTTTTCGGAAGGTTTCCGAGTGGCTCGGGAGAGCCGTGGGACGGGCCGGGCCGAGACACGCCAACAGGGCGAAAAGACCGCTTTCACCCGATCGGCGGCAGCCGGAGGGGCGTGTGGAAAACCTCACAAGGCGCCGTGGTGCCCCCTATGCCCGTCCCGACGTGCAGCCTTACCGGCCGGTGCCCCTTACCGTGTTGCTATGTCGATACCTGCCTCGCAGCCGCTGCCCCCGTCCGCCGACAGCGCCGTGGCCCCCACGGGCGGCACGGTCACCGACCGCCTCGTAGAGGCCAACAGGAAATACGCCGCGGCCTTCACCGACCCGGGCATGGACGCCCGGCCCGTCCTCAAGGTCGCCGTCGTGGCGTGCATGGACGCGCGCCTCGACCTCCACGACGCGCTGGGCCTGGAGCTCGGCGACTGCCACACCATCCGCAACGCGGGCGGCGTGGTCACCGACGACATCATCCGCTCCCTGACGATCAGCCAGCGGGCGCTGGGCACCCGCTCGGTCGTCCTCATCCACCACACGGGCTGCGGACTGCTCAGCCTGACCGAGGACTTCCGCCACGACCTGGCGGCCGAGGTCGGACAGCGCCCCACCTGGGCGGTCGAGGCCTTCAAGGACCTCGACGAGGATGTCCGGCAGTCCATGCAGCGGGTACGCACCTCGCCCTTCCTGCTGCACACCGACGATGTGCGCGGCTTCGTCTTCGATGTGACGACGGGCCTGCTGCGGGAGATCGACCCGCGCTAGGCACCGATGCGTACGCACCCGGTCCGCGGCCCCAGTGCCGCGGACACGTGGCCGGGCGGTCCGTCCGCCCGGCCGCGTGGTTTCGCGGGCGGTACGGCCGCCGGACGGTGCGGCGCGCGCGAGTTATCCACAGGCCATGACGCGAAGCGGCGTGGGCGGCGAGAATGCGTGGGTGACGTCGTCACGGCCGTGCGGCCGGGGCGGCGCTTGGCGGGGAGGGCCGGTCCGTTCGGAGGACGTGCGCCTGCAATGGGGTACCCGTGCTCCTCGGAGCGCGGGGCAAGGGCCGAGGAGGGCCGGGTGACGACCTATGACGAGCAAGCGAGCCTTGGGGGTCCCCTCGCACGGGCGGAGCCGGGTGCAAGGGGAGATCTGACCGCCACGGCGGAGCGGGTCCGCAGGTCGGTGGAGAGCGTGATCGAGGGCAAGCCGGAGGTCGTACGGCTCTCGCTGACCGTGCTGCTCGCGGAGGGCCACCTGCTCATCGAGGACGTGCCGGGCGTGGGCAAGACGATGCTCGCCAAGGCGCTGGCCCGCTCCATCGACTGCTCGGTGCGGCGCATCCAGTTCACCCCCGACCTGCTGCCGTCGGACATCACCGGCGTGAGCGTCTTCGACCAGCAGCGCCGGGACTTCGAGTTCAAGCCCGGCGCGGTCTTCGCCCAGATCGTGATCGGCGACGAGATCAACCGCGCCTCGCCCAAGACCCAGTCCGCGCTGCTGGAGTCGATGGAGGAGCGCCAGGTCACGATGGACGGGCAGACCTACCAGCTGCCCGCGCCCTTCATGGTCGTCGCCACCCAGAACCCGGTCGAGATGGAGGGCACGTACCCCCTGCCGGAGGCGCAGCGGGACCGTTTCATGGCGCGGGTCTCGATCGGGTACCCGAGCCCGGACGCCGAGCTGCAGATGCTGGACGTGCACGGCGCCGCCTCCCCCCTGGACGAACTCCAGCCGGTCGCGCACGCCGACGAGATACTGAAGCTGATCGACGCGGTGCGTACGGTCCATGTCGCCGAACCGGTCCGCAGATACGCGGTGGACCTGGTGGCCGCCACCCGCAACCACCCCGATCTGCGGCTGGGTGCCTCGCCGCGGGCGACGCTGCACCTGCTGCGCGCGGCGAAGGCCGCGGCGGCGCTGGCCGGCCGCGAGTACGCCCTGCCGGACGATGTGCAGGCGCTCGCGGTGGCGGTGCTGGCCCACCGGCTGCTGCCGACCGCTCAGGCCCAGTTGAACCGCCATACGGCCGAGCAGGTCGTCGCCGAGATCCTGCGCCGTACGCCGGTGCCCGACCCCTCGGCGCAGCAGTGGCCCCGGTCGCATCCGCAGCAGCCGCCCGGCGTCCGGGGGTACTGATGACCGCCGGGGGGACAGAGGAGGCGCCGGAGCGCGACGGGCTGCGGGCCGCCTTCGCGGGGCTGACGACACGCGGCCGGTCCTTCCTGGCGGCGGGCGTGGCGGCCGCCGTGTGCGCGTACGCCCTCGGGCAGACGGACCTGCTCCGGGTCGGGCTGCTGCTGGCCGCGCTGCCCCTGGTGTGCGCGGTCGTGCTGCACCGCACCCGCTACCGCGTCGCGGGCAGCCGGACCCTCTCCCCCGCCCGGGTCCCGGCCGCCGCCGAGTCGCGGGTGCTGCTGCGTGTGGACAACGTCTCGCGGCTGCCCACCGGGGTGCTGATGCTCCAGGACCGGGTGCCGTACGTGCTCGGGCCGCGGCCGCGGTTCGTGCTGGACCGGGTCGAGGCGGGCGGCCGCCGCGAGGTGTCCTACCGGGTCCGTTCCGACCTGCGCGGACGGTATCCGCTGGGGCCGTTGCAGCTGCGGCTGTCCGACCCGTTCGGCATGTGCGAGCTGACCCGTTCCTTCAGTGACCACGACACCCTGACGGTGGTGCCGCGGGTCGAGCCGCTGCCGCCGGTGCGGCTCGCGGGCGAGGCTTCCGGGTACGGCGACGGACGGCAGCGCGCGCTCGCGCTGGCCGGCGAGGACGACGTCATCCCGCGCGGCTACCGCCACGGCGACGACCTGCGCCGCGTCCACTGGCGCTCCACCGCGCGCTACGGCGAGCTGATGGTCCGCCGGGAGGAGCAGCCGCAGAAGGCCCACTGCACGGTCCTGCTGGACACCCGGCGCACGGCCCACCAGGGCTCCGGGCCGGACTCGGCGTTCGAATGGGCGGTGTCGGGTGCCGCGTCGACGGCGGTCCATCTGCTGGAACGCGGCTTCTCGGTGCGGTTCCTGACCGACACGGGCGCATCCGTACCGGGCCCCGACGGGGCCGGCGGCTGGGCAGGCGGCACCGAGTCCGCCGACACCGCCGGGCTGCTGCTGGACACCCTGGCCGTGGTCGAGCACTCCGGCGAACCAGGCCTGGCCCGCGCATACGACGTCCTGCGCGGCGGCAACGAAGGGCTGCTGATCGCCTTCTTCGGCGATCTGGACGAGGAACAGACGGCGGTGGCCGGGCGGATGCGCCGGCGCAGCGGGGCGGCGGTCGCGTTCGTACTGGACAGCGCAGCCTGGTCGCGAAGCCCCGACGGTCCGCGGGCCACCGGCGGCGAGGCGGGACTGCCGCTCGACGAGCGCCTGCGGTTGCTCCGTGAGGCGGGCTGGCAGGCACTGCCAGTGGCGCCGGGCGCTTCACTGGCGGCGCTGTGGCGGCAGGCGGATCGGGTGGCCGGGGTACGACAAGGACCTTCGGGCAGCGGTGGGCCGGCCGCGGCGAGCGGTAGTGCCGCAGGCTCGGGGCCAGCCGGGCCGGTCGCGGAACCGGGGGCTGCTGGGCCGGTCGCGGCCCCCGGAAGCGGAGCGAAGTCATGAGCGGGCGGGGACGGCTGACGGTGTGCGCGGCGGTGGCGACGCTCTGTGCGTCCAGCGCGCTGCTGCCGCTGGTGGAGCCGGTCGGCTGGATGATACAGGCGGCGATCCTGCTGGTGATCGTGTCCGGCACGGGCGCGCTGGCCCGCCGGGTGCCGCTGGCGCGGCCACTGACCGTCGTGGCGCAGGCCGTGGTGGCGCTGCTGCTGCTCACCGTGCTCTTCGCGCACGACCAGGCGATCGCCGCAGTGCTGCCGGGGCCCGACGCCTTCCGGGAGCTCGGCGAGCTGACGCAGGAGGGCGTCGCCGACGTCAGCCGCTACGCCATACCGGCCCCGGTGACGGCGGGCATCCGTCTGCTGCTGGTCGGCGGGGTGCTGCTGGTCGGCCTCGTAGTGGACACGCTGGCCGTGACGTACCGCAGCGCGGCGCCCGCCGGACTACCGCTCCTCGCGCTGTATTCGGTGGCGGCGGGCCTCTCCCAAGGCGGCGCCGGCTGGCTGTGGTTCCTGGTCGCGGGAGCCGGCTATCTGCTGCTGCTCCTGGCCGAGGGCCGGGACCGGCTCTCGCAGTGGGGCCGCGTGTTCGGCGGCCGGAGCGCGGGCCCCGGGCGGCCGACGGTCGGCAAGGGGCAGAGCTATGCCTCCTCCGTGGGCGGCCCGGCGCACGCCCCGGTCCGTACGGGCCGCCGGATCGGCGCGCTGGCGCTGGGCGTCGCCCTGGTGGTGCCCGCGGTACTGCCTTCCCTCGGCGGCGGGTTGCTGGGCCCGGCCGTGGCCGGCCGCGGACCGGGCGGCGGCGGCACGATCTCCGCGGTGAACCCGCTGGTGTCCCTGCAGAACAGCCTGAACCAGCCGGAGGACCGGCAAGTCCTCAACTACCGCACCACCGCCTCCGACACCCGTGACCTGTATCTGCGGATCGTCGCGCTCGACCAGTTCGACGGTACGGCGTGGAAGCCGTCCGAGCGCTCCGTCAAGGACGTGCCCGACCGGCTGCCCGACCCCGCCGGGCTGAGCCCGGAGGTGGACGTCAGCACCGTCAACACCTCCATCTCCACCGCCCCTTGGTACGCCCAGAACTGGCTGCCCCTGCCCTACCCCGTCTCCCGCGTGGACATCGGCGGACGGTGGCGCTTCGAGCCGGAGGGCCGCACCCTGGTCGGCGACCGCGGGCAGAACACCCGTGGCGTGCAGTACCAGGTCGAGAGCCTGCTGGTGCGGCCCACCGCACGGCAGCTCGAAGCAGCGCCCGCGCCGCCCGCCGAGCTGGTGCGCGAGTACACGAAGGTGCCCGACTCGCTGCCCCCGGTGGTGCGCGAGACCGCGAAGCAGGTGACGCGGGGCGCCGCGTCTGCGTACGACAAGGCGGTCCGCCTCCAGGACTGGTTCTCGCTCAACGGCGGCTTCACCTACAACACGGAGGTGCGGGCCGGCAGCGGCACGGAAGCCATCGCCCGGTTCCTGGAGCAGAAGGAGGGTTTCTGCGTGCACTTCGCCTTCTCCATGGCGGCGATGGCACGCACGCTGGGCATACCGGCCCGGGTCGCGGTCGGCTTCACACCCGGCACCCGGCAGAGCGACGGCTCGACCTCGGTGGGTCTGAAGGACGCCCACGCCTGGCCCGAGCTGTACTTCCAGGGGACCGGCTGGACGCGCTTCGAGCCGACGCCGAGCCGTGGCACTCCGCCCGACTACACCCTCGCCGACACCCCGTCCACCGGCGGGACGAACGCCCCGGCGCCGCAGCCGTCACGTTCGGCGGCGGCTCCTGTCGGGCCGTCGCCCTCGCAGAGCTGCGCCCCCGCCGAGCGGCGCGTCGGCCCCTGCTGGACGCCGCCCGCGCAGTCGTCGAGCACCCCGGCCGACAACGGGCCCTCGCCCTGGGCCGTCACGGCTCTCATCGTCGGCGTGCTGATGCTGCTTATAGTGCCGGTGCTGCCGCTCCTGTGGCGGTTGCGGGCCCGCTCCCGACGCCTGCGCGGCGCCCGGCCGGGACGGGACGGCCCGGCGCACACGCTCACGGCCCACCCGGAAGCGGCCGGCTCCGCGGCCTGGGACGCCGACGGCCCCCAAACGTCTCAGGGCAGTACGCGTCCCGGGCAGTACGGCACCGCGCGCACGCTCGCGGCCTGGCGGGAACTGGTCGACTCCGGCTGGGACTACGGCATCCTGCCGGACGACTCGCTGACCCCGCGCAAGGCGGCGGAGCGCATCGTACGCATAGGTGAGCTGCGCGGCACGGCGGCGGACGCGGCCCACCGGGTCGCGGCCTCGGTGGAACAGGTCCTCTACGCACCGGAACCGCACCCCGCGTCCGGCCTGGCCGACGAGGTGCAGCGAGTCCGTACCGGCCTGCGGGACTCCGCGTCCCGGCGCCTGCGGCTGCGCGCGTTCCTGGCACCCCGCTCTGCCGCCCGCGCCCTCTGGGCCCTCTCGGCCCGCTGGTCCGCCTTCCTGGCCCGCTGCTCGACAAGCCCCCCGGCCACCGCGCTTCGCCGCGCGGCCGGCGCGCTGCGGGTGTCCCGGGGGCGGATGTAGGGCTCCGGGTGGAGGTGAGGCCGCGGAGGTAGGGCCCGGGCGGATGTCGGACCGGTGCGGGTGTGGGGCGGGTACGGGCGTGGGGCCGGTGCGGATGTAGGGCCGGTGCGGGTTGCGGTCCCTGGCGGCCCAGCCGTGACATGGCTGGGGTGGGGTCCGGCAGCGCCGGGGCCGAACCCGGGTGCGCCCAGGGGCCTGCGGGTCCGGAAGTGGCAGGTCCGCCAGCCGTGCGTCCGTGGAGCCATGGCACCGACGGCGGCAGACCGTAGGCGAGGGCTCGGACCGACGAGATCAGGGGGCGTCAAAGATGTCCGGTTTTGCTCTCGCGGATGCAAAGAGCGAAGACGGACGGCCAGGACGTGCGACCGAAGACGGCCGGACGTCCGGGTCCCGGCGCGGGCGCGAAAAGCGGCCGTCCGGGTCCGGACGGCCGCATCGCATCGGTGGGGTTGGGGGCGCGGAAGAGGAGGAGATCCGCGGGCCGGTCAGTGGCCCTGTTCGTCGCGGCGGCGCTGCCAGCGGCTCTCGATACGGTCCATCATCGAGCGGCGCTGCCTGGCCTGGCGGCGGGCGGACGCGCCGCCGGAACCCCCGGGGCTCGCACGGCCACCCGCGGTGGCCTGCTGCTCGCCCGGCTTGGGAGCCTTGCGCCATCCGGTGACCGCGAGCACCGCGCAGCCCAGCATGACGAGGAAGCCCACCACGCTGACCCAGATCTGCTGTGCGACCATTCCGGCCATGAGGAGCGCGATACCCACCAGGAAGCCCGCGACCGCTTGGTAGACCCGTCGCCGGGTGTACGTACGCAGCCCGCTTCCCTCAAGCGCTGTCGCGAACTTGGGATCTTCGGCGTACAGCGCTCGCTCCATTTGCTCGAGCATTCGCTGCTCGTGCTCCGAGAGCGGCACGGAGTCCTCCTACTCGTCGGTCGCGGGGGGCGACCGGGTGCGACCCTTTCAGGATAGGCAGGGAATCGCCCCCGTGAAACCCGCCCCTCTACGCCAATTCACTGTCCGGGCCGCCACGGCGGTCGGTGGTGCTTGCAGCCTGCATTCCCCACCCGCCGATCCGTCATGCCGGACGCTGTACTCCGATCATACGGGGCGAAGGGGCTGATCGGGTGGCCTGTGGCCGACTGCACGCACCGGACGTGCGGGCCGGGAACGTCAGCTGCGCTCGGCGAGCACGTGCAGCTGGGTGGCGACCGAGTGGAAGGCGGGCTGCTCGGCGGCGGCTGCCTCCAGTTTGAGCAGGGCGTCCATGGCGCCGGGCTCGGTGTCCACGAGCACGCCGGGCACCAGGTCGGCGAAGACGCGTACGCCGTGCACGGCGCCGACCTTCAGGCCGGTGTCCGCGACCAGTCCGGTGAGCTGCTCGGCGGTGAACCGCCGGGGCACCGGGTCCCCGTCGCCCCAGCGGCCCGCCGGGTCCGTCAGGGCGTTCTTGGCCTCGGTGAAGTGGCCCGCCAGGGCGCGGGCGAGGACGGCGCCGCCGAGTCCGGCCGCGAGCAGGCTCAGGGTGCCGGCCGGGCGCAGCGCGCCGACCGCGTTGCGTACGCCCTCGGCCGGGTCGTCGACGTACTCCAGTACGCCGTGGCAGAGCACGGCGTCGTAGCCGCCGGGCTCGACGACGTCGAACAGGCCGTGGGCGTCCCCCTGCACCGCGCGCACCCGATCGGCGACGCCGGCCTCGGCGGCCCGCCGTTCCAGGGCGAACAGGGCGTTGGGGCTGGGGTCCACCACCGTGACGCGGTGGCCCAGGAGCGCGACCGGCACGGCGAAGTTGCCCGTGCCGCCGCCGGTGTCCAGGACGTCGAGGGCGTCCTGCCCGGCGGCTTCGGCCCGGCGCTCCAGGGCGTCTTTGAGAACCTCCCAGACCACGGCGGTACGAAGGGATGCGCGCGGGCGCAGCGGGTCAGACACGGCGGGTGGCTCCTCGACGGGGGCATGAACTGATGAGGTCCACCCTATTGCGTTCCACGTCGTACCCCTGCCGCAGTGCGGGCGCGCCACGGCAGGCGAGGAGGCGGGCGGCGGGGACGCGCGCGCCTCCCCTCACCCCGCCCGCTGGGACGGCAGCACCGGCTGGAGGGCCAGCATCCGTTCCACCAGGCGCAGGAACATGGCCACGTCGCGGATCAGGTCGTCGGCGTCGCGCGGGCCGGCCGCGCCGGTTATGCCCGCCTCGGCGCGGGCGCGGCGCTGGGCGCCGGAGGCGAACAGCGCGCTCCATTCGGCGAGTTCGGGAGCGACTTCGGGGAGCACCTCCCAGGCGCTGCGGATGCGCTGCCTGCGGCGGAGGCTGGTCTCCGGGCGGCCGCGCACGGCGAGGACGGCGGCCGCCGTGCGCAGCGCGGCGAGGTGGGCGGTGGCATAGCGTTCGTTGGGGGTTTCCAGGCCGCGGGCTTCGTCGATGCCGCGCTGCGCCTGGGCGAGCAGGTCGAGGGCGGCGGGCGGCGCGGCCGTCCGGCGCAGGACGGGGTGGACATCGCCCGGAGGGCCGTACGCCGCGGAGCTGCCCGCGGCCGAACTGGCTGCCATGACGAACCTCCTGTCGTCGCATGACGGTTCGGGACCGTATGGGGCCATCGTGAGGCACACCACTGACAATCGGCTCTGACCTGCCCTTTCCCCGAGAGGGCGGGGTAATTCGGGAAGATCCTTTCTTTCGCCGGAAAGCGGGCGGACCCCGTGCACCCCCTTGCGGAGGCGTGACAGGGCTGCGCATACTTTTTTGAACTGACTGGTCAGTTCAAAGGAGGGGATCGTGCACAGCACCTCGCACGGGGCGGCCGTCACCGCCACGGGCTACGGCCTCCGGGGCCCTCGCGGCTGGGCCTTCCGGGACGTCGGCCTCGCGGCGCAGCAGGGTTCGCTGATCGCCGTCGAGGGCCCGTCCGGCTCCGGACGTACCTGCCTGCTGCTCGCGCTCACCGGCCGGATGGCGACCACCGCCGGTACGGCCGAGGTCGCGGGCCTGCCGCTGCCGAAGAAGAAGGCGGCGGTACGAGCGGTCACCGCACTTGCGCACGTACCCGGTGTCACCGATCTCGAACCCGCGCTGACCGTCGCCGAGCATCTGCGCGAACACACCCTGCTCCAGCGCCGGTTCGCGCCTCGCCCCCGGCTGCCGCTGGAAGGCGCCCTCAGCGCGCCGCTCCGCCCGCGCCGGGAGCGTACCGCGGCGGCCCGCGCCCGGATCGACGCCGCCCTGGAGGCGGCCGGCCTGGACCTGGACACCCTGCCCAAGGGCGACCGGACGTCCGTACGCGACCTGGAGCGGGCGGAGGCGCTGCGCCTGTCGATCGCCCTGGCGCTGATCGGCCGGCCCCGGCTGCTCGCCGTCGACGACACCGACATGAAGCTCTCCGACGCCGAACGCGCGGACGTCTGGACGACGCTGCGCACCGTGGCGGAGTCCGGGACGACCGTGCTCGCGGTGTGCGGCCAGGCACCGGACGGCGCGGTCGTGGTCCGGACCGCCTCGCGCGACAAGGGCCCGGCAGGCACCGGCGGCACCGACGCCCGCGACGACGGGAAGGGGGCGGCGGATGCGCTCGCCGAGGCTGGCCGCGCTTGAGCTGAAGCGGTTCGGGAGGGGCAAGCTGCCGATGGCGGCGCTGATCGCCCTGCTCCTGCTGCCGCTCCTGTACGGCGCGCTGTACCTGTTCTCCTTCTGGGACCCGTACGGGCGCCTGGACAAGATCCCCGTCGCGCTCGTCAACGAGGACGCGGGCGCCGAGGCCAAGGGCAGGAAGGTCGCGGCGGGCGACAGCCTCGTCGACGGCCTGCGCGACAGCCACACCTTCGACTGGCACGAGGTGAGCGCCCAGGAGGCCGGCCAGGGTGTCGAGGACGGCACGTACTTCCTGTCGCTGACCGTGCCCGAGGACTTCAGCAAGCGGATCGCGTCCAGCTCCGGCGACCACCCGGAGACCGGCGCCCTCCAGGTCCGCACGAACGACGCCAACAACTACATCGTGGGGCAGATCTCCCGCACGGTCTTCTCCGAGGTGCGCTCGGCGGCCTCGGCGAAGTCCTCGCGCGGCTTCTACGACAACATCTTCGTCTCCTTCTCGACGCTGCACGACAAGACGCAGCAGGCCGCGGACGGCGCGGGCAGGCTCAAGGACGGCATCGGACAGGCCCAGGACGGCACCGGCAAGCTCAAGGACGGGCTCGGTACGGCGAAGGACGGCAGCGGCACCCTGGCCGCCGGTCTGAAGGACCTCGACGCGGGCGCCGGCAAGCTCGCCACGGGCACCGCCGACCTCTCCAAGGGCGCGTCCACCGCGTCCCGAGGAGCGGACCGGCTGGCTTCCGGTTCCGGCCAGGTCGCCCAGGGCACCCAGCAGCTCGCCGACACGGTCAATGGCGTGGTCGGCGAGGTGGGGCCCTTCGTGCGGGCACACGGCAAGGAGATCGGCCGGATCGCCCAGGTGGTCGCCGACGGCTCCCAGGCCGTACGCGACAACCTCGGCAAGCTGCCGCGCGCGGCCGACGCGGGCGCCCGGCTCTCCCGGGGCATGTCGGATCACCTCGCGGCGTTCTACCGGCAGCGGTGCGGCGACGGCGCCCGGCCCGACGCCTCCTGCGCCGAGCTGAAGCAGCTCAAGGAGCAGGCGGCCGCCGCCGCGGCCAAGGCCGAGGAGATCAGCGGCTACGTCCACGACCAGAAGAACCTCGACCAGCTCGGCCGCGATCTCGACTCGCTGCACCGGCTGGCGGGCGAACTGGCGCGGCGCGGCCCGACCCTCGGCGCCGACATGGACGCCGCGGTCAAGAAGATCAACCAGCTCAACGCGGGCGCCCACCAGGTCTCCGCGGGCGCCGGCAAGCTGGCCGCCGGTACCGGGAAGCTGGCGGACGGCGCGGACCAGGCGGCCGACGGCGCCCGGAAGCTGCACGACGGCGCAGGCCGCGCCGCGTCCGGTGCGGGCGACCTCGACCGGGGCGTCGGCAAGCTGCAGGACGGCGCGCAGACCCTCCACGGCGGCATGTTCAAGCTGTCCGACGGCTCGCAGAAGCTGGCGGGCGGGCTGCACGACGGCGTGCGGCAGATCCCCGATTACGGCAAGGAGGACCGGGACGCCCGTACCCGGGTGATGTCCGACCCGGTGCAGCTCGCCTCCCACGCGGCGCACCGCGCGCCCAACTACGGCACCGGCTTCGCCCCGTACTTCATCCCGCTCTCCCTCTGGGTCGGCGCGATGGTCGCGTACATGCTGATCCCGCCGCTCAACCGGCGCGCGCTCGCCATGGGCGCGGGCGCCTGGCGGATCGCGGTCGCCGGCTGGCTGCCGGTGTTCGCCCTCGGGGTGCTCCAGACGGCCGCGCTGATGTCCGTACTGCACTACGGGCTCGGCCTCCAGATGGAACGGCCGGCCGGCACGGTCGGGTTCCTGCTGCTGGCCACGGCGTGCTTCGCGGCGATCGTGCAGTGGCTGAACGCCCGCTTCGGACCGGCCGGGCGCATCCTGGTGCTGGCGCTGCTGATGCTCCAGCTGACGTCGGCGGGCGGTACGTACCCGGTGCAGACCAGTCCCGGATTTTTCAACGCCATCCATCCGTTCCTGCCGATGACGTACATCGTCGAGGGGCTGCGGCGGCTCATCACCGGCGGCGACCTCGCGCCCGTGTGGCAGGGCGGTGTCGTCCTGCTCGCCTTCACCGCGGCCGCGCTCGCGCTGACCGCCTGGGCGGCGCGCGGGAAGCAGGTCCTCCGGATGAAGGACCTCCACCCGGAGCTGAGCCTGTGAGCGCGCGGGCCGCCGGGGGCGGCACAATCTCCCCCATGGACAGCTCCAGCACGCGCCGCCAGACGACCCGGCGCAAGCTTTTCGAGGCCGCCGTCACCCTCATCGCCGAACAGGGCTTCTCCTCGACGACGGTGGACGAGATCGCCGAGCGCGCGGGTGTCGCGAAGGGCACCGTGTACTACAACTTCGCGAGCAAGAACGACCTCTTCGAGGAGCTGCTGCGGCACGGCATCGAGCTGCTGGCCACCTCCCTCCAGGAGGCCGCCGACGCGACGGCGGGCCGGGGCGGTACCCGGGTGGACGCGCTGGACGCGATGATCCGGGCCGGGCTGGACTTCATCGCCCGCTACCCGGCGCTGACCCAGCTGTACGTTGCCGAACTGTGGCGCACGAACCGGGCCTGGCAGTCGACGCTGATGGTGGTGCGGGAACGGGCCATCACGGTCGTGGAGGGCGTGCTCCGGGAGGCGGTGGCGAACGGCGAGCTGAGCGAGGACATCGACATCCCGCTGACGGCGTCCGCGCTGTTCGGGATGGTGCTGGTGGCGGCGCTGGACTGGCAGTCGTACCAGCCGCACCGGTCGATCGACGACGTGCACGCGTCCCTGTCGCGTCTCCTGCAGGGCCGGGTGAGCGGGCACCCGTAGAAGCCCGTCCCCGCACGGGCGCCCGTGCGTGCGCCCCGGAGCGCAAACAGCGGCGGCGGCCGGCTTCACGAGCCGGCCGCCGCCGCTGATCCGTACCAGGCGCGCTGCCCCGGACCGGATCGTTCCCCCGGCGATCCGTCCAGGACAGCGCTTCCCCCGTGGGACTCCGTACCCCCGTGCTTTCCCCCGTGGAGTCCCCTTGCTTCCCCCGTGCTCCCCCGTCACGTCCGGGCTGCCGTGCCGTTCCGCCGCCCCGTGCCGGCGGTGCCGGCCCGGCGTCCCTTCCGTGGTCCCCACTCTTCCGTCCGCGCAGGTCGCGGCCCATCCGCGTACCTACTCATCTCGGCGACTGAGTACGGATACTCAAACCTGAGCACCGGCGCGCAGCGGCTGGTTACGATCTCCTGCGTGTCCGTACTCCCCCTTGTCTTCACCAGCGGATGGGCCAGTGGCATCAACGCCTACGCCGTCGTGCTGCTCCTCGGCGTGCTCGGCGCCACCGGGGCCGCCGACGAGGTGCCCGCCTCGTTGCAGCGCACCGATGTCCTGATCGTCGCGGGGGTGCTCTTCCTGTGTGAGGCGGTCGCCGACAAGATCCCGTACGTGGACTCCGTCTGGGACGCCGTGCACACGGTGATCCGGCCGGTGTCCGGCGGGGTCGTGGCGGCGCTGCTGGCGGGCCACGACGGGTCGCTGCCGCAGCTCGCGGCGGGCGCGGTGGGCGGCACCAGCGCGCTGGTCAGCCACCTGGTCAAGGCGGGCACGCGGATGGCGGTGAACACCTCGCCGGAACCGGCCAGCAACTTCGTGCTGAGCACCCTGGAGGACCTCGGGGTCGCGGGCATCATCGTCTTCGCGGTGTTCCATCCCGTGGCCGCGGCCGTCATCGCCGGTGTGCTGCTGGCCGGCGGGATCGTGCTGGTGGTGTTCCTGTGGTCGCGGGTACGGCGCTTCCTGCGGCGCAGGCGGCAGCGGCGGGAGGAACGGCACCCGGCGGCGGCGCGGGAGGGCTCGGCGCCGGTGGGCTGAGCCCGGCCGGGCGTCCCGGCCGCCGCGGTGCGCGGCGGTCCCGGCCCTACGCCGCCGGGCGGGAGCGGCGTTGTCAGTGGTACCGGATAAAGTCGCAGGCATGGCACGGATTGCGGTGATCGGCGCCGGGATGGGCGCGATGGCGGCCGCCGCCCGGCTGGCCGTCGCGGGCCACCGGGTGGCGGTGTACGAACGCGGGGCGACGTACGGCGGCGCGGTGCGCCGCTTCGAGCGGGCGGGGTTCGGCTTCGACACGGGCCCCGGGCTGCTGCATCTGCCCGCGGTCTACCGCGACCTGTTCGTCAAGACCGGCCGCGAGCCGCTGGAGAGCGTCGTCGAGCTGTCGCAGGTCGATCCGGCCGCCCGCCATGTCTTCGCCGACGGCACGGCCGTCTCCTTGCCGAACGCGTCGCGGGCCGGTGTCCTCGCGGCGCTGGACGGCGCGCTGGGCGCGGGTGCCGGTGAGCGCTGGAGCGCGTTCCTGGGCCGGGCCCGCGACGCCTGGGACCGTTCGCGCCGGCCGCTGCTGGAGGAGCCGCTGTGGCCCGACTGGCAGGTGCTCGGGCGCGATCCGTATCCGGCGCTGCCGAAGCGCGGCCTGTTCGGGCGGCGCAGGCCGGTGGCGGACGCCTCCCTCGCCGAGGTCGCCGCCAACGAGCTGAAGGACCCCCGGCTGACCGCCCTCCTGGAGAGCCACGCCCTGGCGTACGGCTTCGATCCGCGCACCGCCCCCGCGAGCGCCGCGGTCCTGCCGTACATGGAGCAGACTTTCGGAAGTTGGTATCCGCGTGGCGGTATCCGGGCGCTGGCCGACGCGCTGTACGAGCGCTGCCTGGCGCGGAAGGTGGAGTTCAGCTTCGGCGCCGAGGTGACGCGCATCGTCCAGGCGGACGGCCGGGCGGCGGGCGTGGAGCTGCGCGACGGCGGGTGCGTCGAGGCGGACACGGTCGTCGCGGGCGTGGCTCCGGAGCGGCTGGCGGCCCTGCTGAAGGGCGCGGAGCCGTGGGGCGCGGACGACGTACGGCCCGACGCCGACGCGCGCCGCCGGACGCCGGGGCGGTTCACGGTCGCTCTCGCGCTGCGCGGTGCCCGCCCGGCGGACGCGGCACACCGCACGGTGGTCCACGCGGCCGACCGGGCAGCGGAGTTGGCGGCGGTCTTCGGGGAGGGGCCGGACGCGCTGTGCGACCGTCCGACGGTGACGGTGCTGCGGCCGGACGATCCGTCGTCCCGGCCCGACGACGGCCATGAGGCCGTGACGCTGAGCGCCGCGGTCGCGCCGTACGGAGAGCTTGCCCTGCCGCCCGCCGGGACACCCGGCGGGGAGTCCGGCCCCGGCGAAGGCTTCGGCCCCGCCGAGGAGACGGCCGTGCAGGCGGCGGCCGCCGACCGGCTGGTGGCGGCCGCCGAGGCGGCGATACCGGGGCTGCGGGAGCGGGTGCTGTGGCGGGCCGTACTGCCGCCCGCCGAGGGCGAGTCGGTGCCGGGCCCGGCGCTGGCCGGTGCCGGGGGCCGCTTCCTGCGCCCCGCCAACCGCACCCGCATACCCGGGCTGTACGCCGTCGGCGGCTGGGCGCACCCGGGCGGCGGGCTGGCGCACGCCGGGATGTCGGGCGCCCTCGTCGCGGGCCTGATCGTGAACGGGGACGGCTGGCGCGGCTCCGAGTGAGCCGCCGGCGCCCCGGCGTCTGAGGGGGCGCCGGTGCTGGCCGGAGCGGGCCGGGCCCTGTCCGGCCGCGCCGGGCCTTACCCGGCCGTGCCGAGTCCGGTACGGCCTTGCCCGACTCGGCCTCACCCGGCCCGGCCGCTCAGTAGCGGTACTGCTGCCCGTCGAAGCCCTGGTTCTGCGGTGGCTGGTAGGGCGGGTACGCCGGGTCCGCGTCGGGTTCGGTGCCGCGCTGCTGGGGGACCCACACCCCGCCGGGCGGCGTCTCGCCGTACGAGGGCTGTGCCTGGCCCTGCGACGGGTCCTGCACGCCGGTGTACTGCTGCGCCGGGTAGGCCTGGGTGCCGCCGAAGGCGTCGGGCTGGTCGTACGGGTCGTACTGCGCGGCGTACTGCTGTGTGCCGGAGTACGGGTCGGAGTAGGGCGCCTGCCCGCCCTGGCCTTGATGCTGCTCCTGGCCCTGACCCTGGTCTGCGCCGTAAGCGCTGTAGTGATCGGGGTAAGCGTCCTGCCCGCCCTGGGCGGCAGCGCCGTAACCACCGTCGTAGCCGTAACCGTCCTGCCCGTACCCCCCGTAACCGTCGTACGCGGCATATCCGGGCTGCTCCGAGCGCGCGTCGGAGCTGTATATGCCGTACTGGCCGGTCTCCTCGGGGATCGGCTGCGGGGCGTACACCTCGGCGGGGGCCCCGCCCCCGTAACCGTCCTGCGGAGCGAAGGGGTCCTGCGAGGTGAAGGGGTCCGTGCTGCCGTACGCGGCCGTCCCGGCCGCCGGCGTGCCGCCCGTACCCGCGAAGTCCGTACCCGCGAAGTTCCCTCCCTCGAAGTCCGCTCCCGCGCCGTCCGAGGCCGGGACCGCTTCCAGACCGGAGACCTGGAGGGTCGGCCCGGCGGCCGCCGCCCGGCCGCCGCCCCGGGCCCGGCGCCGCCGGTTGTCGCCGCGCTTTCCGCTGTCCCGGCGCTTGCCGCGCAGTGCCCAGCCGGACTGGAAACCGCTGCGGAAGGAGAGCGTCACATAGGTCTGCCCGATCGCGAAGGCGATGGCGCCCACCGCGATCACGACTATCGACGGGATGACGACACCGACGACCACGCCGAGGAAGCCGGTGAAGGCCAGCAGCCGCCACCGCAGTCTGGCCTTGTACTGGAGCAGCACTTCGCCGAGGAGCCAGAGCGCAACACAGCCGAATGCGATGTAGAGGACCACCCAGCCCATGTACGCCCCTCTTCCGCCGCCCCACAGCCGCCGTGGTACGGCAAACCGCCGTCAGGACTGCTGGTGCAGACCCAGATTCTCGTAGATTTCCAGCGTCGCCGTGGAGTGGTTCAGGGTAATGAAGTGCAACCCGGGACTTCCCTCGGCCATCAAGCGCGCACACAGCTCCGTCGCATACTCGATGCCAATGGAGCGTACAGCCGCCGGATCGTCCCTGACGGCGAGGATGCGCTCGGCCAGCTCGGGCGGGAAGGCCGCGTTGCTGAGCTGCGCGAACCGCTCGATCTGGCGGACGTTGGTGACCGGCATGATCTCCGGGATGATGGGGGTCTCGCAACCCGCCGCGGCGACCCGGTCGCGCAGCCGCAGATAGTCCTCGGCGTAGAAGAACATCTGGGTGATCGCGAAGTCCGCGCCGGCCCGGCACTTGTCGACGAAGTGCCGTACGTCGGTGTCCCAGTCCGTGGAGCGCGGGTGCATCTCGGGGAAGGCCGCCACGCCGACGCAGAAGTCCCCCGACTCCTTGATGAGCCGGACCAGTTCGGCGGCGTACAGGACGCCCTCGGGGTGCTGGATCCAGTCGCCCATCGGGTCGCCGGGCGGGTCGCCGCGCAGCGCGAGCATGTTGCGGATGCCGGCGTCGGCGTACTGGCCGATGATGTTGCGCAGGTCGGCCAGCGAGTGGTTGACGGCGGTCAGGTGGGCGACCGGGGTCAGGGTGGTGTCGGTGGCGATCCGCTCGGTCGCGCGCACCGTGCCCTCACGGGAGGTGCCGCCCGCACCGTACGTCACGGAGACGAAGGTCGGCGCGACGGCCTCGATCCGGCGAATGGCGTTCCACAACGTCCGCTCGCCCTTCTCCGTCTTCGGGGCGGCGAACTCGAACGAGTACGACTGCTTGCCGGAAGCGAGCAGGTCGCGCACGGTCCGTGCGCGATCAGTCCTGGTGGAAGCTGTGCCTAGGGCCATACGTGCAGATTATCCACCGGCCTCGCGCACACCAACCGGCTCCGGCGAAATGCCCGGATAGCCGCGTTCCGGTCCACGCCTCGGACACCGGCAGGACATCCGGCCTTCAGACGGCGCGCCGCTCACTGCGCGCGAGCGCGTATCCGCTCCTCACTCCGCGTGAGCGCGTACCCGTTTCGCCAGGCCGGCGGCCGCGGCCCCCGGGTCCTCGGCCTCGGTGATCGCCCGGACGACGACCACCCGGCGGGCGCCCGCCTCCAGCACCCGGTCCAGGTTGGACGCGTCGATGCCGCCGATGGCGAACCAGGGGCGCTCGGGCCGGCGCGCGGCCGCGTGGCGGACCAGGCCGAGGCCGGGGGCGTGGCGGCCGGGCTTGGTGGGGGTGGGCCAGCAGGGGCCCGTGCAGAAGTAGTCCACGCCGGGCTCGGCCAGCGCGGTGTCCACCTCCGCCTCGGCGTGGGTGGACCGGCCGATCAGCACGTCGTCGCCGAGGATGGCGCGGACGGCGGGTACGGGCAGGTCGCCCTGGCCCAGGTGCAGGACGTCCGAGCCGATGGCGTGCGCGACGTCGGCGCGGTCGTTGACCGCCAGCAGTTTGCCGTGCCGGCGGCAGGCGTCCGCGAAGACCTCCAGGTGGGCCAGCTCCTCGGCAGCCTCCATGCCCTTGTCGCGCAGCTGCACGATGTCCACGCCCGAGGCGAGCACCGCGTCCAGGAACTGCGCGAGGTCGCCCTGGCGCTTGCGGGCGTCCGTGCACAGGTAGAGACGGGCGTCGGACAGGGCGTGGCGTGCGGTGGTCATCGGGCGGGTCCCCCCAGGTCTGCGGCGTACGGGCCGGGCCTTCCGGCCCGTACGCCAGTGGTGCGAAGACGGTCGCGGCCGCGGGTGCGAGCGCGACGGTGGTACGACTGCGGACACGCACAACGCACGGACGCGCCCCGCAGCCGGGAGCGGGTCTAGACGGCGAGCGCCTGAGCCCGGCGCTTCACCTCCGTACCGCGGTTCTCACGCAGGGCCTGGGCGGGGGTGCCGGGCAGCGTCTCGTCGGCGGTGAAGAGCCACTCCAGCATCTCCTCGTCGGCGAAGCCGTCGTCCCGCAGGAGCGTGAGCGTCCCGACGAGGCCCTTGACGACCTTGCCGTCCTTGATGAAGTCGGCCGGCACATGCAGGGCACGGTTCTCGCCACGGCGTACCGCGATCAGCTGGCCCTCCTTCACCAGCTGGCGCACACGCGTCACCTCCACGCCGATCATCTCGGCGATGTCGGGGAGGGTGAGCCAGGCGGGGACGAGTCCATCGATCTTTGCGTCAATCTCGGTCACAGGACAAGCCTGCCACCTCGCACTGACAGCCGGTACCCGGGCATCGCCATCGGCGCAGCCCACGGCGCCCGGAAGCGCCGCGCGCGGACCGCCCCCGAGCGCGCCGGAGAGGTGGCACGGACGTCAGAGCACTGCCGACTTCAGCGGTACCGAAGCGTCCGCCGCCAGCCGCCGGTCCAGCACCGCGCCCCGCTCGATGAGCTTGCGCCCCTGGGCCAGGTCGCGGGGCCGGCCGACCGCCAGCAGCGCGACGAGCACCCCCTCGCGCAGCCAGATCACCGACCAGGCCGCGCTCTGCGGGTCGCCGCGCCAGACCGTCTCGTCGGCGCCCGCGTGGTGCCCGGCGTACTGCACGAAGCGGCCGAACTGCTCGGACCAGAAGTACGGGACCGGGTCGTAGACCGGCCCCTCCGCGGCGCCGCGGACGATGGTGGCGGCGACCGTGCGAGGCCCGTGCAGGGCGTTGTCCCAGTGGTGGACCAGCAGGCGGCCGCCGTACCGGGCGGACGGGAAGGAGACGCAGTCGCCGACCGCGTACACGTCGGGCAGCGTGGTGCGCAGCCGCTCGTCGGCCAGGACGGAACGGTCCTCGGGCGACAGTTCGACGCCGGAGCCGGCCAGCCAGGAGGTCGCGGGCCGGGCGCCGATGCCGACCACGACCGCGTCGGCGGCCAGCGTCGTGCCGTCGGTGAGCGTCACCGCGCCGTCGGTGAGGGCGGCGACCCGGGCGCCGGTGCGCAGCCGGGCGCCGCTGTCCGCGTACCAGGCCGCCATGGGAGCGGCGACCTCGGCGGGCAGCGCGCCGGCCAGCGGCCGGTCGGCGGCCTCGACGACCGTCACCCGGCAGCCCGCCTCGCGCGCCGCGGTGGTGAACTCCGCGCCGATCCAGCCCGCGCCGACGACCACGACCTCGCGCTGCCCGGTCAGTACGGGCCGCAGCCGCTCGGCGTCGTCGAGGGTGCGCAGGAGGTGGACGTCCGGCCGGCCGTCGCAGCCGGGGAGGGTGACCGGTTCGGCGCCGGTGGCGATCACCAGGTGGTCGTACGGGAGCGGCCCGGCGTCGGTCTCCAGCACCCGGGAGGCGCCCGCGAGGCCTATGGCACGCCGGCCCAGGAGCAGCTCGATGCCGAGCGCCTCGAAGTCCACGTCGAAGGCGGACCCGTCGGCCTTGCCGAGCAGCACCGCCTTGGACAGCGGCGGGCGGTCGTACGGCTGGTGCGGCTCGTCGCCGAGCACCGTGACCGCGCCGCGCCAGCCCTGTTCGCGCAGGGCGACGGCGGTCTGCACACCGGCCAGGCCGGCGCCGGCGATGACGACGCGCCGGGCGCGTTCGGCGGCGCGCTCGGCCTGTTCGCGGTCCTGGCGCGCGCGGTCAGGGTCCTGGGGCTGGGTCTGCTCGCTCACCCGATCACTGTAGGACGGCGTGTCTCGCGACCAGCAGCACCGCGCAACGAGATCTATGACACAACGTCACGGCCCGTCACCCGCCGGGTCCGGGCCCGTCCCCGGTCCCGGCGCTCCCTTACGGCGCGTCGGCGGCCCGTACTAGGGTTGCCGTGAACGCACTCGCGGGAGCCCGGACGCGACCGGGCTGAGAGGGAGGCTGACGCGGCCTCCGACCGTACGAACCTGATCCGGGTCATGCCGGCGAAGGGAGGGGCTGGACGCCCATGCATCCACCTGCACAGACATCCGTACGGATATCGGCACGAACTCCAGCGGAATCCTCGGTACCGACGGCCGCGCAGCCGTCCGCGGAGACGCCGGGAACCCCCGGCGGAAGCCCGGACGTACTGGTCATCGGCGGCGGCATCATCGGCCTGGTCACCGCCTGGCGGGCGGCCCAGCGCGGGCTGCGCACCGCCGTCGCCGACCCGGACCCCGGGGGCGGCGCCGCCCAGGTCGCGGCCGGGATGCTGGCCGCCGTCACCGAGCTGCACTACGGCGAGCAGACGCTGCTCGGCCTCAACCTGGCCTCCGCGCGCCGCTATCCGGACTTCGCCGCCGAGCTGGCCGGGGCGAGCGGTCTGGACCTCGGGTACCGGCGGTGCGGCACGCTGGCCGTCGCGCTGGACGCCGACGACCGTGCCCACCTGCGCGATCTGCACGCCCTCCAGCGCCGCAGCGGTCTGGAGTCCGAGTGGCTGACCGGGCGCGAGTGCCGGCGCCTGGAGCCGATGCTCGCGCCGGGCGTGCGCGGCGGGCTGCGCGTGGACGGGGACCACCAGGTCGACCCGCGCCGGCTGGCCGCCGCGCTGCTGGCCGCCTGTGAGCGGGCCGGGGTCGCCTTCCACCGCGCCGCCGCCGAGCGGCTGACCGTCGGGCGGGGCCGCGCCACCGGCGCCGAACTGGCCGACGGCAGCCGGATCGCGGCCGGTCAGGTCGTGCTCGCCGCGGGCAGCCGGAGCGGGCAGCTGGCGGGCGTTCCCGAGGAGGTGCTGCCGCCGGTCCGTCCGGTGAAGGGCCAGGTGCTGCGGCTGCGGATGCCGGACGGACTGCCCGGCGGCGTACCGTTCCTGTCCCGTACCGTGCGCGCCGTGGTGCGCGGCGGCCCGCTCTACCTCGTGCCGCGCGAGAACGGCGAGCTGGTCGTCGGCGCGACCAGCGAGGAACTGGGCTGGGACACCACGATCACCGCGGGCGGGGTGTACGAACTGCTGCGGGACGCTCACGAGCTGGTCCCCGGCATCACCGAACTGCCCTTGGTCGAGACCCGCGCCGGGCTGCGTCCCGGTTCTCCGGACAACGCGCCGCTGCTCGGCCCGACCGCGCTGCCCGGTCTGCTGGTGGCGACCGGCCACCACCGCAACGGGGTGCTGCTGACGCCGGTCACGGGCGATGTGATGGCGGCGGCGCTGACCGGCGGCCCGCTGCCCGAGGAAGCCTGGGCGTTCACCCCGGACCGCTTCGCTCCGGACCCGGCCGGCCCCCTCCCGCCGTCCGGTTCCGGTGCCCGGCAGGACCCCGCGCCCGCCTCCGCCCCCCAGGAGCAGCCCGTATGACCGTCACCACGCCCATCACCGTCTCCGTGAACGGCGAGCCCCGGGAGGTCCCCGGCGGATTCACCCTGGACCGGCTCGTCGCCGGGCTCACCACGGCTCCCCGCGGCGTGGCCGCCGCCGTCAACGAGGCGGTGGTGCCGCGCGGCCAGTGGCCCGCCACCGCGCTCGGCGACGGCGACCGCGTCGAGGTCCTCACCGCAGTCCAGGGAGGCTGATCCGTACGCCATGGCCGACGATCTCCTGACCATCGCCGACACCACCTTCGACTCCCGTCTGATCATGGGGACCGGCGGGGCGCCCAGCCTCGACATCCTGGAGCGGGCGCTGCTCGCCTCGGGGACGGAGCTGACGACGGTCGCCATGCGCCGCCTGGACCCGACCGTGCAGGGTTCGGTGCTGTCCGTACTGGAGCGGCACGGCATCCGCGTCCTGCCGAACACCGCGGGCTGCTTCACCGCGGGCGAGGCCGTGCTCACCGCCCGGCTGGCCCGTGAGGCGCTGGGCACCGACTGGGTCAAGCTGGAGGTGGTCGCCGACGAGCGCACCCTGCTGCCGGACCCGGTCGAGCTGCTGGACGCCGCCGAGGCCCTGGTGGACGACGGTTTCACCGTGCTGCCGTACACCAACGACGACCCGGTGCTGGCCCGCAAGCTGGAGGACGTGGGCTGTGCCGCGATCATGCCGCTGGGCTCCCCCATCGGCTCCGGGCTAGGCATCCGCAATCCGCACAACTTCCAGCTGATCACCGAGCGGGCCGGGGTCCCGGTGATCCTGGACGCGGGCGCGGGCACCGCCTCCGACGTCGCCCTGGCCATGGAGCTGGGCTGCGCCGCGGTGATGCTGGCGTCGGCGGTGACCCGCGCGCAGGAGCCCGTGCTGATGGCGGAGGCGATGCGGCACGCGGCCGAGGGCGGCCGGCTGGCGTTCCGGGCGGGGCGGATTCCGCGCCGCCATCACGCGGCGGCCTCCTCGCCCACGGAGGGTGTCGCCGTGCTGGATCCGGAGCGTCCCGCCTTCTGAGAACGGGAGTGTCCCTGGAGGGGATACGGCGGGTGGCGGCTTCCGGGTGCCACCCGCCGCCCGCCGCCCCACACGAAAGGGACATCCCCGCCTATCCCGGCCCGTCCGGCAGCCCGTTCCTGTCACTGTTCGGATGCAATGGCCTGTGGGTCACGGGCAGGGCGTCCGGTGCCGCCGCGGCGGCTCGTAGACTCGTCTGCCGTGGATACGACCCTTCAGGACCCCCTGGTCGGGCAACTGCTCGACGGCCGCTACCAGGTGCAGGCGCGCGTCGCCGCCGGCGGCATGGCCACGGTCTACCGGGCCTTGGACACCCGGCTGGACCGGGTGCTCGCCCTGAAGGTGATGCACCCGTCACTGGCGGCCGACGCCGCGTTCGTCGACCGCTTCATCCGTGAGGCCAAGTCCGCCGCCCGGCTCGACCACCCCAACGTGGTGGGCGTGTACGACCAGGGCACCGACGGTACGTATGTGTATCTGGCGATGGAGTACGTCGCCGGGTGCACGCTGCGCGACGTGCTGCGGGAGCGCGGCGCCCTCCAGCCGCGGGCCGCGCTGGACATCGCCGAGCCGATCCTGGCCGCGCTGGGCGCCGCCCACCGGGCCGGGCTGGTGCACCGCGACATGAAGCCGGAGAACGTGCTGATCGGCGACGACGGCCGGGTCAAGGTCGCCGACTTCGGCCTCGTACGGACCGTGGGCACGAACACCACCGCCTCGACCGGCTCCGTCCTGGGCACGGTCTCCTACCTGGCGCCCGAGCAGATCGAGGACGGTACGGCCGGTCCGCCCGCGGATGTGTACGCGTGCGGTGTCGTGCTGTTCGAGATGCTGACCGGCGGCAAGCCGCACAGCGGCGGCAGCGCGGCCCAGGTGCTCTACCAGCATCTGCACGAGGACGTGCCGGCCCCTTCCACGTACGCGCCCGAGCTGGCGCCGCAGCTGGACGACCTGGTCGCCGTGGCGACCGCGCGCCGCCCCGAGCTGCGCCCCCAGGACGCGGTGACGCTGCTCGCACAGACCCGCACGGTACGGTCCGAGCTGACCGACGCGCAGCTGGACGCGGTGCCGCCGCGGGCCAACGAGGCGCCGGAGGACGGCTCGGGTGCCGGCTCCGAGGACCGTACGAGCGTGCTGCCGCGGATCGCCGTACAGCCGCCGCTGCCGCTGGAGGAGCCGCTGAACCACACCAGCAGGCTGGAGACCCCGCCGCCGGACCCGGCGTCGGCGGCCGAGCGGACCACCCGGCTGCGCCCGGCGGACGCCGCGCCGCGGTCCGGGGCGTGGGCCGGACTGCTGCGGGCCCGGCGCAAGACCGTTTCCGTGGTCGCCGCCGTGCTGCTCGTGCTGGTGGTGGGCGCGGGGGTCTGGTACATCAACTCCGGGCAGTTCACCACCGTCCCGGCCGTGCTGGACATGACACAGGAGAAGGCGGAGCGGACGCTGCGCGCCGAGGGCCTGGAGGTGCAGGTCAAGCGTGACTTCAGCCCGAACGTGGAGCGCGGCCACGTCATGGCCACGGCCCCGGAGAACGGTCAGCGCATCCGCGGTACGGGCACGGTCACCATCACCCTGTCCAAGGGCCCGGAGATCGTCCAGGTGCCCGACCTGGCGGGCACGCCGGTCGCCGACGCCAAG
The DNA here is from genome assembly GCF_055577005.1 of Streptomyces sp. NPDC033221. Classification (NCBI taxonomy): domain Bacteria; kingdom Bacillati; phylum Actinomycetota; class Actinomycetes; order Kitasatosporales; family Streptomycetaceae; genus Streptomyces; species Streptomyces sp. NPDC033221. The sequence goes on along the minus strand of NZ_JBVIQN010000002.1, from coordinate 53,933 downwards.
CGCAGGCTGCGCGACCTGGGGCTGACGGTCGGCACGGTGCACAAGAAGTTTTCCGACGAGGTCGCCAAGGGGTCGGTGATCGGCACCGACCCGGCGGCGGGCAGCAAACGGCGCCCGGACACCGCCGTCGCGCTCACCGTCAGCCGCGGCGCCGAGGTCGACGTACCGGACGTCACCGGCCGGGACCGGGCGGACGCCGAGGCCACCCTGCGCGGCGCGGGCTTCGAGGTGAAGATCGCGGACGGCACGGTGCACTCCCCGCACGACAAGGGCAAGGTCGCCCGGCAGTCGCCGGGGCAGGGCAGCAAGCAGGGCCGGGGCGACACCGTCACCCTCACCCTCTCCGAGGGCCCCGAGATGGTCACCGTGCCGGACGTGACGGGCCGGAGCGCCGCCGACGCGAAGCAAGCGCTGTCCGGTGCGGGCTTCGAGGCCGAGGTCAAGAAGCCGTTCCTGTTCCCACGGGACAAGGTGGAGAGCCAGTCGGTCGCGGGCGGCGAGCAGGCGGCGAAGGGCAGCAAGATCACGATCCGGCTGGAGAGCGCGCTGTGAGTCACGGGGCGCGCCCCGTGGACCCCTGGGAGCGCGCCCGGTACGCCTCCGGGAGCGCGCCCCGCGCACGCCTCCCGGGCGCGCTGTGAGCAAGGATGCCCGCCCGCACGCCGGAGCGGGCGCCCGGCACCTGGCACCCTTGACGGGTGAGCATCTCCCCTTCCCCGCAGGACTCCCCGCAGCACGCCCGTGAGCGCAACCCGGTCGGCGGCCATGTGCCGGTGGCCGGCGGTCTGGCCAAGGTCGGCATCCCGTACGCCCGGGACATCGGCGGCGAGGCCGTCCAGGTCTTCGTCGCCAATCCGCGCGGCTGGGCGACCCCGCCCGGCTCGCCGCAGCAGGACGAAGCGTTCCGGGAGGCCTGCGAGCGGGAGACGCTCCCGGTGTTCGTGCACGCGCCCTACCTGATCAATTTCGGCTCGCACACGCCGGAGACGGTCGAGAAGTCCGTGGTCTCGCTGCGCCACTCGCTGCAGCGGGGCCGGGCGATCGGCGCGCGCGGCGTGGTGGTGCACACCGGCTCGGCGACCGGCGGGCGGCCCCGCGCCGAGGCCCTGGCGCAGGTACGCGAACGGGTGCGCCCGCTGCTGGCGGAGCTGACGCACGACGACGACCCGTGGCTGCTGCTGGAGCCGACGGCGGGTCAGGGCGCGTCGCTGTGCGCGCTGGCGGAGGATCTGGGCCCGTACTTCGACGCGCTGGACCGGCACCCGAAGCTGGGCATCTGCCTGGACACCTGCCACGCCTTCGCGGCCGGGCACGACATGGCGGCGCCCGGCGGGATGAAGGCGCTGCTGGACGAGCTGGTCGACGTCGCGGGCGAGGGGCGGCTGAAACTGATCCACGCCAACGACTCCAAGGACGTCGTCGGCGCCCACAAGGACCGGCACGAGAACATCGGCGCCGGGCACATCGGGGCCGGCCCGTTCGGTGAACTGTTCCGGCACCCGGCCACGCTGGGCGTACCGCTGGTGATCGAGACCCCGGGCGGCAAGGAGGGGCACGCGGCGGACGTGGCGCGTCTGAAGGCGCTGCGGAGCCCGGCCGTCTGAGGCAGCGCTCCGGACCGGGCCGTCCCGGCGGCCCCGCGCGCTACAGCTCGGGGCCGTCCCCCGGCTCCTCCTGGTAGGAGTAGCGCTGTTCGCGCCAGGGGTCACCGAGGTTGTGGTAGCCGCGCTCCTCCCAGAAGCCGCGGCGGTCCGCCGTCATGTATTCGATGCCGCGCACCCACTTGGGGCCCTTCCAGGCGTACAGGTGCGGGACGATCAGGCGGACCGGGAAGCCGTGCTCGGCGGTGAGCAGTTCGCCGGAGCGGTGGGTGGCGAACAGTGATTTCGCGTCGGCGAAGTCGGCCAGTTTGAGGTTCGAACTGAATCCGTATTCGGCCCACACCATCACATGGGTGACATCCCCGGCCGGCGGCGCGAGATCGAGAATCGTACGGGTCGAAACCCCGCCCCATTCGGCGCCGAGCATGCTGAACTTCGTGACGCAGTGCATGTCGGCCACGACGGTCGTATGGGGCAGTGCGGAGAATTCCTCGTGGTTCCAGCAGTGCTTGCCGCCGTCCGTGGTGGCACCGAACGCGCGGAACTCCCACCGCTCGGGCCGGAACTTGGGCACCGGGCCGTAGTGCGTGACCGGCCAGCCCCGTTGCAGCCGCTGCCCCGGAGGCAGCTGAGGATGTTCCGCTTCGCGGCTTTCGGGCTGACCCATGCTCTCCATGGTGTCAGACCATCAGGGGTGCCGGTGACCAGGGAGGCAGCGATTCGGGCAACTCGTACTAAGCGTGCACTTACTGGACGCCCAGCTCACGACGGTGCAAGGATGCGCGGCACCTGCCAGTACTCGCGTGGAAGGAGCCCGCTGTCATGCAGGGCGACCCCGAGGTCATCGAATTCCTCAACGAGCAGCTGACCGCCGAGCTGACCGCCATCAATCAGTACTTCCTGCACGCGAAGATGCAGGAGAATTTCGGCTGGACCAAGCTGGCCAAGTACACCCGGCACGAGTCGTTCGACGAGATGAAGCACGCGGAAATCCTCACGGACCGCATTCTCTTCCTGGACGGCCTGCCCAACTATCAGCGGCTCTTCCACGTCCGGGTGGGCCAGACCGTCACCGAGATGTTCCAGGCGGACCGCCAGGTCGAGGTGGAGGCCATCGACCGGCTCAAGCGGGGCATCGAGCTGATGCGGGCCAAGGGGGACATCACCTCGGCCAACATCTTCGAGAGCATCCTGGCCGACGAGGAACACCACATCGACTATCTGGACACCCAGCTGGATCTGATCGAGAAGCTCGGTGAGGCGCTGTATCTCGCCCAGGTGATCGAGCAGCCGGAGGGCTGAGGCGGTCCGCTCCAGCGAACCGTTCCTTCAGCCGGGCCGTACGGCAGAGCGCTCCGGGCCGTCTTCTGATCGGCGCGCGGTGCCCGGGGTGGCTTCAGGCTGCTTCCGGCAGGGCGCCGGGTGCCATGTCGGGTGCCGGGTGGGGCGCGATGTCGTACGGTCCGCGCGTTCCGGCGGCCGCCTCTTCGGACGGCTCGGTGCCGAGCGGTTCGGGGGCGCCCTGGTCGATCAGTTCGCGCCGGGGGCACGCGCCCCGGCCGAGCAGCGCCTGGATGCGGCGGACGCAGCCGCCGCAGTCGGTGCCCGCCTTGCAGGCGGAGGCTATCTGGCGCGGGGTGCAGGCACCGGAGTCCGCGTGGTCACGGACCTGCTGCTCCGTGATGCCGAAGCATGAGCAGACGTACACGCGGGTCACCTCCGTCGACCTGTTCCGCGGTGAGGTTACCCTTACCTTACCCGGGACGAAAGTCCGGTAACAACGGCGATGGGGCGCGAATCCTGTGATCCGCGCCCCATCGGCGTGTCGGTACGGCCCCACGGACCCGTCGGCCTACTGGTCGCGGTACATCTCCGCCACCAGGAACGCCAGGTCCAGCGACTGGCTGCGGTTGAGCCGCGGGTCGCAGGCGGTCTCGTAGCGCTGGTGCAGGTCGTCGACGAAGATCTCGTCGCCGCCGCCCACGCACTCGGTGACATCGTCGCCGGTCAGCTCGACGTGGATGCCGCCCGGGTGCGTACCGAGGCCCTTGTGGACCTCGAAGAAGCCCTTGACCTCGTCCAGTACATCGTCGAAGCGCCGGGTCTTGTGCCCGGAGGCGGCCTCGAAGGTGTTGCCGTGCATCGGGTCGCAGATCCAGGCGACCTGGGCGCCGGTGGCGGTGACCTTCTCGACCAGCTCGGGCAGCTTGTCGCGGATCTTGTCCGCGCCCATCCGGGTGATGAAGGTCAGCCGGCCCGGCTCGCGGTCCGGGTCGAGGCGCTCGATGAGCGTGAGCGCATCTTCGGCGGTCGTCGTCGGGCCCAGCTTGACGCCGATCGGGTTGCGGATACGGGAGGCGAACTCCAGGTGCGCGCCGTCCAGTTGGCGGGTGCGCTCACCGATCCAGACCATGTGGCCCGAGACGTCGTAGAGGTTTCCGGTACGGGAGTCGGTCCGGGTCAGCGCGGACTCGTAGTCCAGGACCAGCGCCTCGTGGGAGGCGTAGAACTCGACGGTCTTGAACTCCTCCGGGTCCACCCCGCAGGCGTTCATGAAGTTCAGCGCCCGGTCGATCTCGCGCGCCAGCGCTTCGTAGCGCTGCCCGGACGGCGAGGACTTCACGAAGTCCTGGTTCCAGGCGTGGACCTGGCGCAGGTCGGCGTAGCCGCCGGTGGTGAAGGCCCGGACGAGGTTCAGCGTCGCGGCGGAGGCGTGGTACATCCGCTTGAGGCGCTGCGGGTCCGGGATGCGGGCCGCCTCGGTGAACTCGAAGCCGTTGACGGAGTCGCCGCGGTAGGTCGGCAGCGTCACGCCGCCGCGGGTCTCGGTGGGCTTGGAGCGCGGCTTGCTGTACTGGCCCGCGATCCGGCCGACCTTGACGACCGGGACCGACCCGGCGTACGTGAGGACCGCGCCCATCTGGAGCAGGGTCTTGAGCTTGTTGCGGATGTGCTCGGCCGAGACGGCGTCGAACGCCTCCGCGCAGTCGCCGCCCTGGAGCAGGAACGCCTCACCACGGGCGACCGCTCCCAGGCGCTCGCGCAGCTGGTCGCACTCGCCGGCGAAGACGAGCGGCGGATAGGACTCCAGCTCCGCGATCACATCGCGCAGAGCCTCTTGGTCCGGCCATTCAGGCTGCTGCGCCGCGGGCAGGTCTCGCCAGGTGTTGCCACCGGCATGGATTTCAGCGTTCACGGTCACGCGTCAACTTTACGGGGTCCGGACGGGGGTCCATCTCGCCGACCGGGATGTGAGACGAAGGTCCCACTCCGACGGCCCGCGTGAAGAGGGGACTCAGTCCGGCACGGAGTCCTCCGGGGTGCCGCGGGCGATGGCGGCCAGCGTGTCCAGCGCGTACGCCAGGTCGTCGGGGGCGGGCGCGGCGAGAGCGACGCGGATGGCGTTGGGGGCGGGCGCGGCGCTGTGCGTGCCCTCCGGGCCGACGGCGAACGCGGCGGCCGGGGTGACGGCGATGCCGCGCCGGGCGGCGGCCGCGAGGAAGGTCTCGGCCCGCCACCCCTGCGGCAGCTCCCACCAGGCGAAATAGGAGGCCGGGTCGGCCCGTACCCGGAAGCCGGCCAGGCGCTCGCGCAGCAGTGTCTGGCGGTCGGCGGCGTCCCGGCGCTTGGCCTCGACGATCGTCGTGACCACGCCGTCGTGCAGCCAGCGGACCGTGGCGTTCAGGGCGAAGGCGCCGGCCGTCCAGCCGCCGGAGCGCAGGGCGGCGGCGACCCGTTCGGCGTGCGCGGGCGGCGCCAGCACGAACCCGGTGGTCAGGCCGGGCGCCAGGCGTTTGGACAGACTGTCGACCAGGAGCGTGCGCTCGGGCGCCAGGGCGGCCAGCGGCGGGAGCCCGGCCTGCCGGCCGTCGTCGAGGAGGAAGGACCAGACGGCGTCCTCGACGGCCCACAGGTCCAGTGCGCGCAGCGTCTCGGCCAGCTCGGCGCGGCGCCCGGCGGGCATGGTCACGCCGAGCGGGTTGTGCAGCGTCGGCTGGAGGTAGACGGCGTGCAGCGGGGTGCCGCGGTGGGCCGCCCGTACGGCGTCCGGGTGCAGGCCGTCCTCGTCGGCGGCCAGCGGTACGAGGGTGACCCCGAGGCGGGCGGCGATGGACTTGACCAGCGGATACGTGAGCGCTTCGACGCCGAGGCGCCCGCCGGGCGGCACCAGCGCGGCGAGCGCCCCGGCGATGGCCTGCCGGCCGTTGCCCGCGAACAGCAGGCCCGCGGGGTCGGGGCGCAGGTCCGCGCGGCCGAGGAGGGCAGCGAAGGCCTCGCGGGCGGGCGCGGAGCCGGTGGCGGGGGTCACGGTCAGGGCGGCGCTCAGCACGTCGGGGCGGAGCAGGGGCTCCAGCCCGCGGGCGAGGAGGGCGGCCTGTCCGGGGACCTCGGGGTAGTTGAGTTCGAGGTTGACGCGGGTGCGGCGGGCGGGGTCGGCGGGTTCGGCGAGCGCGGGTCCGGGGGCGTGCTGGGCGGCGCGTACGTAGGTGCCGCGGCCGACCTCGCCGACGGTCAGTCCGCGGCGGGCCAGCTCGCGGTAGACGCGGGTGGCGGTGGAGTTGGCGATGCCGTGGGCGCGGGCGAAGGCGCGCTGGGTGGCGAGGCGGTCGCCGGGGCGCAGGCGGCCGGCGGCGATGTCGGCGGCGACGGCGTCGGCGATGCGCTGGTAGTCCTCCACGGGCCCTCCCGGCCGTCGCGAGTCCTGCACTCCGCATTGCACCGAGTGCAATGTTTTTATTGCACTGAGATGATGCCCGCCCTAGCATCGAGCCGTCAACAGGCCGGCCGCCGAAAGCACCGACGAACAGGGGCGAGTTGTGCTGCGTACAGCTGCCGTCAACGGCATCACCACCGCGTACGAGGACACCGGCGGCGCGGGTGGAGAAACGATTCTTCTGATCCATGGGCACCCCTTCGACCACACGATGTGGGCCCCGCAGACCGCCGCGCTGGCCGCCGCCGGACACCGCGTCCTCGTACCGGACCTGCGCGGCTACGGCGCCTCCCGGGCCGTACCGGGCACGACCCGCCTGGAGACCTTCGCGGCCGACCTCGCCGCACTCCTGGACCACCTGGCGGTGCCGGACCGGATCGTCCTCGGCGGTCTGTCCATGGGCGGCCAGATCGCCATGGAATGCGCCCGCCGCTTCCCGGAGCGGCTGCGCGCCCTCGTCCTCGCGGACACCTTCGCCCGCGCCGAGACCCCCGAAGGGCACCGGGCACGCAACGCCATGGCCGACCGGCTGCTCCGCGAAGGAATGCGCGGCTACACGGAAGAGGTCCTGGACAAGATGGTCTCGCCACGCACCATCGCCGCCCGGCCCGCCGCCGCGGAACACGTACGGCGCATGATGCTCGGCACGCCGCCCGAGGGCGCTGCCGCCGCACTGCGCGGCCGCGCGGAACGTCCCGACTACACCGGTTCGCTGGCCCGGCTCGCCGTACCGGCCCTCGTCCTGGTCGGCCGCGACGACACCTACACCCCGGTCGCCGACGCCGAGTTCCTGCGCGACCGCATCCCGGACGCGCGCCTGGCCGTCATCGAGGACGCCGCCCATCTGCCCAACCTGGAACAGCCGCACGCCTTCAACGCCGCGCTGACCGCGTTCCTCGGGACGCTCCCCGCCGTGCCGTCCACGCCACCGCCCGGGCAGCCCGCCGTCGGGTAGGGTGACGCCCATGCACGCGCAACCGGCCATGAACATGAACTGGTGGTGGACCGCTCAACCGGCGGCCCACTGATCGCGCGTACCCACTGACATCGCGAAGGCCGCCCGAGGGGCGGCCTTCCGTGTTGTGCGGGCCGTTCCTCCCCTCCCGGAAGGAACCGCCGCCATGCCTCGCTCCACCACCGACGTCCTGCGACGCCTGCTGACCCCCGGCTGCCCGCCGTTCGCCCTGCTGCACCGCCGTACGCCCGGCCGGCCCGCCGCCGGCACCGTCGAGGTGCTGGTCGGCGAGGTGACCGAGGTGCCGCGGCTGGATGGCATCCCGCTCGGCGACGGCGTACCGGAGGGCGGCGCGGCGGTCACCGACGCGCTGGCGCTGGTGCCGTTCCGGCAGATCCGCGAGCGCGGCTTCGACGTGCGCGACGACGGCACACCGCTGGCGGTGCTGCGCCCAAAGGAGGCGTACGAGCTGCCGCTGGACGAGGTGCTGGCGGAACTCCCCGCCCATGAGGTGGCGGTGCAGGGCGGCGCCTTCGACGTGGACGACGACGCGTACGCCGGGATCGTCGAGCGCGTCCTGCGGGACGAGATCGGCACCGGCGAGGGCGCCAACTTCGTCATCCGGCGCACGTTCCAGGGCGACATCCCCGGCTTCGGCGCGCCCGACGCGCTGGCCCTGTTCCGGCGGCTGCTGGCCGGCGAGCGCGGCGCCTACTGGACGTACGTCGTGCACCGGCCGGGCGTGCGCACGCTGGTCGGCGCCAGCCCCGAGGTGCACGTACGGATGTCCGGCGGGACGGTCGTGATGAACCCGATCAGCGGCACCTACCGCTACCCGGCCGAGGGGCCGAGCCCCGAGCACCTGCTGGAGTTCCTGGGCGACCGCAAGGAGGTGGAGGAGCTGTCCATGGTCGTCGACGAGGAGCTGAAGATGATGTGCACCGTCGGCGACAAGGGCGGTGTGGTGGTCGGGCCGCGCCTCAAGGAGATGGCGCACCTCGCGCACACGGAGTACGAGCTGCGCGGGCGCTCCTCGCTCGATGTGCGGGAGGTGCTGAAGGAGACGATGTTCGCGGCGACCGTGGTCGGCTCGCCGGTGCAGAACGCCTGCCGGGTCATCGAGCGGCACGAGGTGGGCGGGCGCGGCTACTACGCCGGGGCGCTGGCACTGATCGGGCGGGACGCGGGCGGCGCGCAGACGCTGGACTCGCCGATCCTGATCCGTACGGCGGACATCGGCGCGGACGGCGGGCTGCGGGTGGCGGTCGGCGCCACGCTCGTACGGGCCTCCGAACCGCGCGCCGAGGTCGCCGAGACGCACGCCAAGGCCGCCGGGGTGCTGACCGCGCTCGGCGCGCGCCCCGCGCCGGAGCGCGGGGAGGCGAACGCCGGGCGGCCCCGGCTGGCCGACGACCCGCGGGTACGGGCCGCGCTCGACGCCCGCCGCGCCGACCTCGCGCCCTTCTGGCTGCGCATGCAGAGCAGCGCGCCGACCGCCGCGCTGTCCGGCCACGCCCTGGTGATCGACGCCGAGGACACCTTCACCGCGATGCTGGCGCACCTGCTGCGCACCTCGGGGCTGACGGTGACCGTGCGCCGGTACGACGAGCCGGGGCTGCGGGCGGCCGCGGCGGCCCACGAGGGGCCGGTCGTGCTCGGCCCCGGCCCCGGCGACCCGTCGGACGCCGCCGACCCGAAGATGCGGCTGCTGCGGGCGCTGACCGCGGAGCTGGTCCGCGACCACCGGTACGGCCTGCTCGGTGTCTGCCTGGGCCATGAGCTGATCGCCGCGGAGCTGGGCCTGGAGACCGTGCGCAAGGAGGTGCCGTTCCAGGGCGCGCAGGAGCGCATCGACTTCTTCGGCCGCCCGGAGACCGTCGGCTTCTACAACACCTTCACGGCCCGCTGCGACGAGGCGGCGGTGGCCGAACTGGCCATGCACCGGGTCGAGCTGAGCCGGGATGCGGACTCCGGCGAGGTGCACGCGCTGCGCGGTCCGGGCTTCGCGGGGGTGCAGTTCCACCCGGAGTCCGTGCTGACGCTGGACGGGGCGGCGATCACCGCACAGCTGCTGGCCGCTGTCCTGGTGTGACGAGGAGGTTCTCGTTGGTGCGGCCGGCCAGGTAGTCCTCGACGTTGCGGACGGTGGCGTCGATGATCTGGCCGACCGCGTCCTCCGTGAAGTACGCCTGGTGCGAGGTGACCAGCACGTTCCCGAAGGTCATCAGGCGGGCCAGGGTGTCGTCGTGGATGACCTCCAGGGACTTGTCGAAGAAGAAGAGCCCGGCTTCCTCCTCGTAGACGTCCAGGCCCACGCCGGAGAGCCGGCCGGCCTTGAGGGTCTCCACGAGCGCCGCGGTGTCGACGAGGCCGCCGCGGCTGGAGTTGACCAGGATCGCGTCGTCCTTCATGGCGGCCAGCGCGGCCGCGTCGATGAGGTGGCGGGTGGACTCCATCAGCGGCACGTGCAGGCTGATCAGGTCCGACTCGGCGAACAGCCGGTCCTGGCCGACGTAGGTCATGCCCAGTTCGGTGCAGCGGGGGTTCTCGGCGATGTCCCAGCCCAGCAGGTTCATCCCGAAGCCGTGGGCGATCCGGGTGAACGCCTCGCCGATCTTGCCGGTGCCGAGCACGCCGGCGGTACGCCCGTGCAGGTCGCGGCCGAGCAGCCCGTCGAGGCGGAAGTCGAAGTTGCGGGTGCGGTTGGCGGCCCGGACGATCCGGCGGTTGACGGCCATCGCCAGGCCCCAGGCGAACTCCGCGACCGAGTACGGCGAGTAGGCGGAGACCCGGCCGACGGTCAGGCCCAGGTCGGCCGCGGCCTCCAGGTCGATGTTGTTGTAGCCGGTGGCGCGCTGGGCGATCATCTTCGTGCCGCCCGCCGACAGCTCCTGGATCACCTCGGCGTTCAGGTCGGCGTTGACGCTGACGCTGACGACCTCGTAGCCCGCGGCGATCGGGGCGGTGTCGCGGTTGAGGAAGACGTCGAGGCAGCGGACCTGGTGGCGGCCGGCGAAGGCCTTCACCAGCAGCGGCCGCTCGTCCGCCTGCACGCCGAACGCGATGATCTCCACGGGGTCTCCCGACGTTGCCGTTTCTCCGGTCCGGCCACCGGCACCCGCTTTGGGGCATATGCGGTGACACGGCCGAATATACGGCGCGGGGCGCGGCCCGGCCGCCCGCCCGGCGCGCACGGCGACATCGGGCGCGTACGACGGTGTGCGGACGTACCCAGCGGCGCACGGGCGCGCACGGCGGGATGCGGACGCGCACAGCGGTGTGCGGCGGGACCGCCGTCCGCCGGTCCGGCCGCACCCCGCCCACCGGGTCAGCCGAAGAAGACCCCGACCTCCGCGTACAGCCGCGGGTCGACGGTCTTGAGCTTCGCGGTCGCCTCCGCCAGCGGCACCCGGACGATGTCCGTGCCGCGCAGGGCGACCATCGTCCCGTAGTCCCCGTCGCGCACCGCGTCGATCGCGTGCAGCCCGAAGCGGGTGGCCAGCCAGCGGTCGAAGGCGCTGGGCGTGCCGCCGCGCTGGGTGTGGCCGAGCACCGTCGTCCGGGCCTCCTTGCCCGTACGCTCCTCGATCTCCTTGGCCAGCCACTCGCCCACGCCGGACAGCCGCACATGCCCGAACGAGTCCTTCGACCCGTCCTTGAGGACCATCTGGCCGTCCTTGGGCATGGCGCCCTCGGCGACCACCACGATCGGCGCGTACCGGACCTTGAAGCGGGACTCGATCCAGGCGCAGACCTGGTCGACGTCGAAGCGCTGCTCGGGGATGAGGATGACGTTGGCGCCGCCCGCCAGGCCGGAGTGCAGCGCGATCCAGCCCGCGTGCCGGCCCATGACCTCGACGACCAGGACGCGCATGTGCGATTCGGCGGTGGTGTGCAGCCGGTCGATGGCCTCGGTGGCGACGCCGACGGCGGTGTCGAAACCGAAGGTGTAGTCGGTGGCGGACAGGTCGTTGTCGATCGTCTTGGGCACGCCGACGCAGGGCACGCCGTACTCGCCGGAGAGCCGGGCGGCGACGCCGAGGGTGTCCTCGCCGCCGATCGTGATCAGCGCCTCGACCTCCTCCTTGGCGAGGGTGTCCTTGATCCGGCGGACGCCGTCGTCCTGCTGGAGCGGGTTGGTCCGCGAGGAGCCGAGGATCGTGCCGCCGCGGGGCAGGATGCCGCGCACGGCGGGAATGTCGAGCGGTACCGTGTCGCCCTCCAAGGGACCGCGCCAGCCGTCCCGGAAGCCGACGAAGTCGTAGCCGTACTCCTGGACGCCCTTGCGCACCACGCCTCGGATGACCGCGTTGAGACCGGGGCAGTCACCGCCGCCGGTCAGTACTCCGACCCGCATCGCTTCTTCACCTTCATCCCGTGAGGGGCCGCGCACCCGCCGGTGGCCGCGCGCGGCCGTGCTGTGCCGACGCCGGTCACGCTAATGGTGATGCACGTCACCCAGGGATGGGGAGGAAAGCGAATTCCCCGGAAATGCCGGGGACTTGACGCGATGCGTTCACTCGTACGAGCGCATCGCGCGCCGACGGCCGGAGCCCGCGCGGCACACCCGGGCGGGAAGGGCCGGGACTCAGACCTCGTCCAGGCCGCGTTCTATCGCATACCGGACCAGTTCGACGCGGTTGTGCAGCTGGAGCTTGCCCAGGGTGTTCTGCACGTGGTTCTGGACCGTGCGGTGCGAGATGACCAGCCGCTCGGCGATCTGCTTGTACGACAGACCCTTGGCGACCAGACGCAGCACCTCGGTCTCCCGGTCGGTCAGCTGCGGCGCGCCCGGCTCGTCCTCGGCGGCCGGGGCGGGCTCGGTCGCCAGCCGGCGGTACTCCCCCAGCACCAGCCCGGCCAGGCCCGGCGTGAACACCGGGTCACCGGCCGCCGTACAGCGCACCGCGTCCAACAGCTCCGCCGTGCTGGCCGACTTGAGCAGATAGCCCGTCGCGCCGGACTTGACCGCCTCCAGCACATCGGCGTGCTCGCCGCTGGCGGAGAGCACCAGCACCCGCAGGGCGGGGTTGGCGCCGACCAGCTCCCGGCAGACCTCCACGCCGGGCAGGCCCGGCAGGTTCAGGTCCAGCACCAGGACGTCGGGCGCCGCGGCCTGCGCGCGGCGCACCGCCTGCGGCCCGTCCCCGGCCGTCGCCACCACCTCGAAACCGGCCTCGGCCAGGTCGCGGGCGACCGCGTCCCGCCACATCGGGTGGTCGTCGACCACCATCACCTTCACGCCCTGCGGCTCACTCACGCCGTGCTCCTCCCCCGTTTCCGGCCCTCGGGCGCGCCGCCCTTGGGGACTTTCAGCTCCACTTCCGTGCCCTGGCCGGGGACCGAGATCCAGTCGGCGCTGCCGCCCAGGTCCCGCAGCCGGCCGCGGATCGACAGGGCCACCCCCAGCCGGCCCTCGCGCTCGGCGTCCGCGAGGCGCCCGTCGGGGATGCCGGGACCGTCGTCCCGCACCGTCACGACCACCTCGTCCGGCTCGTCCTCCACCAGGATCCACGCCTGCGCCCCGGCACCCGCGTGCACCCTGACATTGTCCAACGCGGCACTGACAGCGGCCGCCAGCTCCGCGGCGGCGGCCGCCGGGAGCACGACGGGCGCCCCCGGCTCGGAGAACGTGACGCGCGCCCCGGCGTGCGGCGCCAGCAGGGCCCGTACGTCGCAGGGCCCGGCGTCGGGGCCCTCCTCGGCGCACGGCACCGGCGCGGCCAGCGCCTCCTCCGGGGTGCGGACCAGGTCGTCCACGGCTCCGGATACGGCCGTGCGGGGCGGCGGCACCAGCCCGCTGGAGACCAGCGTGCGCAGCGCGATCTCCTGCTCGCCCGCCATCCGGCCCAGCTCGGCCGCCTCGCCGCCGATCGCGGCGCCGCGCCGCTGCACCATCGCCAGGACCTGGAGCACGCTGTCGTGGATGTCGCGGGCCAGCCGCTCCCGCTCGCGGGTGGCGGCCTCGATCTGGAGGGCGCGGGCGAGGGTGCGCTCACTGGCGCGGGCCACCTCGACCACGTAGCCGATGGCGACGCTGGCCACCCACACCAGCACCACGTTGTGGATGGTGTCGCGGGCGAGCTCCTGGCGCTCGACCAGGTTGACGACGGCGACCAGCGCGGAGGCCACCGCGGCCCAGCGCCAGCCGCCCTTGATCGCGAAGCCGAGCACCGCGCCCGCCGTCCAGATGGAGGGCAGGGTCGCCGCGCCGTCCATGATCCGCTCGTGGCTGTCCGCCACGAGGGTGAGCAGGATGCCGCCGAGCGCGAAGGACAGGTCGCCGATGAGGAAGGCCCGGGTGCAGCGCTCCGCCGAGGTCGTACGCCGCCAGGTGAAGCCCATCCACACGGTCAGCGCCGTCATGTACGCGGCGGCGACGAGGGGGTGCTCGTACTGGTCGTACGAAAACGCGAACAGGACCAGGACGTAGACCAGGGTCATGACGCGGTAGCCGGTCAGCGCCCGCCACAGCGGGAGCTCCACGGACATCCGGACCACGCGCTGCGGCCGCCCCCGGCCCTTGCCCGCCGCCGCGCCGGCCACGGGCCGTATCTCTGCCTCTGCCATCTCGCCCCCACCCTGTGCCGGGGCGCGTCTACGCCTCGGTGCCGGTCTTGCCCTGCTGCTCCGTGGCCGCCGCGGCCTGCGCCTTGGCGGCCTTGGCCGCCTTCTCCGCCTCGGCCTTCTTCTTGGCCGCGTCCGCGATCTGCCGCTTGGCGGCGGTCGCGTAGATGTCCACGTACTCCTGGCCCGACAGCTTCATGATCTCGTACATGACCTCGTCGGTCACCGAGCGCAGGATGAAGCGGTCGCCCTCCATGCCGTGGTACCGGCTGAAGTCCAGCGGCTTGCCGATGCGGATGCCGGGCCGGATCATCTTCGGCATCACCTTGCCCGGCGGCTGCACCTTCTCCGTGTCGATCATCGCGACGGGGATGACCGGGGCGCCGGTGGCCAGCGCCACCCGGGCCAGGCCGCCGGGCTTGCCGCGGTAGAGCCGGCCGTCCGGCGAGCGGGTGCCCTCCGGGTAGATGCCGAACAGCTCACCGCGCTCCAGCACCTCGATGCCGCTCTTGATCGCCGCCTCGCCCGCGCCGCGCGCGCCCGAGCGGTCCACGGGCAGCTGGCCGACCCCCTTGAAGAAGGCGGCGGTCAGCTTGCCCTTCACGCCCGGCGAGGTGAAGTACTCGGCCTTGGCGATGAAGGTGACCTTGCGGTCGAGCACCGCGGGCAGGAAGAAGGAGTCCGAGAAGGACAGATGGTTGCTCGCCAGGATCGCGGGTCCCGTTGCGGGGATGTTCTCCAGGCCCTCCACCCAGGGACGGAAAGCCAGCTTCAGCGATCCGCCGATGGAAAACTTCATTGCGCCGTAGATCAACCCACTGCCTCCTGTGTGTGACGCAAAGACCTTAACCTGCCCCGGCGCCCCCCTCTCCTCGGCGGGTTCCGAGGGGACCGCCGGACCTATCCGCCCGGCGCCGCTCCGCGTAGGCTTCCAGTAACCCGCGCAACCCGTTGCCGCCCGGCCCCTCACCGATCGGAGTCCCCCGGTGCCGCTGCTTCCCGGAGCCGAGCCGTTCCGCCGCGACGGCGGCCGGACCGGCGTCCTCGTCTGCCACGGTTTCACCGGCTCCCCCCAGTCCGTACGCCCCTGGGCCGGGTATCTGGCCGACCGCGGCCTGACGGTCTCGCTCCCGCTGCTGCCCGGACACGGCACCCGCTGGCAGGACCTGCAGCTCACGACCTGGCAGGACTGGTACGCCGAGGTCGACCGCGAGCTGCGGTCGCTGTCCGAACGGTGCGAGCGGGTCTTCGTGTGCGGCCTGTCGATGGGCGGCGCGCTGGCGCTGCGGCTGGCCGAGCGGCACGGCGCCGCCATCAGCGGCCTGGTGCTGGTCAACCCGGGCAACAAGGTGCACGACGCCGCCGCCCCGCTGCTGCCGGTGCTGCGGCACGTGGTCCGTACGACCAAGGGCCTGGCCGACGACATCGCCAAGCCCGGGTCCCACGAGCTGGGCTACGACCGGGTGCCGCTGCACGCCGCGCACTCACTGCGCCGCTTCTTCCAGCTCGTCGACGCCGAACTGCCCAAGGTCACCCAGCCGTTGCTGGTGCTGACCAGCCCGCAGGACCACGTCGTGCCGCCGGCCGACTCCGAGCGCGTGCTGAGCCGGGTGTCCTCCAAGGACGTACGGCAGACGCTGCTGGAGCGCAGCTATCACGTCGCCACGCTCGACCACGACGCCGAGCGGATCTTCGAGGAAACCTACGACTTCATCGCCCGACTGGCGCCGAGCGTGCGCGCGGGTGTGGAGAGTGAGGAGAGGGCTTCCGGTGGAGGAGCGTAGCCCCCGCGATCCCCGCGATCCGCTGGACGAGGAAGCCGCCTGGGCCGAGATCGTGGCCGGGTACGGCAAGGCACCCGACTTCCCGGACGAGGACGGGCCTGTCTCCAGTACGGGCATGAAGACGGCCGGCGGCGACGGTACGGGTCCCGCCCGTACGGACGCGGGCTCGTCCCGTACGGACGCGGGCGGGGCCGGCGGGCAGCGGGCCGACGGCAAGCCCCCGGAGAAGACCGGCCAGGGACGGCCGGACCGCACGGACGGCACGGATCGTACGGACCGCACGGACCGCACGGACCCCACTGACCGCACCGACCGCACCGACCGCACCGACCGCACCGACCGGGACGACGGCGGCCTGACCGTCGAGGAGCGGCCGCGCAGCGAGCCCTCCCCCGGCTCCCCGGACCGGCCCGGCGGGAACGGCGTGGGCAGCTTCGTGGTCTTCGCGCCCGGCGTCGGCCCGCGCGACTGGTCGGCGGCCGAGGCGTCCGACGACGACCTCGACGGGTCGGACGAGGGGCACTTCGTGCCGCCCGAGCCGCCTCCGCTGCCCAGTGCCGACGTGACCGCCAAGTTCGCCTGGCTCGCGGTCCTCGGCGGGCCGCTGCTGCTGGTGCTGATGGTGCTGTTGCAGCAGCCCGTCACCTGGTGGATCACGCTGCTGGGCATCGGCGGTTTCCTGGGCGGCTTCGCCACGCTCGTGGCCCGGATGAAGCACGACGACGAGGACGACGAGGAACTGCCGGGCGGCGGCGCGGTCGTATGACCGCACCGGCCGCCGCCCGCGGCCGGGCCGCCGTCCCCCGCACGCCCGGGGATTCACCCTCCCGCGCCAGGTGTCCTGACCGGCGTTGACGCTGCGAACGGGAAGGATCACGCCGAGTATCCGGCCGTGTTCCCGGGAGGACCCCCGTGCGCCATCCGCTCTCGTCGCCATGTTCACGTCCACGTCGTCGTACCCGGGTGGCCGCGGCCGCCGCGACCGTCGCCGCGGTGACCGGCCTGCTGGCCACCTCCCCCGCAGCGGCCGGCTCGCCGCAGCAGCGGCAGGCCGCCCCGGGCCCGGGCGCGGTGGTCTCCCTCGGCGACTCCTACATCTCCGGCGAGGCCGGGCGCTGGGCCGGCAACACCAACGCCAATCCGGCCAACTTCCCCCGCGTCGACGCGCTCGGCCCGACCGCGTACTTCGACAACGCGAACCGCACCGCCGAGCGGATCGCCAAGTGCCACCGCTCGCGCTCCGCCGAGATCCACCTCGGGCTGCCCGGCACCGCGAGCGAAAACCTGGCCTGCTCCGGCGCCCGTACCGACTCCTTCCGCTCCTCGAAGGGCGTCGCCAAGCCGGGCCTGGACTTCTCGGACGCGGCGGGCGTGCCGGGGCAGGCCAAGCAGCTGGAGGAGTACGCCCGCGACCACCCGGTGCGGATGGTCGCCGTCTCGGTCGGCGGCAACGACTTCGGCTTCGGCGACGTGATCACGTCCTGTGTCCTGGCGTACCTGAGCCCGCTGCCGAAGTCGTGCAGCCAGGACGCGGCCAACCGCGCCAGATTCACCGACCAGGCGGTGGAGCGGCGGGCGGACGACATCGCGGGCGGGCTGCGCAACGTCAAGCAGGCGATGCTGCGGGCCGGTCACGACACCGACGAGTACGACGTGGTCGTGCAGAACTACCCGGCCCCCATCCCGCACGGCCGCGACTTCCGCTACCCGGCGGCGCTGGGCGCGCGCCAGACGATGGGCGGCTGCGCGTTCAACGACCGGGACGCCGACTGGGCAGTGGACAGTGTGCTGCCGACCGTCGGCCGGGCCGTGGAGCGGGGCATCGACAAGAGCGGCCTGGACAACGTCCGCTTCCTCGACATCACACACGCCTTCGACGGGCACCGCCTGTGCGAGCGCGGCGTCGGGCTGGTCGAGCCGGTGCGCGGCACGGTGAGCAGGTGGACGGACCCGGGGGCGACCGACAAGACCGAGTGGATCAGCTGGGTGCGCACGGTCACCGCGGTGCTGCCGCCGTTCCAGGTGCAGGAGGCGCTGCACCCGAACCACTGGGGTCAGCTGGCCCTGCGGAACTGCCTGCGGCAGGCGTACACCTCGGTGAACAGCGACAAGGCCCCCAAGAGCCGGCTCACCTGCACCGGCGGCGGTACCGGCCGCAACGGGCGCGGCGAACCGAACATGAAGCTGTCCTGAGCGCCGCCGGGCCCTGGCCGGTTCTCAAAGCCCGGCCTACGCGGCTTCTCAGGGCGCGACCTACGTGGCAGCCGGCACCCGGAGGGCCGCCAGCACCGGCAGGTGGTCGGTGGCGGCGAGCAGATCGCCGTGGCTCAGGCCCGGCAGGTCGCGCGGTACGCCGCAGCCCAGCACCTCGACGCCGCCGGTCGTGAAGACGGCGTCGATGCGCTGGTGCGGGTCGTGGGGCGTGGAGGTGAACTCCCCGCCCCACGGCGCCGCCGTCCAGGCGTCGGTGAGCGAGTCCGCCAGCCGCCGGAAGGCGCGCCCGTCCGGCCGGTCGTTCAGGTCACCTGCCGCGACGGCGTACGGAGTGTCCAGCGCGCGCAGCCGCTCCAGCAGCAGGCCCGCCTGGCCGTATCGTTCGTCGGCCTGCAGGCTGAGGTGACAGCTGAGCAGGCCGATCCGGGCGCCCCCGATCCGTACCACCGCGGTCGCGAAACCGCGCTGGTGCAGGCCGGGGGTGCGGGGCAGCAGGATGTCCTCGGTGCGCTCCACGTGGGCGCGCAGCGAGGAGAGGATCATCGGGCCGGCGGCGGTGGCACCGCCCGTCACATGCACCAGGTCCGTGGCCCGGCACAGCTTGGCCACGCTCTTGCGCCAGCGGAAGAACCGCGGCGCCTCCTGCACGAACACGATGTCCGGGGCGCAGGCCCGGATCACCCGGGCCAGCGCCGCGCGGTCGTCGCGCAGGGAGCGGACGTTGTAGCTGAGCACACGGAGCACGGCCGAGCCGCTCCGCTTCGCTCCGCCTCCGCTCGATGCGAAGTCTTCGGAAGCGGAGCCCGGCTCGGTTCGGGAGGCGGGCAGCGCGGCCGGCACCGCGGGTCAGCCCTGGCGGGCCAGGTCGGCGGCGCCGACCAGTCCGGCCTTGCCGCCGAGCTGGGCGGCGAGCACCTGGGCGTGCGGCCGCCACTGGTTGCCCACCAGCCAGCGGCGGAAGGACTTGCGGATCGGGTCGAGGACCAGTTCGCCCTCGTCCGAGACGCCGCCGCCGACGATGAAGGCGGACGGGTCGAACAGCGAGGCCAGGTCGGCCAGGCCCGCGCCGGCCCAGCGGGCCAGTTCGCGGAAGGAGTCGATGGCGACCGGGTCGCCCTGGCGGGCGGCCTCGCTGATGTGCCGGCCCTCGATGCCCTCGGAGCTGCCGTCGCCCATGGAGAGCAGCACCTCGGCGTTCTCGGGGGTGGCGAAGGCGCGCTGGCGGGCGTAGCGCAGCAGGGCGCGGCCGGAGGCGTACTGCTCCCAGCAGCCCTGGCTGCCGCAGCCGCACAGCAGGCCGTCCGGTACGACGCGGATGTGGCCGAACTCGGCGGCGACGCCGAACCGGCCGCGGCGCAGCTTGTTGCCGATGATGATGCCGCCGCCCAGGCCGGTGCCCAGGGTGATGCAGATGACGTCGCTGTGGCCCTGGCCGGCGCCGAAGCGGTACTCGCCCCAGGCCGCCGCGTTGGCGTCGTTCTCGACGACGACGGGCAGGCCGACGCGCTGTTCGACGCGGTCCTTCAGCGGCTCGTGGCGCCAGTCGATGTTGGGCGCGAACAGGACGGTGGCCCGCTTCTCGTCCACATAGCCGGCGGCGCCGATGCCGACGGCCTCGACCTGGTGGCCGGCGCCGACGGCGCGGACCGCGTCGGCGATGGCCTCCGTCAGCGCGTCGGTGGCCTGCGGGGTCGGCACCTTGCACGTTTCGAGGATCGTGCCCTCTTCGTCGACCACGCCGGCCGCGATCTTCGTGCCGCCGATGTCGACGCCGATGGTGAGTCCCATGTGTCCCTCAGTTATTGGTCGTACCCCGCCGCGTACAACCGTACCGGAGTGGGGGGCGGCGCCCGTGCCCTCCGGCTGTAAGGGGCGGGTCAGTCGAGGTCGATCCGCTCGGTGCCGGCCGGTCCTTCGTCGTCCCGGCGGGAGCCCTGGTCATCACGCTTGTCGCGGTGGTCCCGGATGTCGGTGGTGTCGCGGCCGGTGTCCGGACCGGCGGCCTCCCGCGCGTCGGCCGGCGCGGACTCGCCGGCGGCCTCGCGGGTCCAGCGGCGCTCGCTGTTCTCGACGGCCGAGCGGTAGGCGGCCATCAGCTCGGACCCGGCGGCGGCGAGGTGGTCGAAGACCTCCGGATTGCGCTCGACGACCGGCTCGACGACGGCCTTGGCCTGCCGGAAGAGCTGCTGTACGGCGCCCTGCGCGGCCATTCCGGCGAGCGCGCCCGGCAGCTGGATGCCGGCCAGCTTGTCGGTGACGGCCTCCGCGAGGCGGCGCAGTTCCTCGGCGGCGCTGCCCGGCGGCGGGCCGTACTGCGCGCGGCGGCGGGCCTTCTCGGCCGCCAGGTCCTCGGCGCAGGCCGTTTCCCAGGCATCGGCGTCGAACCGGTCCGTACGGTCGGCGGGGCGCTCGGTGGCATCGCTCATGGCGGACTCACTCCTGCGGCGGCGAGGCGGATCTGGACCCGCCGCGTGTGCGGCGGTTCGAAGACGGTGCTGCTTCTTCCGACGTTACCCGAACGGCGGTGTGCCGTTCAGTGACCGCGGGGCCAGAGATCGGGATCGGGGGTGAAGCGGATGTGCAGCGCGCCGTCCCGCAGCCCGGCGCCGGAGACCGAACAGCGGCGCAGCGCGGAGGGCAGGGTGCGTATCCGCCGGTAGCGGCCGGCCGTGACGACGACCTCGTCACCGCGCCGCAGCAGCCCGAGCCCGTCGCGTTCGGCGCCCGGCAACGGCACCCGCCACACCAGGATGCCGTCCGAGGCGAGCCGGTCCTCGACGGTCCAGGTGTCGTCGGCGTCCCCGGGGGCGGCCGGTTCCCCGACCGTGCCGCGGATCAGCGCGTCCAGCTCTTCCGTGCCCTCGGGGTCGCGGCCCAGGTGCGGCACCTCGATGACCGGTGCCTCGGGGAACTCCTCGCGCAGTGCCTTGAGCGCGCTCTGCTGCTGTCCGGAGAGCGCGGCCAGGAACGGGTCGGCCGACTCGGTGGGCAGCAGCCGGTTGGCGACGACGGCGTCGGTGCGGTGCCCGTACAGGGCCAGGCCCGAGCGCACCTCCCGCAGGTCCGCGACGGCGGCCGGGCCCGCGTCGGTGACGATCCGTACGGTCGTGCCGGGGTCGTCGATGATCCGCTGTACGGCGGCGAGTTCGTGCTCCCAGCGCTCCGCGGCCTCGTACAGCTTCTGCGTGGGCATCTGCACGCCCGCCAGCTGTGCCAGCACCGGCCGCAGCGCACGGGCGGCCTGCCGCTCGGGCGGCAGCAGGCGGCGAAGGTAGCGGCGGGCCTGTTCGGGCAGGGCGAGCAGGGCGACGGTGTCGGCGGCGGGCGGCATGTCGACGACGACCGTGTCCGGGCCGTCGGGCCCGGCCGTCTCGTGGGCCGCGCGCAGCTCGTGGAGCAGGGCGAACGCCTCCGCGCCCGGCAGTTCGGTCAGTTCGTCCTCGTCCAGGGGTGCGGCGCCCAAGAGGTCGAGGGCGGCTCCCGCGCGCTCCTGGAAGGCGAGCGCTTCGCGGCGGAAGTGGTCGCCGGCGTCGACGCACCGGGCGTGCAGGCCGGGTGCGACGGGCACCGGGCCGTCGCCGGGGCGGCCGAGGCGGGTGCCCAGCGTGCGTTCCGCCGCGCCGCCGCGGGCGGTGAGCAGCAGGACGCGCCCACCGCGCCGGGCACCGGCCAGCGCGGTGGCGGCGGCGAGCGTGGTGCGGCCGGCGCCGCCGGGACCGGTGACGAGGACGGTGCGCATGGTCAGAGGCTCTTGGCCTCGCCGGCGGGGGCCGCGGGGCCGCTCTCGACGCGCTTCTTCAGCCCGTCCAGCGCGCGGTCGATGATGACCTTCTCCGCCTTGCGCTTGATCATGCCGAGCATCGGGATCTTGACGTCGACGGTCAGCTGATACGTCACTTCGGTGTGCGCGCCGCCGGCCAGCGGCACCAGCCGGTAGGAGCCGTCGAGGGTGCGCAGCATCTGGGACTTCACCAGCGACCAGCTGACCACGTGCTCGCTGGTCCAGGTGTAGGCGAGGGTGTGGTCGTCCTTGATCGCACCGGCGTCCAGCAGCAGGCGGACCTGCTCGGCACGGCCCTGGTCGTCCTTGCTGAGGATCTCGGCTTCCTTGACCTCGCCGGTCCAGTCCGGATAGCGGTCAAAGTCGGCGATCACTCCCATCACCTCGGCGGGTGCCGCCTCGATCGTGATGCTAGAGCTGGTGTGTTCGGCCATCGCCGTGACTCCTCCATGCCGATTCGTGCCGGTCCGCCAGACGCGTATCCCTGCTGCTGAAGGCTACCGCGCGGCGAAAGAGCCCCGGACCGGCTCCCCGGCCGATCCGGTCGGCCCCGGTATCGGGCCCGGGACCGGCCCGGAAGTCCGTCACCACTCCAGGACGTACGGCGTTCCCGTCGCGTTGAAGTGCCCCACGTTGACGCACTCGGTGGCGCCCACGCGTACCCGCCGGGCCAGCGGCTGATGCACGTGCCCGAAGAGCGCGTAGCGGGGGCGGGTGCGGCGGATCGCGTCCAGGAGGGCGGCGCTGCCGCGTTCGAAGCGGCGGGCGACGACGTCGTAGCAGAGCTCCGGGACGTCCGGCGGGATGTGGGTGCACAGCACGTCCACCTCGCCGACGGCCTCGACCTTGGCGGCGTACTCCTCGTCGCTGATCTCGTACGGGGTCCGCATGGGCGTCGTCAGTCCGCCGCCGACGAACCCGAAGACCCGGCCGCCGATCTCCACCCGCTCGCCGTCCAGGACGGTGGTGCCGGGCTTGGCGTACTCCGGCCAGAGGCGGGGGATGTCCACGTTGCCGTAGGTGGCGTACGTCGGCTCCGGGAAGGCGGCGAACAGTTCGGCGTACTGCCGGCGGACGGCCTCCTCGATCACGGCCGGCCGGTCGCCGCCGGCCCGCTCGATGTCGCCCCACAGCCGCCGGCCCAGCGCGCGGGCCTCCTCGAAGCGGCGGGCGGTGCGCAGCTCGACCAGCCGGTGGGCGTTCTCGACGCCGAAGAGGTCGGGGAAGATGCCGCGCGAGTGATCGGCGTAGTCCAGGAAGAGGACCAGGTCGCCCAGGCAGACCAGGGCGTCGGCCCCGTCGCCCGCCGTGGCGAGGTCCCGTCCGTTGCCGTGTACGTCGCTGACCACATGCACTCGCATGACGGTCACCCTAGATCCCTTGGCCCACGGCCGGGAGGCGGGTCGGGCGTACCGCCGGGAGAGGGGCCCCACCTGCGGTTACTTCCCGGTCACCGAAAGCCTGGTCTACTCTGCGCGGAGCAGTCCCCAGGCGTGTCCAGGCGCGTGTCACACCGCTGTGACGCATCGAACATCTGGGCGTACCCCCCTATCCCAAAAGCAATACCGGTGGGTAACGTCCGGGCAGTCCACCCCCCCCTGCCTGATCATGGACCGCAGCCGGCCGGCACACAGCGTCGTGAGGCCGGCGCCGATGAGGAGCAGCAGTCTTGCGCGAGTTCAGCCTTCCGGCCCTGTACGAGGTCCCAGCGGACGGCAACCTGACGGATCTGATCCGCCGCAATGCCGCGCAGCACCCTGATGTCGCCGTCATGGGCCGCAAGGTAGGCGGCCGGTGGCAGGACGTGACGGCCACCGTCTTCCTCGCCGAGGTACGGGCCGCCGCCAAGGGCCTGATGGCCGCCGGCATCCGGCCCGGCGACCGGATCGGCCTGATGTCGCGCACCCGCTACGAGTGGACGCTGCTGGACTTCGCCATCTGGAGCGCCGGCGCGGTCACCGTCCCCGTCTACGAGACCAGCTCCGCCGAGCAGGTGCAGTGGATCCTCGGCGACTCCGGCGCGGTGGCCTGCCTGGTGGAGAGCCCCGCGATGGAGGCCGCCGTCGAGTCCGTACGGGACCGGCTGCCCGCGCTGGAGAACATCTGGCAGATCGAGCGGGACGCGATCGCCCGGCTGCGCGCGGCCGGCGCGGGCGTCACCGACGCGGAGGTGGACGAGCGCAGCGCCATCGCCGACGCCGACTCCCCCGCCACCATCGTGTACACCTCCGGCACCACCGGCCGGCCCAAGGGCTGTGTGCTCACCCACCGCAGCTTCTTCGCCGAGTGCGGCAACGTCGTCGAGCGCCTCAAGCCGCTCTTCCGCACCGGCCACTCCTCGGTGCTGCTCTTCCTCCCGGTGGCGCACGTCTTCGGACGGCTGGTGCAGGTGGCCTCGGTCATGGCCCCCATCAAGCTCGGCCACGCCCCGGACATCAAGAACCTCACCGACGACCTCGCGTCCTTCCGCCCCACGCTGATCCTCGGTGTCCCCCGGGTCTTCGAGAAGGTCTACAACTCGGCGCGGGCCAAGGCGCAGGCCGAGGGCAAGGGCAAGATCTTCGACCGGGCCGCCGACACCGCCATCGCCTACAGCCGCGCGCTGGACACCCAGGCCGGGCCCGCCCTCGGCCTGCGGCTCAAGCACAAGCTCTTCGACAAGCTGGTCTTCGGCAAGCTGCGCGCCGTGCTCGGCGGCCGGGCCACCCACGCCATCTCCGGCGGCGCGCCGCTGGGCGAGCGCCTGGGGCACTTCTACCGGGGCATCGGCTTCACGGCCCTGGAGGGTTACGGCCTGACGGAGTCCTGCGCGGCCACCGCGTTCAACCCGTGGGACCGGCAGAAGATCGGTACGGTCGGCCAGCCGCTGCCCGGCTCGGTGGTGCGCATCGCGGACGACGGCGAGGTGCTGCTGCACGGCGAGCACCTGTTCACCGAGTACTGGAACAACGAGCCGGCGACCAAGGAAGCGCTCTCCGACGGCTGGTTCCACACCGGTGACATCGGCACCCTCGACGAGGACGGCTACCTCGCGATCACCGGCCGCAAGAAGGAGATCCTGGTGACGGCGGGCGGAAAAAACGTCGCTCCGGCCGTCATCGAGGACCGGATCCGGGCGCACGCGCTGATCGCCGAGTGCATGGTCGTCGGCGACGGCCGGCCCTTCGTCGGCGCGCTGGTCACCCTCGACGAGGAGTTCCTGCCGCGCTGGGCGGCGGAGAACGGCCGCCCGGCCGGGCAGAGCGTCACCGAGCTGAGCAAGGACCCGGAGCTGCTGGCCGCGGTGCAGCGGGCGGTGGACGACGGCAACGCGGCCGTCTCCAAGGCCGAGTCGGTGCGCAAGTTCCGCATCCTGCCGACGCAGTTCACCGAGGAGTCCGGCCATGTCACGCCGTCGCTGAAGCTCAAGCGCAACGTGGTGGCGAAGGACTTCGCCGAGGAGATCGAGGCGATCTACCGCCCGTAAGAGTCCGTGTCACGACGCCGGGCGGGCCGGATTCCTTCCGGCCCGCCCGGCGTTCGCGCACCGCTGTGCGGCAGGCTCTCCTACAGGAGTTCCTTGAGCCGTTCCGCCAGCAGGTCCCAGCGCCACTTCTCCTCCACCCAGGCGCGGCCGCGCTCGCCCATGCGGCGGCGGGCGGCGGGGTCCTTGAGCAGCGCGACGATGCGTTCGGCGGCGACCGTCGGGGAGCCGCCCGGGACGACGTGGCCCGTCTCGCCGTCCAGCACGGCGTCCGGCGCGCCGCCCGAGTCGCCCGCGACGACCGGCAGTCCGGTGGCGGACGCCTCCAGGTAGACGATGCCCAGGCCCTCGACGTCCAGCCCGCCGCGCCGGGTGCGGCACGGCATCGCGAAGACGTCACCCGCGCCGTAGTGGGCGGGCAGTTCCTCCCACGGCACGGACCCGGTGAAGCGCACCGCGTGCGCGACGCCCTTCTCGTCGGCGAGCGCGTGCAGCTGCTTCTCGTACGGGCCGCCGCCGACGATCAGCAGTACCGCGTCCGGCACGTCGGCCAGGATGCGCGGCATCGCCTCGATCAGGGTGTCCTGGCCCTTGCGCGGCACCAGCCGGGAGACGCAGACGACGACCGGCCGCCCGGCGAGCCCGAGGCGGGCCCGTACCTCGTCGCCGCCGGAGCCGGGGTGGAAGGTCTTCTCGTCCACGCCGGGCGGCAGTTGCGTCATCCGCCCGGCGGCGGCCGGCGTCAGTGCGGCGGCGATCCGCGAGCGGGTGTACTCACCGAGATAGGTGATCGTGTCGGTGCCCTCGCCGATCCGCCGCAGCAGTTGACGGGAGGCGGGCAGCTGGGCCCAGCCCGCCTCGTGGCCGTGCGTGGTGGCCACGATCCGGCGGGCGCCCGCGCGGCGCAGCGCCGGCGCCATCAGGCCGAGCGGCGCCGCGGCCCCGAACCACACCGAGGAGCAGCCGTGCCGGCGCAGCAGGCCGGCGGCCGTCCGGGTCACCCGGGGGGTCGGCAGCAGCATCGTCGCAGGGTCCCGTACGACCGGGAAGGGCTGCTCGGCGTCGAAGCGGGCGGTGGCCGCGACGCCTTCTCTGCCGCGCTTCCAGGTGGAGGCGTAGACCACGACCCGGTCCGGGTCCAGGCGCAGGGCCATGCTGTGCAGAAAGGCCTGGATGCCGCCGGGGCGGGGCGGGAAGTCGTTCGTGACGATCAGCGTCTTGTCCATTGCCCTGGCACAGTACCGGGTCGCCGGACACGCGCGGCGGGGGCCGCCCCGGCGCGGGCGCGACTCGTCTACGGTCGTGACACGGCCTCGTCCGCGTGTACGGGTCCGGACGGCCGCGGACGACGGGACGAGGTGGCGATGAGCAGGCCCAGCAGCCGGCCCCCGGGGGACGCGGTGCGCACCCTGGCACTGCCGGTGGCGGCGTGGGCCGCGACCCGGGCGGTGCTCCTGCTGTGCGTGTTCAAGGTGCTGGTGCTGCCCGGCCCGGACGTGACCAGTGACATCTCGGGGATCTACCACGGCTGGTCCGAGGTCCTGAAGTCCGGCGCCTTCCCGCAGGACGACGTGACATGGCAGTACCCGCCGGCCGCCGCGCTCGCCGTCCTCTCCCCCGGGCTGCTGCCCTTCCTGGACTACGCCTCGGCGTTCTTCCTGCTGGCCTGCGCCGCCGACGCGGTCACCTTCGCGCTGCTCCTGTACGCGGGCCGGCGGCCGGGCAAACGTCCCGCCGGTGTCTGGGTCTGGACCGCGGGGGTCGCCCTGCTCGGCCCGACCGCGTACGCCCGGTACGACCTGATGGTCACGGCGGTGGCCGTCGCCGCGCTCTTCGCCGCCGCCCGGCACCCGCGCGTCTCCGGCGGCCTGATCGCGTTCGGTGCGCTCCTGAAGGTGTGGCCGGTGCTGCTGCTGGCCGGAGCTCCGCTGCGCGGCCGCCGCGCGCGGGAGTTGTGGGGCGCGGCGGCGGCCGGCGCGCTGGCGGTCACGGCGCTCTTCGCCATCTGGGCGCCCGGCGGGCTGGCCTTCCTCACCTTCCAGCGCGACCGCGGTACGGAAGTGGAGTCGCTCGGCGGGCTCGTCTTCCATCTGGCCCGGCAGTTCGGCTGGGACGGCCAGGTGCTGCTGAACTACGGTTCCGTGGAGTTCGTCGGCCCGTACGTGCCCCTGGTCAGCTCGCTGGCGCTGGTCCTGACCGTGGCGGCCTTCGGCTGGCTGCTGCTGTGGCGGCTGCGGGCCCGGAGGTTCACGTCCGCCACGCTCGCCGACGCCGCCTTCACCGCCGTCCTGCTCTCCGTCACCACCAGCCGGGTCATCAGCCCGCAGTACATGCTCTGGCTGGTCGGCACGGCTGCCGTGAGCATGACCCTGCGGGCGAGCCGGATGGGCCGGCCGGCCGTCCTGGTCCTGCTGGCGACCGGCGCGACGCTCCTGGAGTTCCCCGTCTGGTTCGCGGACGTGGTGGCCAGTGAGGGGCGCGGTGTCGTGCTGCTGGCCGTACGCAACGGCCTGCTGGTGGCCGCCTCGCTGACCGCCTGCCGCCGGCTGTGGCGCTCGACGGTCACCGGGCCGCGGCGGGCCTCCGCAGTTGCTCGGCCACGTACGACCGCCACCGCCGGGTGAAGTCCGCCGGGCTCATCCCCAGCTGGTCCCGCATCGCCCGGCCCGCGCTCTCCTCGCCGCCCCGGCCCGCCGCCCGGTAGAACGCGCCGAGCTTCTTCTCGCCCCAGTTGTCGGCGATCATGCGGCAGGCCAGCCAGCCGCCCTCGTACGCGCTCGCCAGCTGCCGCGCGCTGCGGCTGAAGCCGAAGTCGCCGTCGGCCGGGAGGCGGGCCGGCGGGGTGCCCTTGGCGATGGCGTGGGCGAGCTCGGGGGCGGTGGCCGCGGCCGGGCGGCCACCGCCGCGGTAGGCGGCCCAGTCGGCGAAGCCCTCGGAGAGCCAGAGCGGGGTGGCGGACGTGGTAGCCGTGCGCGTCGCGACATGGGTGGCCTCGTGCGTCAGCACGATCTGGCGGCCGGCGGCGGACAGTTCGCCGTACGCCTCCGGGTTGACGACGACCCGGTCGGCGGGTGCCGACGGCGCCGCACCCGACGCGCCGGTCGTGACGGCCGCTATGCCCCGGTACCCGGCGGGGTCGGTGGCGTTCAGCAGCTCCGCCATCCGGTCCAGCGACTGCGGCGCCTCGACGACCACCCGGCCGGCCCACTTGCCGGTCCACGCCTTGCCGACGGCTGGCACGGCGTCGTCCGTGCGCTCCGCCAGTTCGCGCAGCGCCGCGGTGCCGCGGCCGACCCCGAGGACCAGGCTGTGGCGTCCCTTGACGACCTGGACCGGCCCCTGGTCCCACAGCTGGCGCGCGCTGCGCCGCCCGTTCCCGGCGCCGTCCGAGTCGGAGCTGATCCGCCACCGGCCGCCGCGGTCGGTGAGCGTCAGGTACTGGACGGAGGTGACCGGCGCGGTGTCGTACCCGGTGAGCCGGTAGCGCAGCCGCACCTCCGCGGCCACCCGGCGCCCGGCCGCCCCGGCCACCGCAGGCAGCCCGAACGCGTCGGTCCGCACCAGCTCGTACGACCAGGCGGCCAGCGGCACCTGCGCGAGGTTGGCGAACACCTTCCGCTGCTGGGCGCGGTATCCGGCGGCGAGCGGGTCGACCGTGGCGAGGAAGGCACCGGCGTCCCGGTCGCGTACGGCGGCGGCGCGCTGGTCCAGCATCCGCCGGAGCTCCGGCGGGGCGTCCTGCGCGCCGGCCGGATCGTCGCAGCCGGTGAGGAGCGGCAGCAGCGCCAGCGGCAGGGCCGCGCAGAGCGCCGTCCTGATTCCCCGGGTCATCCGATACCGCGCCTGTCGACCTGCCACGTGGCTGATCGTATGCACCGTCCTTCGGTACGGACAGCGGTCAGGGTCGGGTTACGGACGAGATCGGCATCATGCCGACGGGGTCCGAGCGCACCCTCGCACCCGGATACGGCGCGTGCACCACCTGTCCGTTGCCCACATACATACCGACATGACTGGCGTCGTCCCGGTAGATGACGAGGTCCCCCGGCCTGGCCTGGCTGACCTGAACATGCTGCCCCGCGCCGCGCTGGGCTTGCGAGGTGCGCGGGATGGAGACTCCGGCGCGCGCGTAGGCCCACTGCATCAGCCCGGAGCAGTCGAAGGAAGCGGGTCCCGACTGTCCCCAGGAGTACGGGGAGCCGATCGCCGCGCGCACCGCCTGGACGGCGGTCCCGGCGCGGCCGGAGGACGGGGACGCCCCGGACAGGTCGGGCAGCGACCGTCCGACTCCGCGGTTCGCCCGGTCGTAGGCCGCCCGGTCGGCGCCGGTCAGCGAGTTCAGCAGGCGCCGCGCCGAGGCCAGTTTGTTCTCGACGTCCTTCTTGTGGCGAGCGACGTCCTGCCGGCTCGCCTCCAGGTCCGTCAGCTTCCCGGTCGCCTCCCGGCGCTGCTGTTCCAGGCCGCGCTGGGCGCCCTGGAGTTCGCGCAGTTCCCCGGCCTGGCTGCCGTGGACGCGGTCCAGGGCGGCGGCCTTGTCGAGGTAGTCCGCCGGGTCCTCGGACAGGATCAGCTTCAGGGCCGGGTCCAGGCCGCCGGAGCGGTACTGGGCGGAGGCGACGGCACCGAGCCGGCCGCGCAGCCGGTTGACCTGCCCCTGACCGCGGGCCACCCGGTCCTGGAGGGCGGCCACTTCGGTCCGCAGTTTGCGCGCCCGTTCGTTCGCGCCGTTGAATTCCTCGGTGGCCTTCTCGGCCTGCTCGTAGAGGGCGTCGACGCGCGAGGTGACCTCGGCGGGCGCCGGGCCCGGCGCGGCGCCGGCCGCTCCCGCGGACAGGGCCGCGGCGGCGGTGACCGCGGCGGCGGACAGGACGGTGGCCCTGGTCGCACCGGCCAGGCCGGACTGTGAGACACGGCGGTGGGACGCCACGTGAGGCCGCACTCCCTTCCGTGCAGCCCCTGCCGCCCGGGGCGGGCGGACGCAGACCGGCGGCTGCGAGGGCAGACAGTAACGGCGCCGGTGCCCCGCGGCCAAAGACCCGCAACGGCCGCCGCCGGTAGGGAAAAAGCCGCCCCGCCGGTGACTGTGCAGGTCACCGGCGGGGCGGGAAGTCAGCGGCGGACACCGCAATTCGCCCGATCGGGCGGCATGACCCGGCCGGGTCCCGTCAGCACGGGAACCGGCCGCCGTACGTCAGACGCGGACGCCGAACTGGAAGGGCATGTTGTTGATCGACTCGTAGCGCACGGACGCGCCCGGCTTCGGCGCGTGCAGCACCTGGCCGTTGCCCGCGTACAGGCCGATGTGGTGCAGGTCGCCGTAGAAGAGCACCAGGTCGCCCGGCTTGAGCGCGCTCTGCGAGCCGATCCGGGTACCGGCGTTGGCCTGCGCCTGCGAGGTGCGCGGCAGGCCCTGGCCGGCCTGCTGGTACGCCCAGGAGGTCAGGCCCGAGCAGTCGAACGAGGAGGGGCCGGTGGCGCCCCACACGTAGGGCGAGCCGATCTTGGAGGCGGCGGCGGACAGGGCCGCGGCGCCGCGCTGCGAGGCGGGGACGTCGTTGCCGAGGTCGGGGCGCTCGTTGCCGCGGCTGGAGCGGTTCTTCTTGTCCTCCTCCTGCTGCAGCGCCTGCTTCTCCTGGGCGGTCAGCGTGTTGAGGAGTTCCTGGGCCTTGGCGAGCTTGCCCTTGATCTCGTCCTTCTTGTCACCCAGTGCCTGGCGGGTGGCCGAGAGGTCCTTGATCTTGCCGGCGGCCTCCGAGCGCTCCTGCGCGAGCTGGCGCTGCTTGTCCGCGATGGTCTTGAGCTGCTCGGCCTGCTTGCCGCTCAACTGGTCGAGGGTGGCGGCCTTGTCGAGGTAGGTGTCCGGGTCACCGGAGAGGAAGAGCTGCACGGACGGGTCGATGCTGCCGCTGCGGTACTGGCCGGAGGCGACGGCGCCGAGGCC
The DNA here is from genome assembly GCF_055577005.1 of Streptomyces sp. NPDC033221. Taxonomy (NCBI): domain Bacteria; kingdom Bacillati; phylum Actinomycetota; class Actinomycetes; order Kitasatosporales; family Streptomycetaceae; genus Streptomyces; species Streptomyces sp. NPDC033221. Next base: position 22,913 of record NZ_JBVIQN010000002.1, on the reverse strand, counting down.
CTTGCGGAGCTGGTTCAGCTCGCCCTGGCCGCGGGCGACCTTGTCCTGGAGGGAGTCGACCTCCTTCTGGAGCTTCTCCTGGTCCTCCTTGGCCCCGTTGTACTTCTCGGTGGCCTGCTCCGCCTGCTCGTAGAGCTTGTCGACCTCGGACTTGACGTCTTCCTTCTTCGGCTTCGGGTCGGCGTGGGCGGCCTGGGACGAGAGGGCGACGGCAGCCGCGGCGGTCGCGGTGAGGACGGTCACGCGCGTGCGGCTCGGCTGCTTGGGACGACGGTGGGACGCCACGGAGGCGAGCTCCTTCTTCCTTCAGCCGCCTACCGGGCGTGGGGGGTACGGGACCCCGGCTCCGCGCGTGAACACCGCGGATTCGGCGGTTCCTTCACTGTTCATCCCGGGTGGATGATCAACTGCATGAAGGGTTGAGGCCTGACCTTAGTAACCGAGTTGTGATCGCTTCAAATCCTCAACGGAAAAAACTGCTGGATGCTCCTCATCCTTTACCAACATCACACAGGCAGTAATGGTCACTTGACACTCAGACACGGACGGCAGGCATGACCCACCTCGTTGATGGGTACACCTTTACCCCCGGCCCGCGCGTCACACCGGCCGCGGATCCCCCCACGGCCGCACGAGAAGGATAAGTCCCGCAGATCCCACCGGGATGTGCGTTCCGGACAAGTCGTACGGACAGAACGTACGACTCAGGTACGGGCAAGTCGCTTGAGCAGCAGGGCCGATGCGACCGGCCGCGCCCCCGCCTTGGCCACACCATCGGCCACCTCGCGGTCCGTGGAGACCACCACCACCGGACGGCCGGGCGGCTCGGCCCGCACGAGCTGGCGGATCAGCTCATCGGCCGTCACACCCGGCTTGCTGAACAAGACACGGACTCCGCGCGGCGGCGCGAGCAGCACCGGCGCGGCCAGCTCCGCACCGTCGAAGACACACGTCATCTCCGCGCCGGTCTGGGCGGCCAGCACCGCGAGGCCGCCCAGCAGCCGCAGCCGCTGCTTGTCCAACGGCATCGTCGGATAACCGGTCTTGGTGACGTTGTACCCGTCCACCACCAGATGGGCCTGCGGCAGCGCCAGCAGCTGGTCCAGCAGAGCGGGATCGGTCTCCGACAGCGCGCGCGTGGCGATGTCCTTGGGCGTCATCTTGCCCGGAGCCACCGCGTCGACGGTGTCCGCCGGGTGGGTGTCGGCGGGCGGCAGCGCCAGCTCCCGGCGCAGCCCCTGAGCGGCGTCCAGGACGGTGTCCAGCAGCAGCCGCAGCCGCATGTCCTCGACGCTGCGGCCCTCGCGCGTGGCCCGGCGGCTGGCCTCCAGCGACGCCTCGGCCTCCGCGATACGGGCCTTGAGGCGGCGCGCCTCACTGTCGGCGGCGGTCTTCTCCTGCGCCGCCGCGGCCCGTACGGACTCCGTCTCGGCCGCGGCCTTGCGCACCGCCGCCTCGCCCCGCTTGACGTCACTGAGCGCGCTCCGCAGCTTGCGCTGCAACGACTCGTTCTCCTTGCGCAGCGCGTCCAGGTCGCCGCGGGTGCGGTCGGCCTCGGCGCGGGCCTGCGCGCGCGCCTGCGTCAGCTCCTCGCGCAGCGCGGCCAGCTCGCGTTCGGCCTCCTCGCCGGCCTGTTCCGCGCGGGCGCGCTGCGCCTCCTCGCCGGCTGCGGCGACCAGCTTGACCCAGCCTTCGGGGCGCAGCACATAGGCCGCCGCCGCGACATCGAGCGGGTCGGCGGCGGCGGGCGGGGTGCCGCTGTCCAGCGCCTCGGCCAGTTCCGGCTGTGCCTCGCGCAGCCGGCCGGCGATCCGCTGGCGGAAGACCGCGTCGTTCTCCAGCGCCGCGGCCATCGCGTTGCCCGCGAACTTGGCCCGGCGGCTGGGGGTGAACCGCGCGTACTGTCGCAGTGGCGGCGGAAGTTCGGCGACCGTCAGGCCGCCGAAGGACTCCGCGGTGAGCGCCACGACGCGGCGCCGCACGCCCTCGGGCAGCGGACGGTCGAGCACCTCGTCCGCCTCGGCCGTACCGGCCTCGGCATCGTGCCCCGCCCCCGCAGGCCCTTCTGGACGCTCCACCACTGCTGCATCGCTCCGATCTCAGGCGCTCGACTCAGGCGCCGGCGTCCGGCCGGTCGACCAGCTCGATCTGGTCGACCGCGTTGCACCAGCGGCAGCGCACGGACTCGATGCTCTCACTAAGCACCTCGCGTTCCTCCACCTTCGGCTCCCCGGCGAGGTCGAGGTGGAGGTACTCCACGGCCTCGGAGCGGCGGGTCACGTCGAAGCGCGTCAGGTTGCCGCACAGGGTGCAGCGCCACCGGGTCCCGTCCGTCGGCAGGGGAACAGCCATGGTGTGGTCCTCTTTCGTCACGCTCGGGCGAGCGGGGCTCGTGCGGTCGTTCGGGGGCTTCCCGCGGTGCGCCGTCGGACTGCGGAAGTACGCGGGTACTGCCCGTTACCCTACGGCCTGACGCCCTTACGGCGCGGCCCCGCCCGGGAGGCGGGACGCGGCGAGGCACTCTGTCCTGATTGCCCGCATTACGCCATGATCACTTCATGACGGCCCCGCCCCTGTTCCCCCGGTCGCCCCGCGCCCGCTCGGTGCTGACCGTGTTCTCCCGCATGACGAACGTCCTGATCGCCCTGTGCTGCGTGGTCTTCGTCGTCGGGCCCGCCTCCGGCCTCAACGGCATATACGGCACCGGCGACGCCGTCGTCCAGGCACAGACCGCGTACTTCGAACGCTGGGGCGTCATCCCGCGCGACCTGTGGAGCGGCTCGCCGCGCGCTCTGCTCACCCCGCTGACCGCCCTGTTCGCGCACGGCAGCTGGCTGCACCTGCTGGGCAACGTCCTCTTCCTGTACGTCTTCGGGGGCATGGCCGAGATCCGTATGGGACGCCTGCCCTTCGCCCTCTTCTACCTCGTGACCGGCTACCTGGCGCTGCTGGGCTACGCGGCCGCGCACGCCTCCTCGGGACAGACCCTGGTCGGCGCCTCCGGGGCGATCTCCGGAGTGCTGGGCGCGTTCCTGTACCTCTTCCCCAAGGCTCGCGTCACCAGCATCTACCCGTTCCTCTTCTTCCTGCCGCTGCGCTTCCCGGCGTGGATCGTGCTGCTGTTCTGGTTCGTCCTCCAGTGGATCGCCGCGCAGCGCGCCCCCGCCACCCCGGGCGTGGCCTACCTCGCCCACGTCATCGGCTTCGCGGTGGGCTTCCTGTACGCCTGGGTGCGATACCGGCCGAGCCCCTGTCCGCCCGAGGTCGCCGCCGCGTCCCCCGGTAGTGTGGGGTCAGCCGGAACGGCGAAGCAGCAGGCGGCCGAGGGAGAGAGCCAACCGTGATCACTTCGATCGTGCTCATCAAGACCAGCGTGGACCAGATCCCGGAGATCGCGGAGAAGATCGCCGCGCTGGAGGGCGTGAGCGAGGTCTACTCGGTCACCGGTGCGCACGACCTGATCGCCATGGTGCGGGTGGCCAACCACGACGACCTGGCCGACGTCATCCCCGGCCGGATCAGCAAGGTCCCGGGCGTCGCCTCCACCGAGACGCACATCGCGTTCCGCACGTACTCCCAGCACGACCTGGAGGCGGCCTTCGCGATCGGCCTGGACGCCTGACCCGGACCGCCACCGCACACGAAACCCGCGCCGCGGCGCCCGGACAGCGGAGCGCCGCGACGCGGGCGGACCAGCAGGGCTACGCCGCGGTGTCCGGCACGCAGCGCCCGTCCTCGGTGCGGTAGCTCCACCGCGCGCCCTGCGTCACCAGTTCCTTGACGGCCCGGACGAAGCGGTCCACGTGCTCGTCGGGCGTACCGGCCCCGAAGCTCACCCGGATGGCGTTCAGGCTCTGCTCACCCGGTGCCCCTTCGGGCGCCCCGCACTCCCCCGGGGCCTGGGACTCGGCGCCGAGCAGGGTCCGTACGAGGGGATGCGCGCAGAACAGCCCGTCGCGCACGCCGATGCCGTACTCCGCGGAGAGCGCCGCCGCGAAGTGCGAGCTGTTCCAGCCCCGGACGACGAAGGACAGCACGCCCACCCGCGGCGCGTCGTCGCCGAACAGCGAGAGCACGGTCACCTCGGGCACCTCGGCGAGGCCCGCCCGCACCCGCTCGACGAGCTGCTGCTCCCGGGCCACCAGGTTCTCGAAGCCCGCCTCGGTGAGTGCCTTGCAGGCGGCGGCGATGGCGTAGACGCCGATGACGTTGGGCGAGCCGGCCTCGTGGCGGGCCGCGGTGGTGTGCCAGTCGACGTCCACCCCGCCGTCGGCGCGGCGCGCGACCGTGCGGCTGGCGCCGCCGCCCGCCAGATACGGCTCCGCGTCCTGGAGCCAGTCTGCGCGCCCGGCCAGCACACCGGCCCCGAAGGGCGCGTACAGCTTGTGGCCGGAGAAGGCGACCCAGTCCACGTCCAGCTCGGCGATGTCGACCGGGTGGTGCGGCGCGAGCTGCGCGGCGTCGAGGACGATCCGCGCGCCGTGCGCGTGTGCCGCGGCGGCCAGCTCCCGTACGGGCCACAGCTCACCGGTCACATTGGAAGCACCCGTCACGCAGACCAGAGCGTTCTTGTACGGCTCGCGCTCCGCCAGCGCCCGCTCCAGCGTGTCCACCGCCTGCTGCGGGGTGCGGGGCGCGTCCAGGTACGTCACCTCGGCGTCCGCGCGCTGTTCCCAGGGCAGCAGCGAGGCGTGGTGCTCGGTCTCGAAGACGAACACCCGGGTGTGTGCGGGCAGCACGGCGGCCAGCAGGTTCAGCGAGTCGGTGGTGGAGCGGGTGAAGACCACCTGGTCGGCCTCCCGGCAGCCGAGGAAGTCAGCCACCGCCGCCCGGCTGTTCTCGAACAGGTCGGTGGACAGCTGCGAGAGGTAGCCCGCCCCGCGGTGCACGCTGCCGTAGTACGGGGCGTACGCGGCCACGTCGTCCCAGACGCGCTGGAGCGCCGGGGCGCTGGCGGCGATGTCCAGCGCGGCGTACTCGACCTCACCGCCCGTGACGAGCGGGACCAGCACGTCCCGGCCCAGCACGGGCAGCGGGGTGCAGACGGCGGCATCGGTGGTGGCGGCAGCGGAAACAGGCATGGCGAACTCCCGTGGAGGCAGGGCGACTTCGCTGCGGGGCGCGCACGCGAAAGCGGGGCCGGCCGACAGCGGTGAAAGGAAAAAGGGGTGCGGAAAACGGGGCCGGACGGCCCTAACGCATTCGCTGCAACACGGGAGATCTCCCTCAAGGACCAGGATCCCTGGCACGAGGGATCCGCGCTTGCCGCAGACCTCGCTGCCTGCGACCTGGTCATCACCCGGGGCACCCCGCCACGGACGGAGGGTTGCCGGACAGCGGGCCGGGGCCGTAGTCGCTGTCACTCGTGACCTGGGCAGAATCATGCCACACGATCGGAAGCACGCAAGGCCCGGTCCGTATGCCGGACCGAGCCTTGCGTCACACCACGGCCGTCTCAGGCGTTGCTGGCCGCCACCCACCGCTCCAGCGCCCGGCGGGCCGCTCCCGAGTCGATGGCTTCGGCGGCCTTGGCGATGCCCGCGGCGATCTGCTCGGTCAGCGGCGCCGCCGTCGGCTCCAGGGCCACCAGGGCCGCCGCCGAGTTGAGCAGCACCGCGTCCCGCACCGGGCCGGGCTCGCCGCCCAGCAGGCGGCGTGCCACGTCCGCGTTGTACGAGGCGTCGGCGCCGCGCAGCGCCTCGACCGGCACCAGGGCGATGCCGACGTCCCGCGGGTCGAAGGTCTCCTCGCGTACGCCGCCGTCCCGTACGACCCAGACCTTCGACGTGGCCGTGGTGGTCAGCTCGTCCAGCCCGTCGTCGCCCCGGAAGACCAGTGCACTGGAGCCGCGTTCGGCGAGCACGCCGGCCAGGATCGGCGCCATCCGCGCGTCGGCGACGCCGGTGGCCTGGGCGCGTACCTTCGCCGGGTTGGTCAGCGGGCCCAGTACGTTGAACGTCGTACGGATGCCCAGTTCGCGCCGGGCGGGGGCCACGTGCCGCAGCGACGGGTGGAACTTGACCGCGAAGCAGAAGGTGATCCCGGCCTCCTCGGCAACCTCGACGACCCGGCGCGGGGTGAGGTCCAGGTTCACGCCCAGCTTCTCCAGCACGTCGGACGCGCCGCTGGCGGACGAGGCGGCGCGGTTGCCGTGCTTGACGACCTTCGCGCCGGTGCCGGCCACCACGATCGAGGACATGGTGGAGATGTTGACGGTCTTGGCGCCGTCGCCGCCGGTGCCGACGATGTCCACGCTCGGGCCCGGCACCTCGATGAGGTTGGCGTGCGCGTACATGGCCCGTACCAGGCCGGAGATCTCCGCGACGGTCTCGCCCTTGGCCCGCAGCGCGACCGCGAACCCGGCGATCTGCGCGTCGGTGGCCTCGCCGCGCATGATCCGGTCCATCGCCCAGGCGGTGTCGTCGGCGCCCAGGTCACGGCCCTGGAGGAGGGCTTCCAGCACACCCGGCCAGGTGCGGGCCGCCACGCTGTCGCCGCCATTCGGGGTCGCAACGTTCATGGTCCACACTCCTGGATTCGTCTCCTGCTGGTGCCGAAACCCTATCCGGCCCCGTGCCATGCCGAAGGGCCCCGTCCAGTGACTGGAAGGGGCCCTCTGGGTGGCGTACTTACGCGGTGGTACTGCCGTGCGTCACACGGCGGGGATCAGTGGTGGCCGTGGCCGCTGGTGATCTCCTTGTACTCCTCGGCGGTCGGCTTCGGGATGACGTTGTCCTCGCCGTAGTAGCCCTTGGAGAGCTTGGCGCGGAGCTTGGTCGTCCGCTTGACCTTCCGCTCGACACCGTTCTCGTCGACCTCCGGGCCGATCTCGAACGGCTTGGGCTGCTCGTGCTGGGTGAGCGTGTGCAGCTGCTCCTGGTTGAGCGGCTCGTGCACCTCGATGAACTCACCGTGCGGCAGCCGCTTGATGATGCCGGACTCACGTCCGTGCAGCACCTTGTCGCGGTCCCGGCGCTGCAGGCCCAGGCAGATCCGCTTGGTGACGATGAAGGCGACGACCGGCCCGACGAAGAAGCCGATCCGGACGAACCAGGTCAGCGAGTTCAGCGACAGGTGGAAGTGGGTGGCCCACAGGTCGTTGCCGCCGCCGATCAGCATGATGAGGTAGGCGGTCAGCCAGGCCACACCGAAGCCGGTACGGGTCGGGGCGTTGCGCGGGCGGTCCAGGATGTGGTGCTCGCGCTTGTCACCGGTGACCCAGGACTCGACGAACGGGTAGACCGCGATCGCGACCAGCACCAGCGGGAAGATGAGGATCGGGATCAGCACACCGAAGTTGATGGTGTGGCCCCAGATGTCCCACTCCCAGCCGGGCATCACACGGACCAGACCCTCGGCGAAGCCCATGTACCAGTCGGGCTGGGCGCCGGTGGACACCTGGTCGGGCCGGTACGGGCCGATGGCCCACACCGGGTTGATGCTGGCGACCGCCGCGATCACCGAGATCACGCCGAAGACCAGGAAGAAGAAGCCTCCGGCCTTGGCCATGTAGACCGGCAGCAGCGGCATGCCGACGACGTTCTTGTTGGTCTTGCCGGCACCCGGGAACTGCGTGTGCTTGTGGTAGAAGACCAGGATCAGGTGCGCCACCAGCAGACCCAGCATGATGCCGGGCAGCAGCAGGACGTGCACCGTGAAGAACCTCGGGATGATGTCGTGCCCCGGGAACTCCCCGCCGAAGATGAACATCTGCAGGTACGAGCCGATGAGCGGCATCGCCAGGATGACACCCTCGATGAACCGGACGCCGGTGCCGGAGAGCAGGTCGTCCGGCAGCGAGTAGCCGGTGAAGCCGGTGAACATGCCGAGCACCAGCAGCAGGAAGCCGAACAGCCAGTTGACCTCGCGCGGCTTGCGGAAGGCGCCGGTGAAGAACACCCGCATCATGTGCACCATCATGCCGCCCAGGAAGACCAGGGCCGCCCAGTGGTGGATCTGCCGGATGAGCAGACCGCCGCGCACGTCGAAGCTGATGTCCAGCGTCGACTCGAACGCCTGCGTCATCCGGATCCCGTGCATGGGCACGTACGAGCCGTGGTACGTCACCTCGGCCATGCTCGGGTGGAAGAACAGCGTCAGGTAGACGCCGGTCAGGATGATGATGATGAAGCTGTAGAGGCAGATCTCGCCCAGCATGAAGGACCAGTGGTCCGGGAAGATCTTGCGCATGTTGGACTTGGCGAGGCTGTAGATGCCCAGCCGGCCGTCCGCCCAGTCGGCGATCCGCTCGCCCCGCGGCGCCTGGCCGCGGCGCGTGGTGGTCGCGCTCGTCTCGTTACTCATCCGCGCTCCCAGAAGCTCGGGCCGACGGGCTCCGCGAAGTCGCTTACGGCTTCGAGGAAGCCGTCCTTCACCGTGATGTGCAGCTGCGGCAGGGCGTGTCCGGCAGGGCCGAAGATGACGCGTCCGCCGTCGGCCAGGTCAAAGGTCGACTGGTGGCAGGGGCACAGCACGTGGTGCGTCTGCTGCTCGTAGAGGCTGATCGGGCAGCCCACGTGGGTGCAGATCTTCGAGTAGGCGACGATGCCCTCGTGCGACCAGTCCAGTTCCTGCTTGTCCTTGATGTTCTGCGGCTGGATCCGCACGAGCATCAGGGCGTCCTTGGCGATCTTCTGGTTGAAGTCGTGGTCGTCCTCCTCCAGGCCCTCGGGCTTGGCGAAGGTCAGCGAACCGACCGCGATGTCCTCGGGACGCAGCGGGAGGTTGGTCGACTGGTTGACCAGGCGGATGCCCTTCTTCCAGCCGGTCGTCCGGAGCTTCTTCTCCGGCAGCGGACCGAGGTCGCGCAGCAGCACCACACCGGAGAGCGGCACCAGGGCCAGCGCGCCGAACATGGTGTTGCGGACCAGCTTGCGGCGGCCGATCGCGGATTCCTTCGCGCCTGCGCGGAAGTCCTCCATGACCTTGGCCTTGACCTCGGGGGCCGCCTCGATCGGGTGCCGGTCGTCGGCGACCTCCTCGTCCGACATCAGCGTGCGGGCCCAGTGGACCGCGCCGGCGCCGATGCAGAAGAGCGCCACACCGAGCGTCAGGCCGAGCCAGAAGTTCAGCGCGCTGACGTGGCCGAACGGCCAGATGTAGGTGATCTCGTCGACCGGGAAGATCACGTAGGAGGCGATGAAGCCGACCGTCGCGAGCATCGACAGGGTGAAGAGGAAGGCGACCGCGCGCTCGGAGCGCTTGGCGGCCCGCTCGTCGATGTCCTGGATGCGGGGCTCGTGGGGCGGCAGCCCCGGGTCGGCGAACGGGTTGTCCGCCGTCTCGACCACGCCGCCGTGAGCCGTGTCCCGCTCACCGGGGAGGTTCTTTTCTGGCACGTCTTCGTGTCGTCCAGTCTCACTCATGACTTCTTGGCCTTCGTAGTCCGGGCTGCGACCCAGATGGCGACCGCGATCAGCGCGCCCAGGCCGGCGATCCAACCGAAGAGGCCCTCACTGACCGGGCCGAGACCGCCCAGGCCCAGACCACCGGGGCTGGGGGTGTCGTCGCTGTTGACGGCGCCGAGGTAGGACACGATGTCCTTCTTGTTCTGCGGGGACAGCGAACCGTCACCGAAGGAAGGCATGTTCTGCGGGCCGGTTTCCATGGCCTCGTAGATGTGCTTCGGGTCCACGCCTTCGAGCGTCGGTGCGAACTTGCCGTTGGTCAGGGCGCCGCCCTTACCGGTGAAGTTGTGGCACTGCGCGCAGTTCGTACGGAACAGCTCACCGCCCTTGGCGATGTCCGCGCCGTCCTTGCTGTACTGGTCCTTGCCCGGCACGCTGGGACCGGCACCCAGCGACGCGACGTACGCCGCGAGCTGGTCGATCTCGGCCTGGCTGTAGATGTTCTTCTTCCGCGGCACCTGGGCGCCGGGCTGCTGCGCCGGCATCCGGCCGGTAGCGACCTGGAAGTCGACGGCGGCGGCGCCCACGCCGACCAGGCTCGGGCCGTCGGAGGTGCCCTGACCGCCGGTGCCGTGGCAGCTGGCGCAGCCGACGGCGAAGAGCTTCTTGCCCTCCTTGATGGCAAGAGACTGGGCGGTGTCATCGGCCTGAGCCTTGTCCGCAGGCGCGAACGCGGCGTACAGCCCCCCAGTGACCGCCAGCGCGAAGAGTAGGACGACGAGCGCCGCCAGCGGATGGCGCCGTCGTGCGGAGAGCTTTTTCACGGATTACCCCGGTGTCAGGATCTTCTGCGTCGATGCTTTGGCTATGTCTGTCTGATGCGCGGTTCCGGTACGGGACCGGTCAGCGGATCAGGTAGATCGTGGCGAAGAGGCCGATCCAGACGACATCGACGAAGTGCCAGTAGTAGGACACGACGATGGCCGCGGTGGCCTGTTCGTGGGTGAACCTCTTGGCCGCGTACGTCCTGCCCAGGACCAGCAGGAAGGCGATGAGTCCGCCTGTCACGTGCAGTCCGTGGAAGCCGGTGGTCAGGTAGAACACCGAGCCGTACGGGCCGGACGAGAGCGAGAGGCCCTCTTCCTTGACCAGATCGGTGTACTCGAAGACCTGACCGCCGATGAAGATCGCACCCATGATGAAGGTGATCACGAACCAGGTCCGGAGCTTCTTGACATCGCCACGCTCGGCGGCGAACACACCGAGCTGGCAGGTCAGGGAGCTGAGCACCAGGATCGTCGTGTTCGTCGCGGAGAACGGAAGATTCAGCGCATCGGCGGATTCCTTCCAATACTCGGTCCCGGTCACCGATCGGAGGGTGAAGTACATCGCGAAGAGGGCCGCGAAGAACATCAGCTCGGAACTCAGCCAGATGATGGTTCCGACGCTGGTGAGGTTCGGCCGATTGACCGACGGGTGCGCGTGCCCGGTTTCTACTGTCGTTGCTGTCGCCACGACCGACATTATGTCGGTCGCTTATCCCGCCCTCACTCCGGGGGGTGCCGTTCGGTGTGTCAAGGGCGTATGCCCTGCTCGTACGGCCCACTGCGGCAGTCGCCCGAAGGGAGGACCCGGGACCCGCCGTACGGCCCCGTACCCCCGCTGTGACCAGTCCTGACGGGCCGTCGGCCAGATCGTGGATCTCGTCGAACCCTCCTGCGTGCCGCCGTACGGGCAGTAGCATCCGCGCTGGAGGCACCTCCCGGCGCTGGCCGGGTGGGTTTCCGCCCGAAGCCGTACCGCCGAGATGCGTGGAGGAACGATGCAGGCGACTGCCACGGTGCTGGTCTACAGCGACAACGCCGACACCCGCGAGCAGGTACGGCTGGCGACGGGCCGCCGGCCGGCCGCCGACGTGCCGCCGGTGGAGTTCCTGGAGTGCGCGACGCTGCCCGCCGTCCTGGAGGCGCTGGAGCAGGGCGGGATCGACGTGTGTGTGCTGGACGGCGAGACGGCGCCCGCGGGCGGCATGGGCGTGTGCCGGCAGATCAAGGACGAGATCTTCCACTGCCCGCCGGTGCTGCTGCTCATCGGCCGCCCGCAGGACGCGTGGCTGGCGACGTGGAGCCGCGCGGACGCCGCTGTGACGCACCCTGTGGACCCGGTGGCCTTCACGGACGCCCTGGCCGGGCTGCTGCGCCGCAGGCTCCTCACGGGGGCCTGAGCGGCCTCCTGAAGGCCCTCCTGAGGGGTCTTCAGACCTGCGGGCGCAGCCGGGCGGCATTCTCGGGTCCCGGCCGCTGGTCCTGCTCGCCTGTGGTGCTGGGCTTGTTCTTGTCCAGCGCGCTGCCCGCGCGCCACTGCTTCCACGGCATGTTCCAGTCGCCGAAGCCGTTGTCGAAGGGCGTCATGGTCTCGCCGCCGCTGTTGACGACCTTGACGAGATCGCCGACCCGCACGGTGTCGAAGAACCACTTGGCGTTGCCGGTGGACATGCCGGTGCAGCCGTGGCTGACGTTGTCGGCGCCCTGCGATCCCACGGACCAGGGCGCCGCGTGCACGTATTCGCCGCTCCAGGTCACCCGGGTGGCCCAGTAGACCGGCAGGTCGTAGGAGTCCGTACTGCTCGACGGGATGCCGATGCTCTCCCCCCGCATCCGGACGAAACCCTCCTTGCCCAGGATGACCTTGGTGCCGTTGCGGGTGGAGTAGCCGGGCTTGCCGGTGGTGACGGGGATGGTGTTGATCTCCTCGCCGTTGCGGGTGACCGTCATGGTGTGCGCCGCGGCGTCCGTGACGGCCTCCACCCGGTCGCCCGTACGGAGCTTCACGGGCTTCGCGGGGCCTCCGTACAGCCCGCCGGTGACCTTCAGGCCCTCCAGGTTGCTGCGGACCTCGATATCGGCGTGCGTGGGCCAGTACTCGCGCGGGCGGAAGTGCAGCGTCTTGCTGTCGACCCAGTGCCAGGAGCCCTCGACCCGCGGGGTGGAGCGGACCTTGAGGGCGCCCTCCACGATCGCGCGCGCCTTGGGGTCCTTGACGGGCTTGCTCAGCGCCGCCGTCACGGGCTGGCCGACCCCGTACGTGCCGTTCTCGGGACCGAGCTTGACGTTCAGCCGGTCGCCGGTGTCCTTGGTGTCGATCTGGAGGATCTTGCGGCCCGGCGCGCCGTCCTCGTCCTCGGTGCTCACCCGCACGGTGTAGCGGGTGCCGGCGGCCAGCGGGACGGTGGTGCGCCACTGCCTGCCGTCGGCGGTCAGTTCGCCCCTGATGTAGCGGCCGGAGGCGTCGGTGGCGGTCACATCCGTGATGCGGGCCTCGTCACCGGTGGTGGAGACCTCCAGCGGCTTGTCCGGGTCCGCCTTCGCGCCGCCGCCGGGCGCGTTGGCGGAGATCTGTCCGGCCGCGTCGTACGGCGCTGCCGAGAGCGGGTCCGACGACGAACCGCCGCAGGCGGTGGCGCCTGCCGCCAGGGGCGCCAGCAGGAAGGCGCAGCCGAGCGCCGTCCGGTGTCGTGGTCTGTGACTCATGACCCCAAAGTATGAAAATCCCCCGGCCGCGGCGCGCTGGAGGACTGCAAACGGGCGGGCCCGGACACCTGGTGAGGTGTCCGGGCCCGCCCGGTGTACGGGAGCCGCCTACTGCGTGCGGTTCTCGCCTCGGTAGTACTCGAAGACCCAGCCGAACAGGCCGATCAGGATGACCGGGGCCGAGAAGTAGAGCAGCCACCAGCCGAAGACCACGCCCAGGAAGGCGAGCGCGCCGCCGACGCCCAGGGACAGCGGCTGCCAGCTGTGCGGGCTGAAGAAGCCCAGCTCACCGGCGTCGTCGGAGACCTCGGCCTCGTCGTTGTCCTGTGCTCCGGCGTCCACCCGGCGAGCCGTGAAGGCCAGGTAGTAGCCGATCATGATGCACAGGCCGAAGGCGAGGAACAGCGCGGTGGTGCCCGCCGGCTCCTTCGACCAGACGCCATAGACGATCGCCATGGCGAGGACGAAGACGGAGAGCCAGATGAACATCTTGCCCTGGATCTTCACTTGCCGACCTCCTTGCCGCCGAACAGCGCCGTGTCCTTCTGGCCCTCGTTCTCGATGGCCTCCATCGCGGCGATCTCAGGGTGGTGCAGGTCGAACGCCGGGGATTCGGACCGGATGCGCGGCAGCGTGAGGAAGTTGTGCCGCGGCGGCGGGCAGGAGGTCGCCCACTCCAGCGAGCGGCCGTAGCCCCACGGGTCGTCGACCTCGACCTTCTTGCCGTACTTGGCCGTCTTCCAGACGTTGTACATGAACGGCAGCATCGACAGGCCGAGCAGGAACGAGGCGATCGTCGAGATCGTGTTCAGCGTGGTGAAGCCGTCCGCGTTCAGGTAGTCCGCGTAGCGCCGCGGCATGCCCTCGGCGCCCAGCCAGTGCTGGACGAGGAAGGTGCCGTGGAAGCCGACGAACAGCGTCCAGAACGTGATCTTGCCGAGCCGCTCGTCGAGCATCTTGCCGGTGAACTTGGGCCACCAGAAGTGGAAGCCGGCGAACATCGCGAAGACGACCGTGCCGAAGATGACGTAGTGGAAGTGCGCCACCACGAAGTACGAGTCCGAGACGTGGAAGTCCATCGGCGGCGACGCCAGGATCACGCCGGTCAGACCGCCGAAGGTGAAGGTGATCAGGAAGCCGACCGCCCACAGCATCGGTGTCTCGAAGGACAGCGAGCCCTTCCACATCGTGCCGAGCCAGTTGAAGAACTTCACACCGGTCGGTACCGCGATGAGGAATGTCATGAACGAGAAGAACGGTAGGAGTACCCCGCCCGTCACGTACATGTGGTGCGCCCAGACGGTGACCGAAAGGCCCGCGATCGAAATCGTCGCCGCGATCAGACCGATGTAACCGAACATCGGCTTCCGGGAGAAGACCGGAATGACCTCGGAAATGATACCGAAGAACGGCAGCGCGATGATGTACACCTCGGGGTGCCCGAAGAACCAGAAGAGGTGCTGCCAGAGCAATGCCCCGCCATTGGCCGCATCGAATACATGCGCCCCGAATTTACGGTCCGCCTCCAGGGCGAACAGCGCGGCGGCCAGGACCGGGAAGGCCAGCAGGACCAGCACACCGGTCAGCAGGACGTTCCAGGTGAAGATCGGCATCCGGAACATCGTCATGCCGGGGGCACGCATGCAGATGATCGTGGTGATGAAGTTGACCGAACCGAGGATCGTGCCGAAGCCGGAGAAGGCCAGACCCATGATCCACATGTCCGCGCCCACGCCCGGCGAACGCACCGCGTCCGACAGCGGCGAGTAGGCGAACCAGCCGAAGTCCGCCGCACCCTGCGGGGTGAGGAAGCCGGCCACCGCGATCAGCGAGCCGAAGAGGTACAGCCAGTACGCGAACATGTTCAGCCGCGGGAACGCCACGTCGGGCGCGCCGATCTGCAGCGGCATGATCCAGTTCGCGAAGCCGGAGAACAGCGGCGTCGCGAACATCAGCAGCATGATCGTGCCGTGCATCGTGAACGCCTGGTTGAACTGCTCGTTCGACATGATCTGCGTGCCGGGACGAGCGAGCTCCGCGCGCATCAGCAGGGCCATCAGGCCGCCGATGCAGAAGAACGCGAACGAGGTGACCAGGTAGAGCGTACCGATGGTCTTGTGGTCAGTGGTCGTCAGCCAGCTCACCACGACGGAGCCGGGAGACTTCTTTCGTGCGGGCGGTGCTGCCGGAGCCGTTGCGGCGGCGGCACCCTGAGGTTCGTTGAGGATGCTCACTTGTTGTTGGTCTCCGCGTTCCTGGCGTGATCCGTCTGCTTGATGCCCGACGGCAGGTAACCGGTCTGGCCCTTCTTCGCCAGGTCCTTCAGGTGCTCCCGGTACTTCTCGGGGGAGACGACCTTGACGTTGAAGAGCATCCGGGAGTGGTCGACGCCGCAGAGCTCGGCGCACTTGCCCATGAAGGTGCCCTCCTTGTTCGGAGTCACCTCGAAGACGTTGGTGTGGCCGGGGATCACGTCCTGCTTCATCAGGAACGGCACCACCCAGAACGAGTGGATGACATCACGCGACGTCAGGACGAACTGGACCGTCTCGCCCTTGGGCAGCCACAGGGTCGGACCCGGGTTGCCGGTCTGCGGGTTCCGCGTGCCCGGAACGCCCTCGTCGTACACGCCGTCGGCGCCTGCGGGGACGTTCTTCTTCCACTTGTCCGGGATCGCGGAGAGTTCCTTGGAGTCGATGTTCGTGGTGTCGGCCTTGCCGTCCACGTTCTCCAGGTAGTTGAACGCCCAGCTCCACTGATAGCCCACCACGTTGATGACGTGGTCGGGCTTCTTGGAAGTCTTGAGGAGTTCGCTCTCATCGCGCGCGGTGAAGTAGAAGAGCACCGCGATGATGATGAACGGAACAATGGTGTACAACGCCTCGATGGGCATGTTGTACCGCGTCTGTGCGGGGACCTCCACCTTGGTCCGGCTGCGGCGGTGGAAGATCCAGCTCCAGATGATCAGGCCCCACACCAGCACGCCCACTGCAAGGGCGGCGGCCCAGGAGCCCTGCCAAAGGGAGAGGATCCGCGGCGCCTCTTCAGTAGCCGGATTGGGCATGCCGAGGTTGGGAAAGTCCTTGTATGTGCAACCGGTCGAGGTTGCCAGGACCAGTCCCGCAGCCAGCACCTGCGGCAGCTTCCGCCGCATCGGGCGCCGCGACGAGCGGTCGGAGCCGTTGGGACTCACGTAGCGCCTTCCCGAGAGTCTCGCCCGCGAGACCGGCTGCGGCCGTCTCGCTGGTCGGTCGCCGGCCCTGGCACGGGCAGGGGTTTGGATGTTTATGCGGACCAAACCCTACTGGACGCTATTTGGGGTCGCGCGGGGAGGGTGCCCAACGCGCCGCACCGCTCCCCGAAGGGGTGGCTGCGGCATCCGGGGGATGCCCCCCGAGCCCCGGAATGCCGGGCTCCGGCGGTCATCTGACGCCGCGCCCGGACAGGCGTACGAAGCGCTAGCGTCTGGGGCGTGTCCTACTTCGATGCCGCCTCGGCCGTTCCGCTGCACCCGGTCGCCCGGGAAGCCCTGCTCGCCTCGCTCGACGAGGGCTGGGCCGATCCGGCCCGCCCCTACCGGGAGGGCCGCCGCGCCCGGCTGCTGCTGGACGCCGCGCGGGAGGCCGCGGCAGAAGCCGTCGGCTGTCGACCCGACGAGCTCGTTTTCACTCCTTCGGGGACGCAGGCGGTGCATTCGGCCATGTCCGGCACGCTTGCCGCGCGTCGGCGTGTCGGCCGCCATCTGGTCCACTCCGCGGTGGAGCACTCCTCCGTACTGCACGCCGCCGCGGTCCACGAGGCGGCGGGCGGCACGGTGTCCGAGATCGGCGTGGACCGTACGGGCCGGGTGGCCGCCGCTGACCTCGCCGCCGCGCTGCGCCCGGACACCGCGCTGGCGGCCCTGCAGTCCGCCAATCACGAGGTGGGTACCGAGCAGCCGGTGGAGGAGGCCGCCGCGGCCTGCCGGGAGGCGGGCGTACCGCTGCTGGTGGACGCCGCCCAGTCGCTCCCCTGGGGCCCGGCCGGCGGCGCCTGGTCGCTGCTGACGGCCAGCGCGCACAAGTGGGGCGGTCCGCCCGGCGTGGGGCTGCTGGCCGTCCGCAAGGGCACCCGGTTCGCGCCGCAGGGGCCGCAGGACGAGCGGGAGTCCGGCAGGGTGCCGGGCTTCGGGAATCTGCCCGCCGTGGTCGCGGCGGCGGCCTCGCTGCGCGCCGTACGGGCGGAGGCGGCGGCCGAGGCGGCGCGGCTGCGGGAGCTGGTCGACCGTATCCGTACGCGGGTGGCCGAGGCGGTGCCGGACACCGAGGTCGTCGGCGACCCCGAGCGCCGGCTCCCCCACCTGGTCACCTTCTCGTGTCTCTATGTCGACGGAGAGACCCTGCTGCACGCACTGGACCGGGCGGGCTTCTCCGTGTCCTCCGGGTCGTCCTGCACCTCCGGCACCCTGACGCCGAGCCATGTGCTGCGGGCGATGGGCGTGCTGTCGGAGGGCAATGTCCGGGTGTCGCTGCCGCCGGGCACCGCCGAGGCCGACGTCGAACGCTTCCTGGACATGCTCCCGGGAGCGGTCCGCTCCGTACGGGAACAGCTCGGCGCACCCGCTGCCGCGCGGCCGGAAACCGCCCCCTCCCCCGCCGCGGAACACGTCGTGGACGCCCTGGGCAAGCGCTGCCCGGTGCCCGTCATCGAACTGGCGAAGGTGATCGGCGACGTGCCGGTGGGCGCCACGCTGACCGTCCTGGCGGACGACGAGGCGGCGCGGCTGGACATTCCCGCGTGGTGCGGGATGCGGGGCCAGGAGTACGTGGGCGAGCGGGCGGCCGAGCGCGGCACCGCGTACGTGGTGCGGCGCCTCGTGTGACCCGTACGGCTCGCTCGGCCGGTACGGCTCGTCCGGCCGGGTGCGGCGCCCCTGGAGGATGTCCGACGGGCCGCCGCACCACAGGGACCGGATCAGGCCAGATGCGCCCGGATGTCGGCAGCGGCGTCGTGCCCGTACGCCTTGGTGAAGCGGTCCATGAAGTGGCTGCGGTGCAGCTCGTACTCCTGGGTGCCGACGGTCTCGATGACCAGCGTCGCCAGCATGCAGCCGACCTGCGCGGCGCGCTCCAGGCCGACGCCCCAGGCGAGACCGGACAGGAAACCGGCGCGGAACGCGTCGCCGACGCCGGTCGGGTCGGCCTTGGCCTTCTCCTCGGCGGTGCCCACGACGATGTCCGGCTCGCCGGCCCGCTCGATGCGGACGCCTTCGGCACCCAGCGTCGTCACCCGGGTGCCGACCTTGGCCAGGATCTCCTCGGAGGTCCAGCCGGTCTTGTTCTCGATCAGGCCCTTCTCGTACTCGTTGGAGAAGAGGTACGCCGCGCCGTCCATCAGGGTGCGGATGCCCTCGCCGTCCATCCGGGCGATCTGCTGCGAGAAGTCGGCCGCGAAGGGGATGCCGCGGGTGCGGCACTCCTCGGTGTGGCGGACCATCGCCTCCGGGTCGTCCGCGCCGATCAGCACCAGGTCCAGGCCGCCGACGCGCTCGGCGACGGTGTGCAGCTCGATCAGCCGCGCCTCGCTCATCGCGCCGGTGTAGAAGGAGCCGATCTGGTTGTGGTCGGCGTCGGTGGTGCACACGAAGCGGGCGGTGTGCTTGACCTCGGAGATGCGGACCGAGCGGGTGTCCACACCGTGCCGGTCGAGCCAGGCGCGGTACTCGTCGAAGTCGTTGCCGGCGGCGCCGACCAGGATCGGCCCGGTGCCGAGCTGTCCCATGCCGAAGCAGATGTTGGCGCCCACGCCCCCGCGCCGGACGTCGAGTTCGTCGACCAGGAAGGAGAGGGAGACCGTGTGCAGCTGATCGGCGACCAGTTGGTCGGCGAAACGGCCGGGGAAGGTCATCAGGTGGTCGGTGGCGATGGAGCCGGTGACTGCGATACGCACGACGGGTCTGCTCCTGCGGAAGGCGGAAGGACGAGGCGGACGTTGGTCAACGGTACCGGGTGTCCTGATCTCCGCCCACCAGCCGAAACTACCCAATAGTAGGGCTTTCTTCGCGAGGCGCGGGATGCGTACGGTGCCCGTATGACCAAGCATGTGAAGGGCGTCACACCCCGTTCGGCCGCCGTTCGCGCCGCCGCCTCCCGTTCCGCCTCCGGCCACGCCGCCGAGCCGGAATCCATGGCCCAGCTGCTGGGGGACTGCGCGCGGATGACGCCACACTGGCGCAGCGACGCGCAGGCACCCCCGCCGCCCGCCCGCGAACTGCACGGCATCAGCGTCCCCGCGGCCTCCGCGGCGCTGGTCAGGGGCATGTCCGAGTACGGCGACTGAGCGGCACCCCGGGCCCGGCCCCGGGCCGAGGGAACCGCGGACGCACCGGCTCCGTCCAACCGGCGTCCTCCCCACGGAGGAGGACACGTCAGTTGTTCAGCGGAGCCGAAGGAGCGATGCGGTGAGCACCGAGGACACGCCCCCCGCGGCCGGCGGGGAGAATTCCGGCGACGACACCCAGGAGACGACCGCCCGGCGCCGGCGCAGCCCGCTGATCGCGGCCTCGGTGGCCGCGGCGGTGCTGCTGGCCGGCGGCGGCGCGGCGTACTGGGCCTCCAGCGCCTCCAGCAGCGGGGAGAGCGGCACCGGCGCCCGTCCGGAGGGCGGCCCGCCGCCGCTCGCCCTGGAGGGGTACGCCAAGGAGACGGGCTCGCGCAGCGGAATCGCGCCCGGCGAGCCGAACCCGCAGGGCGCGGGCTACCGGGCGACGGGCAAGCTGCCCGCAGGGCCCTCCTCGGCGCCCGTCTACCAGCCGCGCGGCGAAGTCTCCCAGGAGGCGGTGGCCCGGCTGGCGAAGGCCCTGGACCTGCCCGGCAAGGTCCGCTCGGACGGCAACTCCTGGAAGGTGGGCGGCCTGACGCGGGACGCGCGCAGCCCCGTCCTCCAGGTGGCCAAGGGCGGCTCCGGCGCATGGACGTACTCGCAGTACGGCACGCCCGGCGGGACCGGCTGCGCGGAGACCGCGCCGAAGGACAGCGGCAGCGGCTCGCAGGCGAGCGGCCCCGGCTGCCCCTCCACCCCGGGGGGCACCCAGAACGACACCGCCGAGCAGGACGCCGTCTCCCCGGAGAAGGCGAAGCAGGCGGCGCAGCCGGTGCTGGAGGCGCTCGGCCAGAAGAACGCCAAGCTCGACGCGAGCGGCCTGTCCGGCGCGGTACGGACCGTCAGCGCCAACCCGGTGCTCGGCGGCCTGCCCACGTACGGCTGGCAGAGCGACATCCAGATCGGCTCGGACGGCCAGGTCGTCGGCGGCAGTGGCCAGTTGGCGCAGCCCGTCAAGGGCGACACGTACCCGGTACAGAGCGCCGAGAAGACGCTGGAGCGCCTCAACGCCGCGCACGGCGGCGCGAACTCCGGCATCGGCGGCTGCGCGACGGCCGAGCCGCAGCAGAAGCAGGGCACCGACACCGCCGGCGTCGAGCCGTGCGCGGGCAGCGCCGCCGCGCGCAAGCCCGCCGACGTGACCGGCGCGGTCTTCGGCCTCTCGGCCCAGTACGTCAACGGCCGCCAGGCGCTGGTGCCCTCGTGGCTCTACACCGTCCAGCGGACCGGCGGCGGCACGGTCACCCACCCCGCCGTCGACCCGAAGTACGTCAAGAACGGTGACGGCAGCACCTCGCCCGACCCCGCCCAGCCCCCCAACAGCGGCAAGCCGTCGGGCAAGGCCGGGGCGATGAACCTGGAGTCGTACGAGGTCAGCGCGGACGGCAAGTCGCTCACGCTGCGCTTCTGGGGCGGCGTGTGCAGCACGTACTCGGCGACCGCCGAACAGACCGGCAAGAGCGTCAAGGCCGAGGTCATCGGCAAGGAGAAGAAGCCGAACCAGATCTGCGTGAAGATGGCGAAGCAGTTCACGCAGACGGTGCCGCTGGAGAAGCCGCTGGCCGGGCGGGAGGTGGTCGACGCGGCCACCGGCAAGGAGGTTCCGGCGGCGAAGTAGCGTCGTATAGTTTTGTGGAATAAATAACGTGATCTTGCACGGCGTCGGCGCGTGCAGGAACGACAACGGCGGCGCCCCCTGCGAAAGGGGGCGCCGCCGTCGTACGCTCTCCTGCTCCGGCCGGCTCCGCCGGCTTCGGATCAGTTGAAGGAGTCACCACAGGCGCAGGAGCCCGTGGCGTTCGGGTTGTCGATCGTGAAGCCCTGCTTCTCGATGGTGTCGACGAAGTCGATGGAGGCGCCGCCCAGGTACGGGGCGCTCATCCGGTCGGTGACGACCTTGACGCCGTCGAAGTCCTTGACGACATCGCCGTCGAGCGACCGCTCGTCGAAGAAGAGCTGGTAGCGCAGTCCGGAGCAGCCGCCGGGCTGGACGGCCACCCGCAGCGCGAGGTCGTCGCGGCCTTCCTGCTCCAGCAGGGCCTTCACCTTCGACGCGGCCGCGTCGGACAGGATGATGCCGTCGCCGACGGTGGTCTCGTCCTGAACGCTCATCTAGATCTCTCCCGGGTTGTACGGACCGCTTGCCCTCGGCTGCAACCGACGGGGCCCGGAATTCATTCCGGCTGGCGCGACGTGTTCTCGTTCTTTCGTCTTTCATGCTCGCACACCACGGGCGGGTCGCGGGTGGCCCGGGGACGGGGATGCGTCACATCGACACGATGCCCATCGTCAAAGTGACGTGAAGCGGTTATGATAGATAGCGTCAAACAGACGAAAAGGGTCCCGGTGCTGTCGTCACCGGCTCCCCCGGGTGCGGCCCCGCCGCGCTCACGACGACAAGAGAGGGTGCGTGCCGTGACCACCGCCCAGCCCCTGGACGTCCAGCCGTCCCCGCTCGCGCTGCTCCTTCTCGGCCGCGAGGCCGACCCCAAGAGCGAGCGCGGCGTGGACTGCCCCGGCGACCTGCCGGCCCCGTCCGACCCCGGACTCGTCGAGCGGGCCCGCGCCGCCAAGGCGAAGCTCGGCGACAAGGTCTTCGTCCTCGGGCACCACTACCAGCGCGACGAGGTCATCGAGTTCGCCGACGTGACCGGCGACTCTTTCAAGCTGGCACGGGACGCGGCCGCCCGGCCGGACGCCGAGTACATCGTCTTCTGCGGTGTGCACTTCATGGCCGAGTCCGCCGACATCCTCACCTCCGACGACCAGCAGGTCGTCCTGCCCGACCTGGCCGCCGGCTGCTCCATGGCCGACATGGCGACGGCCGAGCAGGTCGCGGAGTGCTGGGACGTGCTCACCGAGGCCGGCGTGGCCGAGCAGGTCGTCCCCGTCTCGTACATGAACTCCTCCGCCGACATCAAGGCCTTCACCGGCAAGCACGGCGGCACGATCTGCACCTCCTCCAACGCCAAGCGCGCGCTGGACTGGGCCTTCGAACAGGGCGAGAAGGTCCTGTTCCTGCCCGACCAGCACCTGGGCCGCAACACCGCCGTACGCGACATGGGCATGTCCCTGGACGACTGCGTCCTCTACAACCCCCACAAGCCGAACGGCGGCCTGACCGCCGAGCAGCTCCGCGCCGCCAAGATGATCCTGTGGCGCGGCCACTGCTCCGTGCACGGCCGGTTCTCCCTCGAATCCGTCGAGGACGTACGGGCCCGCATACCCGGCGTGAACGTCCTCGTACACCCCGAGTGCAAGCACGAGGTCGTCGCCGCCGCCGACTACGTAGGCTCCACCGAATACATCATCAAGGCCCTGGAAGCCGCCCCGCCCGGCTCCAAGTGGGCCATCGGCACCGAACTGAACCTCGTCCGCCGCCTGGCCAACCGTTTCGCCACCGAGGACAAGGAGATCGTCTTCCTCGACAAGACGGTCTGCTTCTGCTCCACCATGAACCGCATCGACCTCCCGCACCTGGTCTGGACCCTGGAGTCCCTCGCCGAGGGCAAGCTCGTCAACCGCATCCAGGTCGACCGCGAGACGGAGAGCTTCGCGAAGCTGGCGCTGGAGCGGATGCTGGCGCTGCCGTAGGGCGCCTTGGGCGCGCAGCCCCACGGCGACGTACAGGACGTCGGGGAGGGCGGCCAGCCGCCGCTCGGCCTCCGCCGACTTG